>CAYLZW010000016.1:0-41652 GCA_964388085.1 uncultured Myxococcales bacterium | reverse complement strand
TGGTGGACATGATGATGGTGCTCGTCATCTTCCTCGTGATGAACTTCAACGCCTCCGGCGAGATGAACTTCGTCTCGAAAGACCTGAAGATGCCCGAGGCCGAGCACGGCATGGAGCTCACGCGAGTTCCCATCGTGGCCATCGACAGCAAGAACAACCTCTACTTCGAGGGCGCCATCATCGCCGACCTGAATCTGGTGACGGACCAGGTCGACATGAAGATCGCCGAGCTCGAAGAGAAGCTCGTCGATCAGCGGCAGCGCTTCGAGGCCATCGGCGGCAACCGCGCCGAGGCCCTCGATCCCGCCGAGGATCCGACGACGACCGTGAACGTGCAGGCCGACAAGAGCACCTCGATGAACATCATCAAGCGCGTCCTCTATACCTGCGAGGTGGCCGGCTACAGCCGCATCCGCCTGGCGGTCGGCGACGCGAAGAAGGTCGAGGTCGAAGGCGCCGAGGGAGCTCCCGCGGAGGAGTGACCGTCCGGCCTTCGGGCCTGCTGCTGTTCGAAGGAAGCCCCCCGGCGACGGGGGGTTTTCTTTGTGCGGGAGGCCCGCCGGCTGCGCTCTTTGCGCCGCCGGTCGTCGACAGATCAGCGAACGATGCAGGTCCGGAGGGTCACGAAGGGGGGCTCGTGTCCCGGAGTGTGCATCATGGTGCGTCGATCACGGTTTTCATCTTGCGGTGCTCCTGGACTGGTCCTAACCTCCCCGACGCCCACGGCGATGTTCGTCGTCGAGGGGCCATTTGCTGCGGGGAGCCCTGTGTGACGCTGCGCTCGTGCTCACCTTGCCTGACGAAGGCAACGCTCGCCCTCACGTTCGTGCTCGCCGCCTCCAGCGCGATCGCGCAGGACGTGCCCCCGGTCGCGGAGGAGGCGCCCGTCGCTCCCGACGCCGACGCGGTCCCTGAGGACCTGGAGACGAGCCAGGATCAGGGCGCCAACGCACCGAAGCTCCAGCAGGCGACTCCCGCGGGCTCGGGCGGCGTGAAGGGGCGCGGCATCGCGCTCGACGCCGACGGGAACTCCCGGCTGCACCTGCGGCTCGACGTGGGCGCCGGTTTCGACACGAACCCCTACGCGGTGCCGTTCGACCTCGACGCTGGAGAGTTTCCCGGTGACATCGTCACGCGGGTCCGGCCCGGCCTCGAGCTCGAGTATCCCGGCAGCCTGATCGCCTTCGACGGCGCGGCGTTCGTCGACTACGGCTTCTTGCCGAACGTGTTCGGCGGCGCGGCCAACGCGAACTGGCTGCTCTACCAGGCGGCCGTGCGCGGCACCCTCGACGTCAACCGTGGCGGGATGTTCAACTTCGCCGCGAGCAACGTGTTCTCCTCGAACAACGACGCCGGCGTGGTCGCCCTCGGCACGATCTTCAACCGCCTGCGGAATGATCTCGGCATCGGCGTCGGCTACCGCCCCGGCGGCGGCACGCTGCGCTTTCGCCTGGCGTACAACTTCGGCTTCGAGAAGTGGTTCGACCCGAACTTCGGCTTCTTCGGCGACGTCGCCTCCCCGATCGTGCGAGAGGGTGGCTTCGATCAGATGAGCCACGGCGCGTCGTTGCGCGCGGACTACCGCTTCTTGCCGAAGACCGGCGTCTTCGCAGAGGTCGGCGCCGCCTGGAACACGTACCCGTTCGACCGGAACGACATCAACCCGGACAGCTTCCCGGTCGGCATCCGGATCGGCATCATGGGCCAGATGACGCCGAAGCTCTCCGGCCTCGTCTCCATCGGCTACCAGAACCCGCTCATCGTCGACACCGTGACCGGCGGCAACGTGGGCATCGCGTCGGCGACGATCATCGGCGTGGCCGGTCAGGCGGAGCTGCGTTGGGCGATCACGCCGACGACGCGCCTCGCGGGCGGCCTGAACCGTGAGATCCGGCCGGCCCCGCTGTATCAGTACCTCGAGAACAACCGCGTCTACGTCCGCTTCGACCAGGCCATCGGCGCCAAGTTCGTGCTCGGCGTCTTCGCGGGCTTCAGCCTGCTGCAGTTCGGTCAGGAGCAGCCAGTCGTCATCGACGGCAACGCGCAGACGATCACGGACAACCCGAACCTGGCCCGCCTGGATGCGCACACCGACGTCGGCGCCAGGCTCTCCTACTTCATGCTCGACTGGTTGAGCTTCGGCATCAACAACAACCTCGACTGGCGGGCTACGAACGCGGTCAGCGGCGGTCTGAACCTCTCGTACCTGAGCAACGAGACGATGGTCCTGGCCACCCTCCACTACTGAGCGGCCGGGCTCGTCGTGGGGTCGGATCGGCTCGGTCGGCTCATCCCATTGAATGTTTGCGCTCGCTGTGGTGACTAAGGGGGGTGAACCGCCTCTCGCTTCTGCTCGCCGCAGTGGCCGCCAGCACCCTGCTCGGCGGCGCCACCTGCTTTGGCCCCAAAGAGCCCATCGTGCAGCCGGAGCTGCAGACCGCGCGTCCGATCATCGGGCCGTCCGACCTGCTCACGGTTCGGGTCTTCGGTGAGCCCGAGCTGTCCGGCGACTACCGGGTCGAGAGCACGGGCGCTGTCAGCCTGCCCCTCGTCGGCGAGATCACGGTCGACGGCACGACCCCCGACGAGGCGCGCACGCGCATCGAGGCCGCCTACAACGCGAGGTACCTGCGCGAGGCCAGCGTCACGGTGCTCATCAAAGAGGCGAACTCGCGCAAGGTCGTCGTGCTCGGCGAGGTGGGCAAGCCCGGCTCGTATCCTTACGAGGAGCGCATGTCCGTCATCGACGCCATCGCGCGCGCGGGTGGCACGGCGAAGCTCGCCGACGTCAACCGCACCATCATCACGAGGACCGAAGACGGCAAAAAGGTGACGCTCGACGCACGCGTGGGGGACATTCGCAGCGGCAAGGCGGCGGACGTCGAGGTGCTCCCCGGTGACATCGTGTTCGTCCCCGAGCTGCTGTTCTGAGCTCCGTCTGACGCGTCAGTGAAGGACCCTATGGCAACGCCCTCTCGTTCCTCCTCGGAGCCGTCGCGCGCGCCGGAGCCTGGCTTCGGCGGACAGACCGTGCCGTTCGTGGCGCTGCCCGGAGGCGGTGAGCTCGGCGTGGAGCCCGAGGAGAGCATCGACTACCGGCGCTATCTGGAGGGCCTGCGGAAGCGCTGGTGGCTCGTCGTCATCGCGCTGGTCGTCTGCGGCGCGGCGGCCGCCATCTGGAGCCTGCGGCAGCCGAAGCTGTTTCGCGCGGAGTCCGTCATCTCGATCCAGACCGCTACGCCGCAGGTGCTGACGGGCGTGGCGGAGGTGATGCCCATCTCCGCGGGCGGCTGGTGGGGCAACGAGGCCTTCTACGAGCGCGAGTATCTGGTGCTGCAGAGCCGCGAGGTGGCGCGCGCGGTCGCCGCCCGCCTGGGGCTCATGACCGAGCGGCCAGAAGGCGACACGGCCGATCTCGTCACCGGCCGCTTCACGCTCGAGCCCGACAAGAAGGCGTCCGGCGTGGTGCGCTTGAGCGTCGTCGACACCGACCCGCAGGTCGCGACCGATCTCGCCAACGCCGTCGCCGACGTCTACGCCGAGCAGAACCTCGAGCGGCGCATCGACGGCAACCGCGAAGCCGGCACCTGGCTCGGCCTGCAGCACCGGGATCTGAAGACCAAGCTCGAGGAGTCCGAGGACGCGCTCTATCAGTTCATGGAGGACAACGACGTCCTGAACGCCAGCCTCGAGAGCCAGCTCGCCGAGGTCATGCAGCGCCTGAACGCCTTCAACGGTCAGCTCGCCGCCGTGCAGGCGGAGCGGATCCGCGGCCGGCTCGATCGCGAGGCCCTGCACCAGGCGAAGGAGAACCCGGCGCTGCTCGACTCGCTCGCGACCATCCAGGCGGCCGAGGTAGTGAGCGCGCTCAAGTCGAAGCTGATCGACCTCAAGACGACCTACAGCGAGCTCAGCGCGCGCTACCAGGCGGCGCACCCCAAGATGTCGACGCTGCAGGAGCAGATCGATCTCGTGCAGCAGGAGCTCGAGCGCGAGATCGACGCCGTCATGCTCTCCGGCCAACGGCACGAGGCCTCCCTCGAGGAGACCGAGCGCGGCCTCGCGGCCGCCATCGCCGCCGAGCGCCAGCGGGAGGCGCGCCTCAACAAGCTCAGCCTCGACTTCAAGCGCCTCCAGCGCGACGTCGAGACCAACGAGCGCCTGTACGAGATGGTCACGAGCCGCATGAAGGAGGCCGACCTCACTGGCGCCATGCGCTTCAACAACGTGCAGGTGCTCGAGCGCGCGCGTGTGCCGAAGGCGCCGTTCAAGCCCGACCTGAAGCGCGACCTCGCCATGGGGCTGGCGCTCGGGCTGCTGCTCGGCCTCGCCCTGGCGCTCGGCCTCGAGCTGCTCGACAACACGCTCAAGACGCAAGACGACGTGGAGCGCACCCTCGACGTGCCCTTCCTCGGGCTGCTGCCCGTCATCGAGGCGAGCGGCAAGGACGGCAAGCCGACGCCCGAGAGCCTGCAGGCGCGCGATCTCTACGTGCTGCAGAACCCGAAGAGCTCGCCGGCGGAGTGCGCGCGCTTCATCCGCACCAACCTGATGTTCATGGGCACCGACCGCCCGCTGCAGACGCTCGTCGTCACCTCACCGAGCCCGCAAGAGGGCAAGACGACGACGGCGGTGAGCCTCGCGGGCACCATGGCGCAGGCCGGCAGCCGCACCATCCTCGTCGACACCGACATGCGGCGGCCGCGCCTGCACCGCGTGTTCGGCATCTCCAATGACGTCGGGCTCTCGAACGTCATCGTCGGCGACGCGAAGCTCGGCGACGTCATCAAGCGCTCGGAGAGCGAGAACCTCGACGTGCTGGTGTGCGGGCCGACGCCGCCGAACCCGTCCGAGCTCTTGCTGACGCGGAAGTTCGCGGACATCATCGAGGAGCTGAAGGGTCGCTACGACCGCATCCTGTTCGACACGCCGCCGGTCGGCGCCGTGACGGACCCGGTCATCCTCGGCGCGCAGGTGGACGGCGTGCTGCTCGTGCTCAAGTGCCAGAAGACCTCGCGCGACTCGGCGAAGCAGATGCTGCGCGCGCTCGAGGACGCCAACGCGCACGTCGTGGGCGCCATCTTCAACGACGTGGACCTCGCGAGCCGGCGCTATGGCGCGGCCTACTACCAATATTATCGCAAGTACGGCGGCTATTACGGCGACGGCGACAGCGACGCCAAGGCGAGCGCGTAATGAGCCTCCGCTGGCACGCGCTCGGCGTTCGCGCGCGGCAAGAGAAGGCCGCGGCGACCGACCTCGTGAAGCGCGGCTTCGAGGTCTTCCTGCCGGTGACGACGGAGCGGCGCATCTGGAGCGACCGCATCCAGCAGGTCGAGCAGGCGCTCTTCCCCGGCTACTTGTTCCTGCGCAGCGAGCTGAGCGCCGCCAAGCGCGTCGACGTGCTGAAGGCGCGCGGCGTGTTCGACCTCGTCGGCAAGCTGCCGGGCGATGTGCGCATCGCGCGCGCGATCCCCGACTGCGAGATCGACAGCCTCCGTGCCCTCGTCGACGCCGGCCGCGCGCTCGACCCCGTCGCGCGCCTCGTCCCCGGCACGCTCATCGAGGTAGGCGCAGGTCCGCTCAAGGGCGCCCGCGGCGTCGTCGAAGAGGCCGCCGACGGCCGCCGTCGCCTGGTCGTGCAGGTGGCGCTGCTGGGGCGTGGCGTGCGCTGTACGCTCGACGCGGACGACGTGGTGTTGGCCGTGGACGCTGATCGGGCGGTTGCTTAGCGGTTTCTGGCTCGTGGGCGGGAACACAAATTCGAATCTCCTCAGGGTGAAGTGGGTCGCCGCAGCGGGCCCCCCTCCGTCGCGTTCTCGCACGTTCACGAAGCCGCCTCCCCCGATGCCGGCCGATGCCGGTGGAGGCCGCCCTTAGCGCAAACGTACGAGCGATATCCTCGACGACGATTGGGAGTCGTCGCTCGACCTCGCGGTTCGTGAGCCGAGCACTTGGTACCCTGCGGCACGCAGCAGATCGTCACGCATTGGACCCCTGTCGGCCGATGCCTACGCATCCGGCCGTGGGTGACTTTGCGCGGATCCTGACGCGTCAGATGCACCTCCTTGGCTCAGTACGACCTCCCCCGGCACGTCGGGGGAGGTGGTTTCGGATGGCATCGCTCCTCGAGGGAGGGGGCCTCGGCGCATGCGCGACGCACCCACGAAACCCTGTGGAGAGCCACAAATTCTCACGCAAAGCCGCAAAGCCGCAACGCCGGCCAGGGAGAGGATGCCGCCAGCTTGTTGCGCTGGTGTGCTCGCCCTACGATCTGGCTATGAGCCAGCGACCCGTGCAGGACTCCAGTCTCGCCTCGCGCGCCGTCGAGCTGGTCGCCGCTGTCGAGCGGACCGTGCCTGACCTCGTCGCTCTGTACGTCTTCGGATCGCACGCGAACGCGACAGCAGGGCTCGAGAGCGACATCGACCTGGGGTTTCTGGCGACGACGCCGATGAGCGCCGAGGCGCGCTTTGAGCTGCAGGAAGAGCTCGCGGCGCTGCTTGGCGCGGACGTCGATCTCGTGGACCTGCGACAGGCGCCGACGGTCCTGCAGATGCAGATCGTCTCGAAGGGCAGGGTGCTCGTCGAGCGTGACGCACGGGAACGGGTGGTCTTCGAGAACTTCGTGTTTTCGTCATACGCGCGCCTGAACGAAGAGCGGCGCGAGATCCTGGACCAGGTGTTCCGCGAGGGCCGGATCTACGGTGGATGACGTTCTCCTGAACAAGGCGGCGTCCATTGAGCGCTGCGTTGAGCGCATTCGTCAGGTCTACGCCGGCGATTCCCGCAACCTGCACGAGGATCTGACCCGGCAGGACTCCATCCTGTTGAACCTGCAGCGCGCCGTCGAGGCCGCGATCGACACGGCCATGCATGTGGTCAGGGACCAACGCTTGGGGGTCCCGCAGGCGAGCCGGGACGCCTTCGACCTGCTGAGCGCGGCGGGAGCGCTCGATGGCGACCTGGCCGATCGGATGAAGCGCATGGTCGGCTTCCGCAACGTCGCGGTCCACGCGTACCAGAAGATCGACCTCGACATCGTCGAGCGCATCGTCACGAGCCATTTGGACGACCTGCTGGCACTGGCCCGTTGGGCCATCGCGCGTGCCGCTGGCCCGGCTTGACATATTGATGACACATCGATATGTCTTTACGCATGCGGACCACCGTACGGCTCGACGATGAGCTTCTGGCCGCGGCGAAGCGGCTCGCGGCCGCGTCGAACCGCACGCTGACCGCCGTCATCGAGGATGCACTTCGCGAGACGCTGATGCGCCAGGCGCACGCTCCCGACATCCGGCCGGTCACGTTGCCGGTTAGCGGCGGGGAAGGCGTCCTGCCCGGCATCGACCTCGGCGACTGGGCGACGATCAAGGACGTCCTGGACGATCCGTCGCGATGATCCTCATTGACGTCAACGTGCTCGTCTACGCGCACCGCCGCGAGGCGCCGGAGCATGACCGCTACCGTGCCTGGCTGGAGGACGTCCTCGCTGGCTCGGAGGCCTATGGCGTCGCCGAGCTCGTATTGAGCGGGTTCGTCCGCGTCGTCACGCACGCCCGCGTCTTCGTGCGGCCCTCTAGCCTCGACGAGGCGCTCGCGTTCGCGGACCTGATTCGCGACCAGCCACATGCGGTACCGGTCCGGCCGGGCGCCCGTCATTGGGGCCTGTTCAAGGAGCTCGCGGCGAAGGCGAAGGCGCGCGGGAAGATCATTCCCGATGCCTACTTCGCGGCGCTGGCGATCGAGTCCGGGTGCGAGTGGATCACGACGGATAACGACTTCCGCCGTTTTCCAGGCCTGCGCTCTCGTGCGCCGTTCTCCTGATGGTTTGCGACGAGGACGTCCATGGACATCATCCCCACGACGCCGAAGCACGCGCTCCCCGACGGTGAGGTTCGCCTCCTCGGCGCCGTCCGCACGGTGACCGGGGCGATGACGCGCGTGGAGACGGGCGGCGCGGCGCTGCTCGTCGACTGTGGCATCGCGCAGGGGCGCGATCGGAAGGGCTGGAGCTTCCCGGACGCGGCGCGTGACGTCGACGCCGTGCTGCTCACGCATGGGCACCAGGATCACATCGGCAGCCTGCCACCGTTGCTCGAGGGGGGCTTCGAGAAGCCCATCCTCGCGACGAAGGCGACCTTCGCCATCGCGCGCGTCTCCCTCGAGGACTCGCTGCGCATGCAGGATCTGAGAGACAACGAGATCGAGCGCTTCATGCGGCGCTTCGTGAAGCTGTCGCGGGTGGTCGCTTACGACGATCTCGGCGAGCACGTGGCCGCGTTCCGAGGGCGGGTCGCGTTTCGGGAGGCCGGTCACATCCTCGGCAGCGCCAGCGTCGAGCTCGTCGCCGAGAAGAGCCGCGTGATTCTCTCTGGTGACCTCGGCCGACCGGACAGCCCGATCCTGCGCGACCCGAACACCACGTGGAGCAGCGACCGGCCGGTGGATCTTGTCGTCATGGAGTCCACCTACGGTTCGCGCGAGCACGGGCACAGCCACGACGACGTCGAGCGCAACCTCGAGCGCATCTTGCGGCGGGCGGTCGAGCGGAAGGGCAAGGTGCTGATCCCGAGCTTCGCCATCGGTCGCACGCAGGTGCTGCTCTACCATTTGAACACGCTGGTGGAGTCCGGGCGCATCCGGAACATCCCCGTCGCCGTCGACACGCCGATGGGGCTCGGCATCACCGAGACCTACGACCGCTTCCGCGCGCTGTTCGACAAGGAGGCCCTCGACAAGCTCGCCCGCGGCGACGATCCGCTCGACTTCGACGAGCTCTACGCCGTGAAGAAGGGCAGCGACTCGCGGCGGCTCCGTGACGTCCCGGGCCCCATGATTATCATCGCCGGCAGCGGCATGTGCACCGGCGGCCGCATCGTGGGCCATCTGCTGGACGGGCTCGACGACGAGAAGAACACGGTGCTGTTCGTCGGCTACCAGGGGGAGGGCACGCCCGGCCGTCGCATCCAGGAGGCCGCGAGGCACGGCGGCCGGGTGTTCATCGACGGCGGCGAGGTGCAGGTGAAGGCGAGCATCGAGACGCTCTCGGGGCTGTCGGCGCACGCGGACCGGGGGGAGCTGCTCTCGTGGCTGAAGGCGATCCCGGGGGTTCGGCGGGTGGCGCTGCATCACGGGGATGCTGAGGCGCAGCGAGACTTCGTGCGCTGGGCGGGCGGGCTAGGACTCTCTCGATGAGCTCCGGCCTTTTACTCGTCACCCCCGCGCACAATGAGGCGGCCGAGGTCGAGGGCCTCGTCGACAGCGTGCGCCGCAGCTCGCTGCCACCCGAGCGCTGGATCGTCGTCGACGACGCCAGCAGTGACGGCACGGGAGACGAGCTGCGCGAAGCCGGCAGCGACCTCGACTTCCTGACCGTGCACCGCATCGAGCCGGCGGGCCGTGAAGCGGGCCAAGCGGAGGCGGCGGCTGAATACATGGGCTTCCGCTACAGCGAGGTGGTGCGGGCGGGCTTCGCGCAAATCGATCCCCTGCTGCCCGACGCGCGTTACGTCGGCATTCTCGACGCTGACATTCGTGTGGAGCCGGACTATTTCGAGCAGCTCATCGCGCGCCTCGAGCAAGAGCCTCGGCTTGGCATCGTGTCGGGCGCCCTCGTGAGCCGGGAGGCGGACGGTCGTCGTCGTTTGGAGGCGGGGCAGCGGCTCGACATTCCGCGCGGCGGGCTCCGCGTGATGAAGCGCGCCTGTTTCGAGGAGGTCGGCCGCTTCGCGCGCTGTCGGGCGCCGGACTCCGTCATGAACGTTCGCGCCTGGGCGGCGGGCTGGCGCACGGAGCTCCTCCCGGATGTCATCGCGGAGACCACGCGCCCCACCGGCAGCCGCACGGGCAGCTCCAGCGGACGTCGCCCGGAGACCGTCAGCCTCGGACAGCGCGCCTGGAACCTCGGACGGCCCTTCTGGCAGGTGTGCCTGTTCGCCGGCGCCAAGGTGGCGCGCGGAGAGCTTGCGGACGGCCTCGGCTGGTTGCAGGGTTACGTCGACGAGGCCGTCCGCGGCGGAGAGCGCCTCGAAGACCCGGTGGTGCGGCGGTATTACCGGCGGGAGCGGCCGAAGGAGTGGCTCGCGATCGCGGCCAGCCGTCTCCGGGGCGAGTCGAACGAGCGCGCCTACGTGGAGCCGCTCGTCGTTCGAGAGGACGTCCCGCGCCGCGAGCCGACAGCGCGCCCGGAGCGCCGCCCATGAGCGCGACGGAGGCCGCGGCGCAAGCGGAGGAGCCGCCGGGTTCGGGGCGCGGCAAGCTGCTGTCGGGCTCCGCCATCTACCTGGTCTCCAATGTCCTGAACGCCGCGGTCCCGTTCGCGCTGCTGCCGGTGCTGACCCGCTATTTGAGCCCTGACGAATACGGTCAGGTGGCCATGTTCACGACGCTGGTGGCGGCCCTGGCGGCGCTGACCGGCGCGAACGTCCATGGAGCGGCCAGCCGGAAATATTACGATAATGAGGCGAGCGAGGCGGAGATGGGGCACTTCCTCGGGAGCTGCCTGCAGATCCTCGCGGCGACCACTGCGCTGCTGCTCGTCGTCTCGCTGGCCTTCCGAGAGCCGCTCGCCGCGTGGCTTGGCCTCGAGCCGGCGTGGGTGTCTTGGGGCGTCATCGTCTCGACCGCCAGCTTCGTCATTACGCTTCGACTCGGCCAATGGCAGGTGCGCGCTCAGGCGCTCCGCTACGGCGTCCTGCAGATCTCGCGCAGCGTCGTGGTGGCGGGCGCCTCCTTGGTGTTCGTCGTCGTCCTGCTGCGGGGGGCCGAGGGGCAGATCGCGGCGCAGCTCTGGTCGGTCCCGCTGCTGGCCCTCGTCGCGCTGGCGCTGCTCGCGAAGGACGGGCTGGTCAAGGTCTCCTGGCGGCCGGAATATGTTCGCGAAGCGCTGGCGTTCGGGGTCCCCCTCATCCCGCACGTCGGCGGCCTGTTCTTGCTGAACGCCGTGGACCGTGTCGTCATCAATGACGAGCTCGGGCTCGCCCAGGCCGGCATCTATATGGTCGCCGTGCAGCTCACCATGGCGATGACCATGGTGTTCGACGCCTTCAACAAGGCCTACACGCCCTGGCTGTACGAGCGTCTCCGCCGCGATGACCCCGAGGAGAAGCGCGCGATCGTGCGCCGCACGTACCAGTACTTCGCCGCGGTGCTGGCGCTCGCGGGGCTCGCGTTCCTCATCGGCCCTCCCATCGTGACGTTCGTCGCGGGGGAGCGCTTCGCGGAGGCCGGGAAGATTGTCGGCTGGCTCGCGCTCGGGCGCGCCTTCGGCGGAATGTACTTCATGGTGACGGGGTACGTCTTTTATTCGAAGCGGACGGGGCGGCTCTCGATGGCGAGCATCAGCAGCGGGCTGCTCAACCTCTTGCTACTCGTCGCCTTGACGTCGCTGTGGGGGCTCGTCGGCGCGGCGCTCTCGTTCGCCGTGTCGATGGCCGTCCGGTTCCTGTTGACGTGGTGGGTGGCGCAGCGGGCGACCCCCATGCCGTGGTTCGGCGGGAGGTAGCGGAACAGGGCAAAGGGCCGGTCACCGTCGCGCTCGACGGCGAAGCTCCGCGCCTGCCTTGCGGCCGAGGTCCAGCGCTCGCGCCCCCAGCACTCGCGCCAGCTCTGCCCGACGCGGCGGCGACCAGAGCAGCGCGTCCCGCAGGCCGGCGGGGTCGAGCTTGTGCTCCGCGCCGAGCTCCTGACGTCCAATGTCGACGTGGGCACGGTCGCCGAAGGACTCGAAGGCGAGCTGCGGAAACTCCGCCCGCTGCCAGGCGTCGAACTTCTCGCCGGTGGGGTCGTCGCTGCCCGACGAACCGGAGCGGGGGCCGAAGAGGAAGAACTTGCGGCCGAGGCTCAGGGCGTAGAACGCCGCCGTGCACACGCGGTTCGAGGACGCGTACTCGTGCTCGAGCAGGAGCGCCTGGATCTTGTCGAGGAAGCCGGGGTTGCCGTCGCGCGGGCCGGCCGTGACCGTGCGGAAGCCGCGCGCCTCGAACGCCGGGCCGAGCGAGTGGAGCTCGAGGTGGTAGAGGCAGACCGTGATCCGCTCGAAGCCCTCGGAGCGGAGCGCCTCGAGATCCCGTGCGTAGGCCTGCGCGTCCATCAGGACGCGCTGCTTCTCCCAGCCGTGGTGCGGAAAGACGATGAGGCCGCCGCGCGGCTCGACGTTTGGCACCGGCAGGTAGAGGAACGGCGCGCCGATGGGGCGCACGCGCTGGACGCCGAACGCCTCGCAGCCGCGCACGTTCCTCGACGACCAGACGTACTTGGGCCAGGGCCCTTCCCGGTGCCGCGGCCCCAGGCCGTCGCGCGGGTTCCAGCCGTGTTGCAGCGTCCCGGGCAAGAACGGCAGCCGCGCGCGTCCGCCGCAGTAGGCGCGGAGGATCTGCTCGTGGCCGTAGAAGTAGTTCGATCGGAACAAGCTCGTCGCGCCCTTCGTCGCGCCCTTCTGCTAGCCCATCGTGCAGCCAAGTTGTGAGTAGAAACCGCCTCACGCGCGGCGCAGCTGTTCGGGGCGCTGCAGCGTAACGTCACGGCCTTCGGCGCGGCCCAGCACCATCGAGCTGACGGTGAACCCAGTTTCAGGTCGGCGTCGCCCCCAGTCCGAAGCGAGATCCGCCAGTTTGCGGCAGCCCGGGAGGCAGTGCTCCGGCCCCTACGGATCCGTCCGTTTCGGTCTTGAACGCTCCCGAGCCCGGGTGCTACCAAGCGTCTCGGCTGCCCGTCTTGCACGGCCGCCGACGTTGGCGATCGCACCCCGTGCGCTCCGACAGCAAAAGCCGCCGCCCGGCCCCGTGCCCGGCGGCGTTCTCATCCCGCCCGCTCGGACCCCGCCCTGGGACCGAAAGGGGCGGAGCCTAACCCGATGACGGCCCTGGCCCCCGAGACGGACCTCCCGGTCCTCGAGCTCCTCGCCGAGGAGCCCTCGATCAGCCAGCGCGAGCTCGCGAAGCGGGCCGGCCTGTCGCTCTCCCGCGCGCACTTCGTGTTGCGGAGGCTGGTCGAGAAGGGCTTCGTGAAGGTCAGTAGCGCGGCGAAGAGCGAGCACAAGCTTGGCTATCTGTATTTGCTGACGCCGAAGGGCATCGAGGCGAAGGCGAGGCTCACTTACGCGTTCCTGCAGCATTCGGCGCAGCAATATCAGCGGATGGTGGAGCGGGTCGAGAGGGCGCTCGAGCCCGCGCTGCGTGCGCGTGGTGACGAGCCGTTGCGGATCGCGATTGTCGGCAGTGGGGCACTGTCAGAGGTCGTGACGGACCTCGTTGGGCTGCGCAGCGATGCGATTGTGGTGGCCTCCGGCGAGGACGCAGACGTCGTCGTGCTGACGGATCCCGAGCTGGAACTGCCAAATACACCGGCAAACGCGGTCGTGAGGCTGGCGTGAGGAAGGGGCTCCAGTGACGACGACGAAGAAGGGCATCGTGCTCGCGGGAGGCGCCGGCACGCGGCTCTATCCGATGACGAGCTACGCCAACAAGCAGCTCCTCCCCGTCTATGACAAGCCGATGATCTATTACCCGATCTCGACGCTGATGCTCGGCGGCATTCGGGACATCCTCATCATCTCGCATCAGGAATACATCGGCCTCTACGAAGCCCTCCTCGGGGACGGCTCGCAGCTCGGCGTGAAGTTCAGCTACGCCGTGCAGAAGGAGCCGAAGGGCATCGCGGAGGCGTTCCTCGTTGGAGAGGAGTTCCTCGCCGGCGCCGGCGCGTCGCTCATCCTCGGTGACAACCTGTTCTGGGGGAAGCTCGACTTCTTCCGCGAGGCGCTCAAGCGCGAGTCCGGCGCGACCGTGTTCGCGTACCAGGTGAACGACCCCGAGCGCTATGGCGTGGTCGAGTTCGACACGAGCGGTAAGGCCATCTCCCTCGAGGAGAAGCCGAAGAAGCCGAAGTCGAGCTATGCGGTCCCCGGCCTGTACGTTTACCCCGACGACGTGGTCGCGCTGACCAGGTCGCTGAAGCCGTCCGCGCGCGGGGAGCTCGAGATCACCGACCTCAACCGCCTCTACCTCGAGCGCGGTGACCTGCACGTCGGCGTGCTCGGTCGCGGCATGGCGTGGCTCGACACCGGCACTCCCGACAGCCTGCTCGACGCCGCCGAGTTCGTCGCCGCCATCGAGCGCCGGCAGGGACTCAAGATCGGCTGTCCCGAGGAGATCGCGCTGAACCAGGGCTTCCTGACGGCAGAGGAGCTGCGCGTCACCCTCGAGCGCTATCCGAAGTCCACGTACCGCGAGTACCTCGAGCGCATCCTGCCGGTGAGCAAATGACAGTGCCACAGACCTTCTGTCCGCGCCGTCTGCTCGTGACCGGTGGCGCCGGCTTCATTGGCAGTAACCTCGTGCACTGGCTCTGGACCGACCCGGAGGCGTCCTCGCAGCTCGAGCGTGTCGTGGTGCTGGACGCGCTCACCTACGCAGGCAACCTGATGAGCCTCGAGGGGCTCAGCATTCCGGGCGGCAAGGCGGGCGCCCACGTGTTCGTGAAGGGTGACATTTGCGACGCAGAGGCCATGAAGGCGCTGTTCGCCGAGCACGACTTCGACGCCGTGCTGCACCTGGCGGCCGAGTCCCACGTCGACCGCAGCATCGAGGACGGCGCCGGCTTCGTGCGCACCAATGTGCTCGGCACCTTCACTTTGCTGGACGCCGCGCGCCGCGCCTGGGCCGGCAGTGACGTCGAGCGTCGCTTCGTGCTCGTGTCGACCGACGAGGTCTATGGCGCGCTCGGCCACGACGGCTCCTTCACGGAGGAGACGCCGTACGCGCCGAACTCGCCCTACGCGGCCTCGAAGGCAGGCGCGGACCACATCGCGCGCTCGTTCTTCCAGACCTACGGCTTCCCGGTGCTCATCACCAACTGCTCCAACAATTATGGCCCGCGGCAGTTCCCGGAGAAGCTCATTCCGCTGATGTTGCGCAACGCCATGCGTGGCGACCCGCTGCCCGTCTACGGCGAGGGCAAGCAGGTGCGCGACTGGCTCCACGTCGTAGACCACTGCCGCGGCCTGTGGAGCGCCCTCACGCGCGGGAAGGCCGGCGAGAAGTACAACTTCGGCGGCGGCGAGGAGCTGCCGAACCTCGAGGTAGTGCACCGCCTCGCGGACGCCGTGGACGCGCGCCTTGGCCGGGAATCCGGCACGGGCCGAAAGCTCATCAAGTTCGTGCCCGACCGGCTCGGACATGACTTCCGCTACTCCATCGACGCGTCCAAGGCCAAGCGCGAGCTCGGCTGGGAGGCGCAGGTCGGCTTCGAGGAAGGGTTGCGCGCGACGCTCGACTGGTACCTTGACAACGAGCAGTGGATCGAGTCGACGATCTCGGGCGAGTACCAGCGGTTCTACGAGGCCAACTACGGGGCGAAGGGCCGCGAGAAGGTGAGCGCTTGATGGTGGGTACCCTTAGGGCCTACGGGCTTGGTTTCCCGTCGGCAGCGCTCAATGCTCGGCTGCGCCCTGCTGAAGCAGTTCCACGATGAGCGCGTTCATGGACTTCCCCAATCGAGCAGCCTCGGCCGCGAGCTGTTTGTGCAATGACGGCGGCATGCGAAGCGCAAACTTCCCACCGTATTGCCGAAGGCTCAACGGCTCCGGCGGTGTCTCGCCATCCGCTGCCATGTCCTTCAGAACAGCGTCGACAACGAAGCGAACCTCGCGCAAGGCATCCTCTGGGGTGCCGCCGTATGCGCTCAGCGAAGGCATCTCCGTCACGCGCGCGACGAACTCCTCCTCCTCGGCGCTCCACGCGACGCGATACTCGTATTGGTCCGACTTGAACGGCTGCTCAGTCATCGTCTCCTCCGTTCGCGTCGGTCAACAGACGCTCCAGGGCACGTTGGACATCGCGTGCTTGGCCCGTCTTCGCGAGCCCGCCTCGTCCAGGCTGAAGGTTGATACGCGGGTCGCCGGCCCACGGCATCTTGAAGACATGATGGCTCCCGTGAATCCGTGGGGCACCGAAGAAACACGTGCATATGTGCACCAGGCGGGTGAAACGCATATTTCTGCCGGCGGCTTCAAGCTCCGCGACGGCCTTCTCGAGCTTCATCCTCACTCCACGCATCGCCGCCACGAGCGCCCGAGCGTGATATCACAACTGATATCAGCTCTGGCGACGCCGGGCAACGACGGTCGTTCGCTACGCCTTCGGCGGGTAAACCGCGCCGCCGCAGCCGCTATCCGCTCCAAGCTCGGCCGGTTTGCGCCTCCGCGGATCTCCGCCCGTCCAGACAGGCCGCCGCACCGACAGAGCGTCAGCCCGTGAAAGTCCAACAGACCAACCTGCCAGGCGTCCTCGTCGTGCACCCTGCCGTGCATGGCGACGAGCGAGGCTTCTTCCTCGAGACCTACCAGAAGGCCCGCTACCAGGCGGCCGGCGTCGACGTCGACTTTCTGCAGGACAACCACTCCCGCTCCCGCCGCGGGGTCCTGCGGGGATTGCACTATCAGCTGCGTCGACCGCAGGCGAAGCTCGTGCGCGTCTCACGCGGCGAGGTCTATGACGTGGCCGTCGACATCCGGCGCGGCTCGCCTACGTTCGGGCAGTGGTTCGGCGTGCACCTCCGCGCGGAAGAGGGCACTCAGCTCTATATTCCGGCCGACTTCGCGCACGGCTTCTGCGTGCTCTCGGACGAGGCCGACTTCGAATATATGTGCTCGGAGGTTTACGACCCGGACGACCAGCGCGGGATTCGCTGGAACGATCCTGCGCTCGGCATCGAGTGGCCTTTCGGGGACGTTCAGGTCTCACGCAAAGACGCGGAGGCGCCTTTGTTGGGGGATCTGGTCGCGGCGGACTTGCCCAAGTACTGATGTTTTGGTGGGTGGGGCTTCTTCAGGGGAATTTCACGCAAAGCCGCAAAGCCGCTAAGGTTTTTAGCCGGGATGTTCCGCCGCCCCGTGCACCGCTGGGGCCCCCACGTCGTGCTGTCGAAGCCCTCAGCGTGTGAACCATAACCCTTAGCGGCTTTGCGGCTTTGCGTGAAAATTCTTCAGTTCACGGTTCCTAGCATCACAGCGTCCCGGGCGAATCTGCATTCAAGGCATCCCATTGGCGATCCTCGAGATGCCGTCCTTCAGGCGGGCGCTGCCAAAGTTGACGAGCATTCCAAGGCGGAGGTCGGCTGCCTTCAGGTAGGTGAGGACCTGCCTTTTGTGGACCGGGCTCACATGGTCGACAGCCTTCAGCTCCACGAGGACCGCGCGATCGACGATGAGGTCGGCGCGGAAGCCCACATCGAAGCGCAAATGCTTGTAAGCGAAGCTCATTTCGACCTGGCGCTCAGCGGTCAGGCCTCGCTCGGCCAGCTCGTGAGCAAGGATGACCTCGTACACAGACTCGAGCAGCCCGGGTCCGAGCGCCCGGTGCACTTGAAGCGCAGCGTCGACGATGTGGCTGGCGATCTCGTTCTCTCGGGACACTGTTTGATCTCACGCAAAGCCGCAAAGCCGCTAAGGGATGGCGGGCGGGTGTTCTCCATCCGTGCGAGACGGCCAGGCGTTGCGCGTCGGATCACCACCCCGCGAAACCAAAGCCAAAACCCCCTTAGCGGCTCCGCGGCTTTGCGTGAAAATTCCCAGCTCACCGTCCGCAGCATCGCAGCGTCGCGGGCAAACCCATGGCTGCGCCCCGTTCAGGCAGCGATAGCCGCAAGCATCCGCTCGGTGTCATCGGCGAAAAGAGTGAGCGCCGCATTCGCCCGCTCGAGCGAACGGGCGGCCTCGAGCTGGTCTGTGCCGAGGCGCTCGCTCTCGACGAGCCGCTCGACGACGTCGGCCCAGCGATACAGCGGCGAGCGCTCCTCCAGCGCGGCGACGGGAGCCGGCAGGTGCCCCGCTTGCAGCATCTGCCCGACGCGCTCGCGAGACAGGTGCAGGCGCGTGGCGATCTGCGCGGCGCTCACCAGCGACTCCGGGCCGAAGCGCGCGGCGCGCAAACCGAGGCGCTCGAGCGCCTGCACGGCAAAGCGAATGGCCTCGGCCATGGACTCCGCCTCCCGGCTGACGAGCAGGTACACGACGCCACGAGACATCTCGACCTCGACGCCTCCGTCGAACGCCGCATAGATGGACTCGGCAAAATCGAGAAACCGCTCGCCTTGCTCTAGCCCCTCGGGGTGCCCCTGGATGGTGAGTGAGAGCGCGCAGGTAGGCATAGGTCGCCTCTGGGTAACTGACTCCAACCTAGAAAGTGGGTTGACAGTTGTCAAGCATGGCTGAACGAACAGACTCTACCGACGAGGGCTGCGGTCGTGCCTCGAGCGTCCTCGCCGCTGTGTCCACCATCCGCACCGAACGCCCGAGCGTTGCGCGTCAGATCACCCCCTCGCGAAACCAAACCCCCCGTAGCGGCTCCGCGGCTTTGCGTGAAAATTCCCTGATCACCACCCGAGCCACCAAAGCGTCGCGGGCAACCCCAAACCACCTCCAGCAGCATCCCAAAGCATGAAGGTCCTAGTAACCGGAGCAGGAGGGCAGGTCGGCCGAGAGCTCGCGGAGCTCGCGCTGCCGGGCGTCGTCGTGCATCCCTTCGCGCGGCGAGCCCTCGACATCACCAACGAGGACGCCATCGCCCGCGCCTTCGACGAGGTCGAGCCTGACGCCGTGGTGAACGCGGCCGCCTACACGGCCGTCGACAAGGCCGAGTCCGAGCCCGAGCTCGCGGACCGCATCAACAACCACGCAGCCGGGCTGCTCGCCAAAGCCAGCGCCCGCGCCCACGTGCCCCTCATCCACCTCTCGACCGACTTCGTATTCGACGGCGAGAAGGGCGCGCCCTACGTCGAGGACGACCCCATCAACCCGCGCGGTGTCTACGCGACGACGAAGGCACACGGAGAGGACGCCGTCCGCTCCGCCTGCTCCGAGCACGTCATCCTGCGAGTGGCCTGGGTCTACAGCCCGCGGGTCACGAGCAACTTCCCGATGAAGATGCTGGAGCTGTTCCGCACGCGCGACACCGTGTCGGTGGTGACGGACCAGCGAGGCTGCCCGACGTCGGCGTCATCGATCGCGGGAGCGGTCGGCGTCATTCTAGGGCGGGGCAGGGACGTGCCCTGGGGGACGTACCACTTCGCAGGTCAGCCGGCGGTCTCCCGCTACGAGTGGGCTTCGGAACTGCTCAAGGCATCGGGGTGCGAGTGTGAGCTCGTGCCGGTGGGGAGTGAGGCGTTCCCGACGGTGGCTCCGAGGCCTAGGGATTCGTCCTTGGATTGTGGGCGGGTCGTGGGGGCGTTTGGGGTGGCTCCGCCGTCGTGGCGTGATGGCCTTGTTTCCCTCGCGACTCCGCCTGTCGGATCCGCTCCGTTTCACTCTTGAACGCTCCGCCCACCGGGTGCTACCAAGGCGCGAAACGACCGTTTTGCGAGCACTTAGCGCGCTCTCAGAGGCACCCGCCGCACATCTTGCCGCAGCTCGTGGATAGCCCGTGTCCCAGCCGCCGCCTCGGACACTCCCAGGCGGCTTCCTCGCCCCTACCGACCGGCACCCGTCATGGGACCGAAAGGGGCGGAGCCGGTTCGTGACGTCGCTTGCCCGCTACGCCGAGCTTGCCATCCAAGGCGTGCACACGTGAGCCGCACGACGCCACGATCCGATGGACAGCGCCCCGAGATTCAGGGCCTCCGCGCGCTTGCCGTAGTGGCAGTTGTCCTGTTCCACTCAGGGGGGCTGCTGCCGGGTGGCTATCTAGGCGTGGACCTCTTCTTTGTGATTTCCGGGTACGTCATTACCGCGTCGCTGCAGCGAGAGTGGTTTCGGACAGGCCGCGTGGACGTCGCGCGCTTCGCGATTCGACGCATCTACCGGCTTTTGCCTGTCTTTTTCGTGGTCGTAGTCACGACCGCCGTTGCGGCGGTTCTGCTGTGGCCATTACGGCTGCTCCCTGAGATCATGGGTGCCGCCCTCGCTGCGACGACATTGTCCGCGAACATCTATTTTGCATCGAAGGGAGCCTACTTCGATACCGCAAGTGAGCTGAACCCTTTGCTCCACATGTGGACCCTGTCGGTAGAAGAACAGTTCTATCTTCTCTGGCCATGGGTTTTCGTGGTCGCGGGCGCGATCGCCACGACGTTACTGAAGGACCGCCAAAAAGGCGCGGCCGCATTCTTTTGGCTTTGTATACTCCTTTTTGGCCTGTCCGTTGCTCTATTCGGGCTTCTAGGCGCTGGGGTGGAAGGTTTGCTTCCGGTGAGTCCGGCTGCACAGGGGCGCCTCGCGTTCTTCTCGCCAGCCACTCGGGCCTGGGAGTTTTGCGGCGGCGCACTGGCCCTTTTGCTCCAACAACGGCGAACAAACAGTCTCTCAGAAGGTACACAACGCGCGCTCTCACTCTGTGGGTTTACCACCATTATGGTGGCGTTCGCGCTGGCGGCCGAGTCTGACGGCTCGATTTTGGGTTGGGGCGTGCCGGCCACTGTCATCGGTACGGCGGCCATCCTGTTCGTCGACTCGCGCGACACGGGCTCTGGCCTTTTCGCGGTGCTTTCATCGCGTCCCCTAGTGTGGATCGGCGATCGGTCGTACGGCTGGTACCTGTGGCACTGGCCACCGCTGGCTGCCGCGAACGTCTTCGGCCTACTCGACGGGCCGTTCGCGGCGCTCGCCGCAGCCGGCAGTCTAGCGCTGTCTGCGGCGAGCTATCGCTGGATCGAACTCTTTTGGCGCTCGCGGGGCCGCTCGGCAGCGGGGGCGTCGGCGGGCCGAATCCTGGCGGTGAGTATCACCACAGGGTTCGTCTTCTGGGGGAGCGCACATACGTTGGTAAATCACCCCTCCGCGTTCGGCATTGCTGCTCTCAGGCAGCTAGCCGAGTCGCAGGCCCCCCCACTCAGCACTCGGCTCGGTTGCATTCTGACGAACAATGGACCAAGCGTGCTGAAACCAGCATGCGAGGTGGCCGCCACGAACCCGAAGGGCACGCTTTGGCTGGTAGGCGACTCTCATGGTGGCGCGGCGAGCGACGGCGTTGTGCCGGCGGCAGCGGAGAATGGCTTGACTACGGTGCTACTGCTCCGGGCCGGCTGTCCAATCTCCCGAGTGGCACGGCAAGGCCGGCCGGAATGCCACACCCACTACCAATGGCTAGTGAATAAGTTGCTGGTAGACGATCCGCCGAGCGTAATCGTGCTGGTCCATCGCTCGACATTGTACGTAGGCGCGCCCATTGGGGATTCGGCGACGATGATTGCCCTGCCGAAAGAGTCGAACGGCGGGGCCTCTGAAGACGGCCCGGTACCTTACGGGGAGGAAGGGGCAGCTCTCTTCTTTGCCGGTGTTAGAGACTTTCTGTTGTTGACCAAAAGACTCGGTGTACCGGTCGTTTACGTGCGGACGGTGCCGGAGTATGAGGCCCCACCAAGCGATTGTGTACGGATAATCGGATCCCATTGCCGTGAGGATGCGAGTCGGGAGTTCTCAGATCGGCGCCGCGATGCATTGCATGGCCGCGAGACGTCGATGCTCTCCGAGTTCGTAAACGTGGTGACCGTCGAACCGTTCGACGTGTACTGCGAGGCGGCGACATGTGTCACAATGGTGGACGGGAAACTCCTCTACAGCGACAAAGACCACGTTTCAAGGGCAGGTGCCGCCCTCCTGAAGGCCTCGCTCTCGGAGGCAATTGCGGCGGCGCTCAAACTCGAGACAGGGTTGTCGCCGAAACCTACACAGCCCTGACGAGACCTCATCATGAACCCGCCGGTGGAAGTTCTGGATCGCATAAAGAGACGCTTGGATAGGGACGGGTTCGCCGTCGTTCCTGGGGTGTTCGACCACCAAGAGGTGCAGCAGTTTCGCCGCGAGATTCTGTCGTGCTCTACGCGTGGCCGCGACCTGCTATCAGCTGATAGCGACGTGTTGAGGCGCGTCATTTATGACCACCGGTTGATGGATATACTCAAAGTGATGCTTGGCGGGCGGCCGGCTTACTTTGGTGACTCAACGGCTATGATGGGGGCTGAGCGTTTTGGCGGCTGGCACAAAGATAACGCCGATAGATACGACGGAAAGGCCCCCGACTGGGGCTCTCATTATGATTTGGTGAGATTCGGGATCTACCTCCAGGACCACTACTATCACTCCGGCGGTTTGAAGGTCCGTGTGGGTTCCCACATGTACCCTGACACGCGGTCAGGCCGAGCCTCTTACGTTCGAACCCGAGCGGGAGATGTCGTCTTATGGAATCTTCGGACGACGCACGCCGGACACGGCGTGGTCTTGCGCCTGGCACCGTCTATTTCGGTCCATAGTCGGATTGCCTCCCGAGTGAATCAGTTCCGGAAGGAAAACCGGTGCAGACCCCTGCGAGCGTTGGTGGATAGTGTCTTCGCGGATTCTGAGCAGGAGCGACTTGCCATCTTCGCGACCTTCGGGCGAAGGGGGCTGCATATGGAGCGACTAGTCTCCTACATGAAGTCGCGGACTTACTGGCTTGATATGCTGGAGATGCAAAAGTGGCGGGCCAGCGATCTTGAAAGAATCGCGGCTGAGGGGAAACTGGAGCTGTACGACGTCGCACAGACCCTCGATGCCGAAAGTCGGCTAAGGGCAACCGAGCACTGGGCGCCAGCACTTGGTAACGGCTAGACTTAGCAGCAACGAAGGTGTGCTCGCGGCACGCGACGATCGCAGGTCGCGGCATGGCCACAGATACCGCTCGACGAGAGGCCGCGAGCGCTTCGCACCTCGGTGCGCGGCCCTGCGGTTCGCCGAGTGCCGACGAGACGCACGAGGGTGAATGATGTCGTCGCAATGGCGGTCGCTTTCGGCGCTGGCGCTCTCGTCGTAAAGGCATGTTCTAGGCGGTACAGCAGGCAAGAACAGGCGTGGATTTGGAGGGCCTACGCGGTTCGGCCTTTGGCTGTCATCGCGATGGTCTGGATAACGCGCGCTGTTTACGGCGGCGGAGACATGATGCTGTACCAGCGCAACGGCGCGGCGCTGGCACGTCTCCTTGACCTTGACATCGAGCGCGCCGTCCCGGCCGTCCTACGGCTCCTGCTTCAGATGGAGAATGAGTTTGAGCTGGGAGTTATGGGGGCTGGCAATTCGACCGGTTCAATGCAGGCGCTCGCGGCACTCATTCAGTGGCCGTTGGGCGAAACCCTGTACGGCCTGTGCGCCTTCTCAGCGACCGCCGCATTCCTTGGCCAACTCGCCCTCTACTCCGTAGTTCGGCGTCTCGCCACCCCGAGTCTATTGGTGCCCTCCTTGCTCTGCATCCTCATGGTGCCCAGCGTCGTTTTTTGGTCGAGTGGTTTCCTCAAGGAGCCGCTCGCGTTCGCTGGACTAGGGCTGATGGCGGTTGGGGCGTCGCAACTGCTGCGGTCTAGGCGCTTGGCAGGTCCATGCTGCATTGTGGCTGGCGCAGGCATCGTCTTGCTGTTTAAAGCGTACATCGTGCTTGCGTTCGCCGTAGCCGGCGGGGCCGCGTATGTTGTCGCGAAGATGCGTGAGAGGAAGCGGCGTGCGCTGGGTCCAGCCTATCTCGCCGTCGGGATACTCTTCGCATACGGCCTGATGGCGATCGTGGCAGAGGTAAATCCACGCTATGCGGTAACCGACATCGCTGAGGAGGCGGCTCGGTTGCAAGGTGCCAACCAGTACACGTCGGGCGGTTCGGATATCGACTTCGGAGACGCTTCAAAAGGCAGCGTCATCGGACAAGTGGCTCTGGCCCCTCTCGCGCTGATGAATGCGCTTTTTCGCCCGTCATTGCTCGATGTGCGAAGTCCCGTGATGGCTCTCAGTGCAATGGAGACGACTGCAGGTCTGCTTGTCTTCGTTGCCGCCCTACTTCGACCACGCCGGTCCGTACGCATATTTCGTGAACTCACGAAGCGGCCAGAGTGGGTGTTCTCTGCGGTGTTCGTCTTCGTGTTGGCCCTCGGGGTAGGCCTGGCCTCTACGAATCTCGGCACAATCGCGCGATACCGGACGCCTTTTGTGCCGCTGTATGCACTGATACTTCTTTGGGCGATTCGCGCGAGTCGCTCGCTCTTCTCAACTGCGCCGAACGCCACGGGCATCATGAGATCGACAGCAAGCCTGTCGCGCCCCCCCCCTCACACTCGCCTGCCACAGAACCCGCGATTGTGACCACAATTCTGGCGCGACTTCATGGGAGCAGTGCGCTGCGGGGTACCGCAGTGTATCTCGTCTCCAATGCTGCCAACGCCCTGATACCGCTGGTACTGCTGCCGGTCCTCACACACCATCTGCGACCATCGGAGTACGGCCGCATCGCGATGTTTCAGACGCTGATTGGGGCGCTGCCGGCTTTCGTTGGACTGAATGTCGCAGGGCTCCTCGTTCGGAAACACTACGATGATCCGGAGAATTCGGGCGAACTCCGGACGTCGGTGGCGGCATGTCTTCAGATCTTGATCGTGAGCGGCTGCGCCGTGCTGGTGCTGCTCTTGGTCGCCCGAAAGCAGTTGACGGAGTGGCTCGGGCTTGAGGTGTCTTGGTTGCTGCTCGGTCTTCTTTACACAGTCGCGACAATTGCGATTCGGATCCGGCTGGGGCAGTGGCAGGCGCGAAGAGAGGCAAAACGGTACGGAGCGCTGCAGGTATCGCAGAGCATCGCGGAACTGGGTCTTTCTCTCGCGCTCGTTGTGCTCTTCGCCCGTGGCGCCGAAGGCAGGATGGGCGCTCAGACAGCGGCCGCGGCCACCGTCGCGGTCGTTGCGCTCATCTTACTGCGCCGCGACAACTTGCTCGGCTTCTGGGTGTGGAGCCCGAGGCATATCAAAGAAGCGCTCACGTACGGCGTTCCGCTGATTCCCCATATCGGAGGGATCTTCCTCCTGGCGGCGGCTGATCGCGTGATCATCAATGTCCAGCTCGGCGAAGAGCGGACGGGTATCTATATGGTGGGCGTCCAGTTCGCAGGCATATTGCAGCTTGTGCTTGCTGCCGTCAATAATGCGTACGTGCCGTGGCTCTATGAGAGGCTTAAGCGCGACAAGTACCAAGAAAAGCGGCGTATCGTGCTTTCGACGTACATGTGGTTCGTCGTCCTGCTGATTACTTCTCTGGCAGCATTCGTGGTTGGCCCGGGGCTGGTTCGGCTTGTCGCTGGTGACAAATATGCGGCCGCTGGTGAACTTGTTGGCTGGCTGGTTCTTGGACGTGCATTTGGCGGAATGTATTTGATGGTTACGAATTACGTCTTGTATTCGACGCGAACTGGGCTTCTCTCTCTCGTGACACTATCGGCCGGCGCGCTGAACATTGTGCTGCTGGTGTGGCTCACGAGCGTGCTTGGCCTGCGCGGCGCGGCGATCGCCTACTGCGTCGCGATGGGGCTTCGGTTTCTGCTTACATGGTGTGTCGCACAGCGTCGCCACCCGATGCCGTGGCTCGACGCCCTGTGGGCTCCGTTGAGGACCGGAACGTGAGCGCCCCCAACGCACAACTGAGGCGCCACCTACCATCCCCCTGGTTGTCCACGTTCCGGGCGTGGTGCCACCGCGCGCGGGGGGCGGACATCGCGCAGGGAGCGGTGCTGTACCCGAGAGTGGAGCTCCTGCGGTACCCACAGAATATTCGTGTTGGGCAGGATGCAGTCGTCAAGTCAGGCGCGCACCTTTGCCCTTGCAATGAGGATGCGCGGGTGGAAGTGGGTGACAGAACCTCCATCGGATTCCACACGTTCCTCTATGCGTCCTCCAGGATAACGATCGGCAGCGACTGCATGATCGCACCGTTCGTGTATATCGTGGACAGTGATCATGGAATCCGGCGTGACGCGCTCATGAACCAGCAGACGAACGTTCCTCGCCCAATTCTCATCGGAAACGATGTTTGGATCGGCGCGCATGCTGTCATTTTGGCTGGCGTCGAGATCGGCGACGGCGCCGTTGTTGCCGCGGGCGCCGTTGTCAAAAGAGATGTGAAGCCATATTCTGTCGTCGGAGGCGTGCCTGCGCGGCCCCTCGGAGAGCGCCTGTGAACATCGGAGTTGTGCTTCTTTGTCGGTATGAATCTCGTCGTTTGCCCGGCAAGATCCTCAAGGAGATACGCGGGAGAACTGTACTCAGCTATATCGCGGAGCGTATTCGTCGTGGCGCGGGCGACCGGCAGCTCGTTGTTGCGACATCGGAACATCCAAGCGATGATCCCATCGCTTCGTATTGTGCTCGGGCGGGCCTGGAGTGCCATCGAGGGCCCCTCGATGATGTCGCGGCCAGATTCTTGGGCTGCGCCGAGTCGCGAGGTTGGGACTACGCCGTCCGAGTGAATGGCGACAACCTGTTTCTGGATTCGGAGACTCTGCTCGCCATGCTTGCGATTGCGGAGACCGGAGTGTACGACCTGGTGACAAACGTCCCGGGTCGACGGTTTCCCTATGGGATGAGCGTCGAGATTGTTCGAACCGAGTTCTACCGGCAGGCGATGCAAGCGACGAGCGAGCCGAGCCACCGTGAGCACGTTACATCGTGGCTCTATGAACATCCCACGCTCGGGACCCGGTATGTCTTCCCAAACCGGGTCTGTCCGGAGGCGGCCGGCCTCCCGCTTGCGCTCGATACAACCGAGGACTTGGTCCGCGCTGAACGGATCCTTGAACGAGCAGGCCCGCGGCTGTCGCCGCCCGGGCTTCGGGACGTCTTCGCCCTTACGCGTGAGCGAGCGGTGTCGTTCAGTTGGCGTGGGGATGTGGGGCCGATGCTCATCGCGGAGATTGGTGGAAACCACGAAGGCAACTTCGAGGTGGCGAGAGAGATGGCCGGCGCAGCATTGTCTTCTGGCGCAGACTGCATCAAATTTCAGCTGTACCGGGGGGACACTCTGGTTAGCCCTGTCGAAAGCCCAGATCGTCACAAGCATTTCCAGCGATTCGAGCTGACGCGCGATCAGCACCTTGAGCTCGCTCGTATGTGCCGAGAGGGTGGCGCCGTCTATAATGCATCCGTCTGGGACCTGGAGATGCTGGATTGGATCGACCCGTTCCTGACCTTCTATAAGGTGGGGTCTGGCGACCTGACCGCGTGGCCGATACTTCGTGAGCTGGCGAAGCGTCGTAAACCAATACTGCTCTCAACCGGGCTGGCGACGATGGATGAGGTGCTTCAGACCGTCGGGTTTCTGCAGCGAGTCGACGAAGTGTACCGCCAGCCCGAAATGCTTTGCATCATGCAGTGCACATCAATGTATCCTATCCCCGATCAAGACGCGAACCTGCGCGTGATGGACGCTCTGCGGGCGGCGACTGGCGTCTCGGTGGGCTACTCGAATCACACCGTCGGAGCGGCGGCGTTGCGCGCCGCTGCCGCGATGGGTGCTGAAGTCCTCGAGTTCCACTTCACGACCTCCCGAGAAGGGCAGACCTTCCGGGATCACAAAGTGTCGCTTCTCACAGAAGAAGTCCGCCGCCTGAAAGAGGAGGTGTCGCAGATTTCGGCACTCCGGGGTAGCGGCGTGAAGGTTCCCCAGGCCAGCGAACTCGCAGCTCACCACGAAGTGTCGTTCCGTCGCGGTGCATACGTTCGGCGAATGATCCGGGCTGGTGAGGTCATCAAAGCGGACGATGTCGTCCTGCTGCGACCCGCGCACGGAACGGATGCCCGTGACGCAGACTCGCTCGTAGGTGCGGTCGCACTCAACGACCTCGAGCCATTCCGTGCGATCCCGCGTGAGGCAACATGTAGCGCGGCAGCTGACGCCAACGCATCGCTCAACGGCGGGGTCCCCGAGTGATCTACGCGGGTCAGCTCTCGCAGACGTGGCTTCGACGCCTGCGCCCGAGGCTCTTCGGCGGCGTCACACGCATGGTCTACGACGGTCCAAACGTTCGCATCGGTCGGAATCTTCGATGCGATGGTATCCCGCGCTGTCTCATCGACGCTACCGCCGAGCTCGTCATTGAGGACGACGTGGAACTGAGAAGCGGGGTGGAACTCCGGGTTCACGGAGGGGCTCGACTCGTCATCGAGCAGGGCGCGCGCATCGACAGAGGCGCGAGGATCCTGGCGGCGAATGTTGCCGAGGTTCGGATTGGCACTGGTTCGCGGATCGGCCTTTACAGCGTCCTCAACGGTGGGGACTCGATCGTCATTGGTGAGAAGGTACTGGTTTCTGGCTTCGTCTATTTACAGACCAGCATGCACCGGCACACGCGCAAGGACGTCGCAATACGCGACCAAGGCTACGAACACGGACCTGTACGACTCGGCCCCGGGGCGTGGCTTGGCGCGCACGTGGTCGTCTTGCCGGGAGTCACGATCGGCGAGGGCGCCATTGTGGGTAGTAATGCTGTGGTAACGCGCGACGTTGATGCCGGCGAGACCGTAGCCGGCGTTCCCGCCAGAGCAATCGTCATACGGGATCAGGGGTAGCCGGTGGATTGTCATTATATGAATTCTCCGCTGGTGACAGTCTATGTGCCGTGCAGAAACTACGGCCATTTTCTTGTTCAATGCGTTGAAAGCGTCTTCGCGCAGCTCTACGCGCGGTGGGAACTCGTCATTATCGACGAGGGATCGGACGATGACACGCCACAGATTGCGGAGCAGTTGAGACTTCGGCGACCCGAACAAGTCACCGTTCTTCGGAATGAACAGCCCATCGGACTTCAGCGGGTCGCCAACCGTGTGCTGGGCATGGCGAACGGTAGATACCTGATGCGCCTTGATGCCGACGACTGGCTCGACGAAGGGGCGCTCCTGTTGATGGTTGCGAAGCTTGAGGCCGACTCGGCACTGGGATTGATCTACGGGAACTACTTTTATGTGGATCTCGAAGGCAACGTGCTCGGCATGGAGCGGCGGTACAAGCTGGGCGCCGAGGACGCATCGGGACACCTGCCACCGCACGGCGCTTGCACGATGGTGCGCACCCGCGCACTGAAGGCGGTCGGCGGCTATTCCGAGGACGTCAATGCCCAAGATGGATGGGAGCTCTGGTACAAGCTGAAGGGCCGGGTCAGAGCTGCGAATCTCGAGGTGCCGCTGTTCTATTACCGACAGCACGGCAACTCTCTCAGCCGCAACTTCGAGCGGCTACTCGCCGCCCGCTCGCGCATCTTTGAGAGGGTTGGACGTGCCCTAGACGGAAGTTACCGCCCAACCTGCACCGCAGTGATCCCGGTTCGCGAGTCCTACCCTGGCTTCGACGGTGTCCCCTACCGCGAGCACGAGGGAAGCAGTCTGCTTGAGCGCGCGATACTTTCCGCCACATCGGCTGAGAACGTTACTAGCGTCATGGTTTCGTCCGAGAGCCAACGGGTTCTCGATTTTGCAGCCACGCTCGAGGAGAGTGGGCGTGTGCCACCGCACAGCCGGGTCTTGCGGACCCTGGGAAGGCGCCCTGTGCCGCAGGCGGTCCCGATCCGCGAAATTCTGCTCCACGCCGGCCAGTCCCATCGCACCCAGCACGGTACATTCCCTGACATGATAACATTCCTGAGCATCCACGCAGTTCGACGCCGCGCGGAGCACGTGGATAAAGCGCTTCGCATGCTGCGGATCACCGAGAGCGATTCGGTTGTATCAGTTCAGGAGGAGCGAGAGCCGGTGTTCTCGCACGGGACGGATGGGCTTCGTCTTTTGAATCCGGGTCGGTTCCACGCCCTCTCGTATGACCGAGAGCGTCTTTACCGCTTCAATGGTGCGATTCTCGCTGCGTGGTGGGATATCGTTGAGGGCACCGGACTTCTCGGCGAGAAGGTGGCCTACATCGAGATGTCACCCCAGGACAGCCTCCAGATTAAGGACCCGACGATGCTTGGGGCGGCGGCGGCGGGGAGCCCCCCAATGTCGAACTGTAGGACGCTCCCGGAAGATGCCTCGTGAGCGAGAGCGGCCTGGAGCGGGATCGTAGTCTGCGGCGCTACTCGCCGCTCTACTACTCGTCCCCGATGGCGAAACTCATCGCGCGGCAGTACCTCGACCTGCCGGCGCACCAGATTCTTCCGCTTTCGGTTTCACACGGTATCGACTTTGGACACGAGTCTTTGCCGCAAGACGTTCAGTGCCCCGAGCCGATCCACTGGGCGTACAACGTCGACATCCTGCGACGATCATCCGAGGTGAAGGCGGCACTAGCGCTCCCCCATTCGTGGTTGATGCTGCATGAGATCCGGGGGCGACCGAGTCCGGCGCGGAATGGAAAGATGCTCGTGATCGGCCCACCGCCGAGTGAGGATAATGATCGCAATCTCGCCTCGGTTTTGGAGCGAAATGACGTTCATCCCGACGCGATCCTCATCAAGAAGAGAAACGATGCCCAGGTGCTGCGCTCCTGCGAGTTTTGGGAGGCACGCGGTGTTCATCCGGTTACCGCCGGGAGCGCGGACAACATGCACTTTCACCGCATGATGGATTTACTGCTGCAGTACGAGTGGGCCGTCTCGCCGGTCCTCAGCAGTGTGACAGTACTCGCGTCCGCGATCGGCAGCAGAGTCACCGTCCTACGAGATTACGAGTACTGCACCTACTCCTCCGCGGCTCTTGACTTTGAACGGGTGTGTGCCGCTCCGACGGTACGCGAGTTGGTTGCCACGTACCTCGCACATGGTGAGAGTTCCGTGGCGATCGGGTACTCCCGCGACCTCCTCGGGGAACGCTATCTCGGTGATCGGGCCGGCTACGCAGACAAACTGCAGGAAGCCATTTCAAGAGTCCAAGTCCCGATCCACGTGCCAGCGGCGCGTGGCATCCGTGCCTACGCCTTGCTTCTCGGCGAGGTTGCGCTGAGGACTAAGCGCTCGGCATTCTTGCGATATGGGCCTATCAACGGCCTCCGCTATCACGCGGTCGGAACCGGCGGGAGCGTCGTATGCAAGAAGATGAATATGATCGATGCAGCCACGAGCGGCCTGTCCGAGCACAACTTCGCCGTGCGGCCGTTGCGGGTCAACGAGCGGCGTGTCCAGTCGGGTCAAGGCGCGAATTGGTGACCTCGTCTGGGCATTCGGTTGGTCTCACAGGTAATTGGATGAACCCCATCGAGCTGGAGTTGTGGTGAGCCCCCGAATGCTGACGCGGTGCCTGGAGCGCTCCATGCAGGTGAAGGAAACGATCTCATATGGGGTCTACAGATGGGGGCTCGGCTGGCTGCCCGCCACCCTTCAGTGCAGCGTTCAGCATTCGATGTACTTGAGGCACGTTCCGAACCTGCGACACCCTCAAACGTTTAATGAACTTCTTCTTCAGCGAAAGCTGCTGAATCGCGGGGCAGAACTGGTCTTCACGAGCGACAAACTTGCCCTCCAGGAATTCGTCCGTGGACGCCTGGGCTCTGGGTATTCGCCGTCTGTCTATCGTGTGTTTCCGAGTGCCGAGGCCGTCAGCTACGAAGGGTTACCCAGCCGGTTCTTGCTGAAAACGAACCATGGGAGCGGGGCGAACATAGTAGTCTCGGAGATCGGGCCAACGGTCGACGAGGCGCGGCGCATCATGCGATCGTCGGTCCGGCAGAACTATTATTGGTACGCTCGCGAATGGCCTTACCGCTTCATCCAGCCCCGTGTATATGCGGAAGAATTGCTAGGGGAAGTCAACGCGATCCCCCCGGACTACAAGCTCTTTACGTTCGGCGGGGTGGTTCGAATGATCCAGGTTGACCTGGACCGCCACATCGCCCACAAACGAGCGCTCATGACACCTGATTGGCGCACCCTAAATGTATCGCTCGGAGTGCGTTCTCCATCGAGCATACCAGCGAAACCGAGACTTCTCAGTGAGATGATTCGTGTGGCACAGAGCCTCGGGGAAGGCTTCGACTTCGTCCGGATTGATCTCTATGAGGTCGGGGAACGGGTCCTCGTTGGCGAGATGACTCATTTTCCGGGCGCGGCGCTGGAGAGGTTCTCTCCGCGTGGGTTCGATCTCGAGCTGGGCGAGGTGTGGCGAAACCGGCGACCGATCTCCGAGGGCTGGTGTGTATAGCGTGTATAGCGCCTTCGGAAGCGGGCTCCGGAACCGAAGCTGCCGCAGTTTCACGAGCAGATGCAGGGTTTTGTGACGCGCAGGCTTGCGCAGGCGTGGCTACAGCGATGATTCTGTACCTGACATATGATGGTCTGCTCGAGCCGCTCGGGCGCTCGCAGATCGTGAAGCCTCTTTTGCGTCTGGCTGCAAGAGGGTTCTCGATTGGGGTGGTCAGTCTGGAGAAGCCCAGCACCCTGGGCGAACGGGCGCGCCTTCTTGAACTGAGAGCTTCTCTGGCCGACGCGGGAATTCGCTGGTGTCACGCGGTGTATGACACCTCCGGCGGGGGCCGCAGCGTCGTGCGGAATCTGAGGCGGCTTTACGATGTCGCGGCCAGAGTTTGCCGGGTAGCGCCGCCGCGCGTCATTCATGCGAGGAGCTATCCACCAGCAGTTGTCGGCACGCGACTCGCGAAACGGTTCTCGGCGCGATTCATCTTCGATATCCGCGGATACTGGGTTGACGAACGCCGCGATGAGGGGCGGTGGTTTCATACGGCGCCGGCGTATCGCATCGCAAAGGAGGTGGAGCGCTCGCTGTTCGCGCACGCAGACGGCATTGTTTCGCTCACATCGCTGTCCGGCGCGGATATTCGCGCAGGTCGGCTGGGGCCCGTGAGGCGTGGTGTTCCGATCGAGGTGATACCCACTGTCGCTGACTTTGAAGAATTTACGTCGTCAGCCGAGCAATCGCGGGTGCATGAAATCGCCGGTGGGCGACGTGTTGTATGCTTTTCCGGTGCTGTCCGAGCGGCGTGCGACCTGGACGGGCTTGCCGCTTTTCTTAGGGCTGCATCGAAGCGGGAAGATGTGTTCGTCCTAGCGTTAACTAGACAAGAAGCGGAGATGCGACGGTTGCTTGATTCGGCGAGCGTACAGAAATCAGCGTCTTTGATCACTAGTGTCCCTCACGAGGAGGTTCGCTACTGGCTTTCGGGCGCGGACTTTGGACTGCTGTTTCTGAGGACCACGTTTGCCAATCGAGCGATGATGCCCACGAAGCTCGCCGAGTTTCTCGGATCCGGCATGATTCCGATCCAGCATGGGGGCAACAGCGAGATCGGAGACCTCGTCAGGTCGGCAGGCGGATGTGCATTGGGGTCGCTAGAATCTGGTGCGCTGGATAGTGCGTGCGCGCAGCTATTTGGGCGCGCCCCGTCACACGAGGCGAGACAAATCGCCCGATCGGCAGGCCGGGCGCACTTTGACTTAGAGGCGGGTGTGGAGCGTTACGCGGCACTCTGGGCCCAGTTGTGCTGACGAACTCGCGATCGGGAGCAGGTGGAACAACTCGAGCCGATGCACGCGAACCTCGCGTCTTATTCGCCCTCGAAGGCAAAACTATTCCCGCCACGCGCTTCCGCGTCGAGCAGTACCTTCCGTACCTTCGTGCAGCTGGCATCCAAGCCGATCTCCGTTACGGCTACGGAACACACTACAACCAAGCCCTCCGCCTGCCCCGCGCAGCGCAACTCGCTTACAAGATCGCTGGCCGCCTCCGCAAAGCCGCCTGGCTCACAACGGCCCCCGCCTACGACCTCGTCTTCATGCAGCGCAACGCCCTTCCAGGCACCGCGCTTCCGGAGCAGCTCCTCGCGCACACCGGCATTCCGGTCATCTACGACTTCGATGACGCCGTTCACGCCCAGGCCTACGACGGCTCCGGCAGCAAGAACGCCCAAATGTTCCGCGACATGGTTGCCCTCAGTACGGAGCTCGTCGCGGGCAACGACTACATGGCCGGCATCGCGGCAGCGCCCGAGAAGACGACGGTCATCCCAACGGCCGTCGACATTACTCGCTACAAGCCTGCGGATCGGCGCGCCTCGGACGACATCGTCATCGGCTGGATCGGCACCCGCACAAACTATCCCTACATCGAGAGCATCGCCCCCCAGCTCTTCGAGGTACTGAGGGCGTTTCCCGGCGCGCGCCTACGCATGATTTCGAACGGCCGCTCGCCTGTCTTTGAGGGGCACGACCGGGTGGAGCAGGTCGCGTGGTCCGAGCAGACGGAGATCGAGCTGCTCCAGTCCTTCGACATCGGCCTCATGCCGCTCTTCGACGACGAGATCGCGCGCGGGAAATGCGGCTTCAAGATGCTTCAGTACATGGCCGTCGGCGCACCCGTCGTCGCTAGCCGCGTGGGCGCCAACGGACCGCTCTTCGAAGGTAGCGACGGTGGTAGCCTGGTGGACCCTCGCAGCAACGACTGGGTTACCCCCCTGACGGAGCTGCTCAGAGACGCCGACCTGCGTAAACACCAGGGCGCGTCTGCGCGCGAGCACGTCAGCAACCATTACTCCGCCGAGAAGATGGCCGCGAAGTACCTCGAAGTCTTCCGCCGAGCCCTCTCCCACAAATAGTCATGTGCGGCATAACCGGAATCTGGAGCCCCCAAGGCCGAGACGAGACCGACAGTCTCGCCCGTATGACCGCGCGCCTCACGCACCGCGGTCCTGACGGGTCGGGCACCTGGTCCGCCCCAGACCAAACCCTCTGGTTGGGCCACCGCCGCCTCGCCATCCTCGACCTCTCGGACGCCGGCCGACAGCCCATGACGTCGCCGAGCGGGCGGTACGTCGTCACCTACAATGGCGAGCTCTACAACCACAACGATCTCCGCAAGGAGCTGAGCCACAACTGGCAAGGCCACTCCGACACCGAGACGTTGCTCGCCGGCATCGATCAGTGGGGCCTCGAGAGCACCCTCGAGCGCTCCATCGGCATGTTCGCCCTCGCGCTCTGGGACAAGCAGACCGAGCAGCTCCACCTCGCGCGCGACCGCGTCGGCAAGAAGCCGCTCTATTACGGCTGGTCGCAAGGAACCTTCCTGTTCGCCTCCGAGCTGAAGGCGATTCAGGCGCACGAGAGCTTCCAGGGCGACGTCGACACCGAAGCGCTTGGACTCTTCCTGCGCTTCGGCTTCGTTCCCTCCCCGTGGTGCATCTACCGAGGCTTCAAGAAGCTGCTACCCGGCAGCATCCTCACGCTAAAGAATCCGCAAGACCGGAGCGCGACTCCCCGCCGTTACTGGGACGCCGTCGACGTCGTCAACCGAGCCAAACAGAACCCCTTCGCAGGCAGCGAACGACACGCCACCGACGAGCTCGAGCGCCGTCTGAAGGACGCCGTTCGCCAGCGCATGATCTCGGACGTGCCGCTCGGCGCCCTCCTCTCCGGCGGCATCGATTCGTCGCTCGTCACCGCGCTCATGCAGAGCGAGAGCGACCAGCCGGTGCGGACGTTCTCCATCGGCAGCTCCGAAGAGGCCTACGACGAAGCGGTCGACGCCAAGCGCATCGCGAAGCACCTGGGCACGAACCACACCGAGCTCTACGTCACGCCGCAGGACGCGCTCGATGTCATTCCGTCGCTGCCCTCGCTTTACGACGAGCCGTTCGCCGACTCCTCGCAGATCCCGACCTATCTCGTCTGCAAGATGGCGCGCGAGCACGTGACCGTCGCGCTCACCGGGGACGGCGGTGACGAGGTCTGGGGCGGATACGACCGGCACGTGTGGGGTCAGCGCCTGTGGCGGCACATGTCGAGGCTCCCGCGAGGGCCGCGCACGCGGCTCGCGAAGGGGCTCGGCAGCGTCCCGCCGCAGTCCTGGGACCGCCTATTCGCTAAAGCGCAGTGGGCGCTGCCGTCGTCGCTGCAAACGCGCCTGCCGGGCAACAAGATTCACAAGCTCGCGCACCTCGCTGGGGCACGCGAGCCCGAGGACTTCTATTTGCGCTTGGCGTCGCTCGCGTGGAAACAGCCCAATGCGCTGCTCGCGAACGGTACAGAACCGGCCTTCCGCCCCATGGTGCCGCCGGCGGGCCTCGACGTCGCAGAGCTAACCATGCTGGGCGACCTCGTGCTCGGCTTCCCCGACGACATGCTGACCAAGGTCGATCGCGCGAGCATGGGCGTGTCTCTCGAGGCGCGCGTGCCGCTGTCGGACCATCGGCTCATTGAGCTCGCCTGGTCCCTGCCGCTGTCAATGAAGATTCGGGACGGCAAGGGCAAATGGCTGCCGCGGCAGGTGCTCTACCGCTACGTGCCCAAAGAGCTCGTCGAGCGGCCGAAGATGGGCTTCGGCATCCCCGTGGACCAGTGGCTGCGCGGCCCCCTGCGGGAGTGGGCCGAGGACCTGCTGCAGCCGAGCAAGCTCGAGGACGGCGGCCTGTTGCGTGCGGCGCCCATCCGGGGGGCGCTCGAGGAGCACCTCTCGGGGCGCGTCTCGCGGCATGTGGAGCTGTGGGCCGTGCTGATGTTCCAGGCCTGGCGGGAAGCGGCCGGCTCGAACGGGATGTCGGCTCCCGAGCAGGCCGCCTGAGCGCCGTGGACAGCCCGCGCGAGCAGAGCGCCCCGCAAGAGGGCTCCTTAGGCGCCCCTCTGCATCTCCGCACAGGCAGACATCCCGCACAGCTTGCGCCAGACCCTGCCGATCCGGCGCAAACGACAGGCGCTCCTCGCGGACTGCGACAGGCGGCAGAGGGCGCGCTGAGGCCATACCGAGGGTGGTCTCAGCAACTCCGTGCGGGCAGCATGATATCGAGGATGCATGGTTCGCTTGGTCTACAAAGAGAACCGGAAGCACAAGCCCGGCACTTTCGGGGAGGGCCCTCCTCGCTGGTATCCGGACTACGACACGCCATGTCCGGACGACGTGTCCAGCGAAGCAGCGCAGGCGCTGCTCGACTCATCCGTGGAAGGGGCCGACCTCGCACACCCGGACCGTCGTGCCCGCTATGCGCTCGACGCGAGCGGGACGTTCTTCAAGGGCTACGCCGAGTCCGTCGATGAGGAGCTTGAGATCTGGCACGGCTATCCTGTTCGTGAGGACGTCGTGCCACGTCAGATACCGGCTCGGATCTTGCGCGTCTTCTGTCGTGCAGGGAAGCTGACAAGCGCGCGCTACAAGAAGCTCACGGGCAGTGCGAGATGAGACGGGTTTTCGGTGACTTGCAGTTGTTCGGGTTCGCGGTGTCGCCGCTGCAAGGCGGCCCTCCTGAAGCGGATGCGTCCGCAAGTCTGACATGGGCAGCCTTGGAGATCTGGGCGCGGCGCCAAAATCTTACCAGCCATGCGCACCTCGACACGGGCGATGTCCACGCGGCAGCGCATTGGCCAGTCATCTACGTGGCTCGTTGGATTGTCCGGGCGTGGCGCGACATGTTCGAGCGTCAACGGTGGCCAATCCCGTCCTCCTCGCGGAACGCGCGCGACCTCTGTGAGGATCTCGACGCTCTCATCACCGAGGACGAAGACGCGGCCGATGAGCTGCTCGATCTCCGAGATGGATTCGTAGCAACCCACTCTCTGCTCGCGGCGTCTGCTGGAGGGCTGTTTCCAGATATCTATTTTGGGCGCGACGGCGATCGGGTCTCAGTCTCATGGCGTACCCGCGAGGCGGGCTCTGCTCACTTCCACCACGGTCGAAGTGAGATCGATGTTCCGGTCGGTATCTTTTTGGACGCAACCAAGGGCTTGCTGAGATGGGTTCACGACGCGCTCGCAGGATCCGGCGATCCGGTCGCGGTTCAAGACCGGGCCGAGATTGCGCGCTGGCTCGGCTATGTCGATTCTGCCGACGCAGCGGCGCAGAATCTGGCGGGGTTCGCCGGGCTCACGACAGAAGAGCTCGACGCAGTGAGGGGTGACCAGGCCATCGAGTCGTTCTTCGAGCTCGACGAGGCCTGGAGCGCACGAGGTGCGGAGCTTGACGCGTCGACTTCGTGGCCGGCGATGGTCTTTCGCGCGCTCTCCGCGGAGATCTCGATCGCCGATGTCCTGAACATTGTGGAAGCGCTGCGGAGGCTGCCCGCGTCTCCCGCGGACGGCGGCGTACGAAGACTGGCGCAAGAGCTGCCGGGACTCTCGGGACGACAGACGGACTTTCAGCAGGGATATGCGCTCGCAGCCGCGTTGCGTGAGCATGTCGGGAACCTGGATCGTGCTTTCAATATCGAACCGTTCTTGAGCTCGCTCGGCGTCACAATCGTGGACACGCTGGAGCTGGGCGCTGAAACGATCGATGGCGGATGCGTCTGGGACGACCATCGGGGACCGCTCATCCTGGTGAATCCGGGATCCGTGAGAGCGCGTACCGAATGGGGCCGTCGAATGGTGCTCGCACATGAGCTCTGTCATCTGCTGGTCGATAGACGGGAGGCCGTTCCGCTTACCGTTCTCAGCGGTCCCTGGACGACCCCAACCGTGGAGCGCCGAGCGAACGCCTTCGCCGCCGAGCTGCTGCTCCCTTTGCCCGGCATCCGGCGCGTTGTTGGTGGCGCCGGAGCGCGGCCTACGACTGAGCATTATCGGGCGCTTATGGATGAATTTGGGGTTGGTGAAACGACGTGTGTCGAGCACGTGCACAACCGGCTTCGCTTGCGGTCGAGCTACACCTGACCGTGCTCCGAGCGCTTGGCGTCAAGGAGCCGCAGATTTTGCGCCAACCCCCCTCGGGACCCTCCCGGACGCGATCTGCAGCTCCCCGGTCGCCTTCGGGGCCCCCCCAGGCACGATCCGCAAGTCCCCAGCCGCCTTCCGCGCCCCCCCGAACGCGCTCGGGAATCCCCCACTCGCCTTCCGGGCACCCCCGAAGGCCATCGCGAGCCCGCGACTCGCCTTCTGGACCCCTCCGAAGGCCATCTGGAGCTCCCCACTCGCCTTCCGGACCCATCAGCCGCATGCTGTCCGTTAAAATTTCCGTCAGGTTTCTTTAACCGGCGCCCGCCGGCTTAAAGTTTCCTTCACATGGACACATCGCTCTTCAACGCCTCAAGCCCAGCGAGCTGGTGGCCGCCGGAGGCGGTGGCCGCGCCTTTCTGCCCGCGCCGCTGCCGCCAGCGTGGGCGTTTCCTGCAGACCTCTGGCCGCTCCTGTCGGACGCGAAGCAGCAGATCGGGGTGCTCGAGGGCATCGGCCGGCGTCTCCCCAACCCGGAGCTTCTCCTTCGCCCGCTGCAGCCGCGCAAGCTCGAGGAGGGTGGCCTGTTGCATGCGGCGCCCATCTGGCAGGCGTTCGAGGAGCACCTCTCGGGGCGCGTCTCCCGGCACGTGGAGCTGTTGGTCATGCTGATGTTCCAGGCCTGCCGGGAAGCTGCCGTCTCGAACGGGATGTCGGCCCCCGAGCATGGGGCTGAGCGCCTGACCGCGGCCCGCGCCCTTCGACGCACGCAAAACTCGCGCTGGGCCCGCCGGAAGGGGCTCCCGAGTGGCCGGAAGCCGCTCCTGAGTCACCAAACTGTGCGCCTTCACACAGTAAGAGCTCCCCACAACTCCGCCGAACCGCCCGCAGGGCGCCGGGGACCCTTCACTATGGATCTCGTTGGCCGGATTGACTTGGGGTCAAGTCTTGATACAAAGTCATGACCCGGAGGGCAGTCTTATGATGCAAGCGCAACATGCGACGGGGCAACGACGATGGCTCACGAGGAGCTGGAAGAACCTCTCTCCGCAGCGGCGGCGCGGGATCTTGTCAGGCGTTTGATCGGAGACGGTTTCACTCGTTTCTCGAAGCACGCGCAGGAGGAGATGGACAGCGACGACCTGCAGGAAACGGATGTCCTGAACGTCCTACGCAATGGATGGGTGTATCAGCCGGCTGAGCTCGAGAATGGCTTCTGGCGGTACCGACTTGAAACTGACCGCATCGCGGTTGTAGTCGCGTTCCGTTCCTCCTGCACGGTTGTGGTGGTGACCGCATGGCGAAAGAAGCAAAGAGGTCGGTGAACCACTCATGTTTAATGTGTGGCGCCGAGATGGTGGAGTCGAGGGAAGCTCGTCGATATGGCAAGTCCATCGACGTCGTGCTTGAGAACGTTCGCGTTCTTCGATGTCCCAGCTGCGGGGAGGAAGAAATCGAGCTTCCGAACATCGAGGACCTGCATGCGCTAATCGCCAAGACGCTGGCCAGAAAGCCAGAGCGCCTTACTCCTGGCGAGATCCGCTGGCTTAGAACCCATCTAGGGTATTCCAGTGTCGACTTCGCCAAAGTGATGGGCGTTCAGCCCGAAACTGTTTCGCGATGGGAGCGCACCGATACGCCGAAGAGGATGCAGCTCCCGGCCGAGAAGCTGCTGAGGGTGATGGCGCTGCATGTGGAGCCGGTTTCGGACTACGGGCTGCTCGAGATGGGGAGTAAGGAGCCCACGAGCTCACAGCCGCTGCGGGTCCGATCCGACGACGGACACTGGGGCGCCGCGGCCGTATAGCTGCTGGTCGCTGCCGCTGTCGACCGGGCACCCCCGAAGGCCATCGCGAGCTCGCGACTCGCCTTCCGGACCCCTCCGAAGGCCATCTGGAGCTCCCGGCTCGCCTTCCGGACCCATCAGCGGATGCTGCCCGTTAAAATTTCCGCCAGGTTTCTTTAACAGGCGCCGCCAGCTTAAAGTTTCCTTCACATGGACACATCGCTCTTCAACGCCTCGAGCCCGGGCGAGCTGGTGGCCGCCGGCGGGGGGGAGCGCGCCTTCCTGCCCGCGCCGCTGCCGCCAGTGTGGGTGTTTCCTGCAGACCTCTGGCCGCTCCTGTCGGACGCGAAGCAGCAGATCGGGGTGCTCGAGGGCATCGGCCGGCGTCTCCCCAACCCGGAGCTTCTCCTTCGCCCGCTGCAGCAGCGCGAGGCTTTGCGCTCATCGAGCCTCGAAGGGACCTATGCGACACCGCAAGAGCTGCTCCTCTTTGGGTACGACCGACCCGAGGCGAGGTCCGAGGCCGATCCCGCCAACGCCTGGCGGGAGGTCTTCAACTACGGCACGGCCCTCGAAGTAGGCACCAGCGGCCAATATCCGCTGACCCTCTCGCTGCTGCGGGAGCTACACGAGATTCTGCTGAGCGGTGTACGAGGTCGCGACAAGCACCCTGGGCGCTTCCGGGACGCGCAGGTGTACCTCGGCCACGACATGCGCTTCGTGCCGCCGCCGCTGCAGGTGCCTGGCTGCCTCGAGGCGCTCGAGCGGTATCTCCGCGAGCCGGCGCCTGGATACGACCCGCTCGTTCAGTGCTACCTCATCCATTACCAGCTCGAGACCATCCATCCTTTCCATGATGGGAATGGCCGCGTCGGCCGCCTGCTCCTCGCCATCATGCTTCAGCGGTGGTGCGGTCTCTCAAAGCCGTGGCTTTACATGAGCGCGTTCTTTGACCGCTTCAAGGACGAGTACATCGACCGCCTCTTCGCCGTCAGTACCCGCGGGGCCTGGCGCGAGTGGATTGAGTACTGCCTGCGCGGCACGGTTCACCAGACGCTCGAGACCATCGTTCGCTGTGAGCGACTGCTCGCCGTGCGGGATCAATTCATGGCTCGCGTCGCCGCGGCAGGTGGCAGCATCCGGCTGAGCCAGATCGTCGACGGGCTCGTAGAGTCACCTATCGTGCGTATCGCCGAGCTCGGACGCAAGATGGCCGTCAGCTATCCGACCGCGAAGGCGGACGTCGAGCGCTTGGTGAGCCTCGGCGTCTTGCGAGAGCTCGACGAGGCGAAGGTGAAGACGTTCTACTCGCCCGAGATCCTGCACGTCGCCTTCGACGACATCCCTGCAGAGCCTGCGGCCGATCCAGAGTGATCCGCGTCGCCGACGTCTCCATCGGTTCGACGCGGGCAGCGAGCGAGCGAGCAACGCAGCCAGCGGGCGAAGGCGCGTCGGAAACCTGCTCATTCCACCCACGGTGAAGCTCGAGATTCAGAGTCGCGTGGTCGATGTGAACGACGAGCCCAC
>CAYLZW010000015.1:0-41805 GCA_964388085.1 uncultured Myxococcales bacterium | reverse complement strand
GCGGAACCAGTGCTCAGGCTTTCTGTACGGCCTCGCCACCGCCACCTCCATGGTGCAAGCCGGCGCGTGCAAGAACATCCTCGTCATCGGCGCCGAGCTGCACTCCCCGGGCATGGACTTCACCACGCGCGGCCGCACCATCGCCTGTCTGTTCGGAGACGGGGCCGGCGCGGTCATCGTCAGCGCCACCGACGAGGATCGCGGCATCAAGTGGTGGAACCTCGGCGCCGACGGCCGCTACGCCGACGCGCTCACGACCAAGTTGTGGGACGCGCGCCGCCGCCCCTACATCGACATCGACGAGAACGGCGTCGGGCACATCCCCGTCGAGAACATGTTCCCCCACATGGACGGAAAGGTGGTCTTCAAGAACGCCGTCGAGAAGATGATCACGTCCGTGGTCGGCATGTGCTGGGAGAACAAGATCGAGGTGCAGGACATTGACCTGTTCTTCTTCCATCAGGCCAATCTACGCATCAACCAGTTCGTCATGGACCAGCTCAAGATCCCCGAGGAGAAGGCGCCCTCGAACATCCAGCGCTACGGCAACACGACGGCGGCGACCATCCCGACGCTGCTCGCCGAGGCCGAGGCCGACGGACGTCTGAAGCCCGGCATGAAGATCGCTATGGTGGCCTTCGGCTCCGGCTTCACGTGGGGCTCGGCGTACGCCGTGTGGTGACACCGGCCGCTCCCGCACGCGCAGGGGGGGATATGTCCACGATCCTCGTCGTCGAAGATGACCCGGCGCTGCTGAAGCTGACCTGCACGGTGCTGCGCCACGCCGGGCATCATGTGCGCGAGGCGCTGAACGGTGAGGAGGCGCTCGCGCTCACCCGCGACGCCGCCCCCGACCTCATCATCACCGACATCATGATGCCGCTCATGGACGGCTGGCAGCTCGTGAAGATGCTGCGCACGCAGCGGCACACCGCCTTCACGCCCATCCTGTTCCTCACGCAGCTCGACACCTACGACGATCGCGTCAAGGGCTTTCGCCTCGGCGCCGACGACTACCTGACCAAGCCCTTCACCCCGCGCGACCTCGTCACGCGCGTGGGCAAGATGCTCGACCCCGACGCCATCTTCAAAGAGACGGCCGGCTTCATCGAGGCGGGCAGCGACATGGAGGGCAAGCTCGAGCGCATCGGCATGAGCGCCATCATGGTCATGCTCGAGGCCGAGCGAAAGACCGGCCTGCTCACCGTCGAGAGCAGCGGCCAGACCTGCCGCGTGTGGTTCCGGCTCGGCGCCGCCGTCCGCGCGGAGATGAAGGCGCGGCCCGAGACCCGCGGCGCCGACGCCGTCTACGAGGCGCTCAACTGGAGCCACGGCAGCTTCGACTTCATCGAGTGCCGCGTCGAGGGCAACGACGAGATCGACATGGCGACGACATACCTGCTCATCGAGGGCGCGCGGCGCATCGACGAAGGCGTCGACTGAGTCGCAAAGCTCAGCGCTCCCGCGCGAGCCCGCGGCGCCGAATCCAGCTCGTGAAGCCGAGGAGCGTGGACGCCAAGAGCTCGGCGGTGGCCGCGTCCGTGAGGCGCCCGTCGTCCGCCAGCTTCTCGGAGGCGCTGCCGACGAGCACCTCGCGGCCGGGGTACAGCTCGCTCCCCGTCGAGGACAGGATTGTCTTCAGGTGCTGCAGGCCGCGCGCGCCGCCGACGAGGCCGTTCGACAGCCCGATGCCGACGACGGCCTTGGCGGCGAGCGGAGAGCGGTAGGCCGGCCGCGAGGACCAGTCGAGGGCGTTCTTCAACACGCCGGGAATCGAGTGGTTGTACTCGGGCGCGACGAGCACGAGGCCATCGGCGCGCTCGATGGCCTCCCGGAGCGCACGTACCGCGAGCGGGCGCCGCTCGTCCTCGAGGTCGCCGTTGTAGAGCGGCACCTCGTCGAGAGGGAAGGCTGCGAGCGCCGCGTGAGGGGGGACGAGGGCCTGCAGGTTCTCGAGCAAGGCGCGGCTCCGCGAGGCGGCGCGGAGGCTGCCCGCGACGCCGAGCAGGTGGATCTCTCTGGCCTGCATGGACACTCCCGTCGTCGCGAGGACGGTCGTCAGTGAAGGTCGAACACGAGCAGCTCCGCGCCGTCCGCGCCGGCCACAAAGCGCAGCGGGCCGGAATCGAGCGACGCGCCATCTCCGGCGTACAGTCGCTGCGCGCCGAGCAACACACTACCGCGGGCGACCTGCACCCACGCGTAGCGGCCCTCGTCGAGATCCAGCTCGACCATGGTCCTCTCCCTTCGGGTCGAGCCGGAGCCCCAGGGCCCCGGCCGGGTCACGATAGTTTAATGTCAAAATATGAAGAGACAAGGGGCGGCGGCGCTCGCGTGTCCCACGCCGCGCCGGTCACACGGGGTCACAGGCCGGGGTCGACCTCGGCCGCCGCGCGCTGTCCGGCGCTCACGTCGACGCGCGAGAGGAACCAGCCGCCGGCGACGAAGAGCACGATGATGGAGACGATGCCGTAGCGCGTCTCGCCGGTGATGACGCCGACGACGCCCATGAGCAGCGGTCCGAGCACGGCCGCGAACTTGCCGAGCATGTTGTAGAAGCCGAAGAATTCGCCCGCCTTCGCCGCGGGGATGAGGCGCGTGTAGAGCGAGCGGCTGAGCGCCTGGATGCCGCCCTGCACGAGGCCGACGGCGATGGCGATGGCCCAGAACTGCGCCTCGCTCTTCACGAAGTAGCCGTACGTGCAGATGCCGATGTAGGCGGCGATGCCGATGTACAGGCCGGTCTTCGGGCCGAGCTTCTCGCCCGCCTTGCCGAACAGGATCGCCGACGGGAAGCCGACGAATTGCGTCACCAGGAAGGCCTTCATGAGGGCGTCCTGCGTGAAGCCGAGCGAGAGGCCGTAGTCGGTGGCCATCAAGATGACGGTGTCGACGCCGTCGATGTAGAGCCAGTAGGCGAGCAGGAACAGGCCGGTGTGCCGGAGCTGCCGGATGTCCTTGAACGTGCGCCAGAGCTGTACGAAGCCCGCCTTGACGACGCTGTCTCCGGACGACGCGGCCGGCTCGAGCCGCTCTTCCTTCACGAACAAGAGGAGCGGTACGGCGAACGCCGCCCACCACACGGCCACCGACGCGAGGCACGCGCGGGTGGCGCTCGCGATGTCGGCGAAGCCGAACGAGGCCCAGTCCGTGAGGATCGTGAAGTGCGCGACGAGCAAGAGCCCGCCGCCGAGGTAGCCGACGCCGTAGCCGAGGCCCGAGACGAGATCGACGCGCCTGATGGAGACGATGCCGGGCAGGAGGGAGTCGTAGAACGTGTTCGCGCCCATGAAGCCGATCATCGAGGTGGCGTACACGAGCGCGGCGCCGAGCCAGGCGCCCTGTTCGATGAGGTAGAGCGACGCCGTCATGGTGACGCCGACGGCGACGAAGAAGGTCAAGAAGCGCTTTTTCGCGCCGCCGCGGTCGGCGATGGCCCCGAGCACGGGCGCGAGCACGGCGACGGCGAGGCCCGAGCCGCTGGTCGCGAGGCTCAAGCGGAAGGTGCTGACGGTGGCGTCGACGTCGCTGCCATTCCAATACTGCTTGAACATGATGGGAAAGAGCACGGCCATGACGCTGGTGGCGTAGGCCGAGTTCGCGAAGTCGTAGAGCGACCACGAGACGATGGGTCCCCAGCGGTCCTTCCCGGTGACGACGCTGCCGTCGCGGTCTCCGCCCGTGCTCATGCCGTCGCCTCAGGTCTTCTCGAGAGAGGCGCCACCGGTTTGGCGCACAAGTGCGTCGCTCGCGTGGCACCTGCTCCTCTGTTGCACCCTACAACTACGCGAAATCACACGCACCCAATCCTGGCATCGCGCTTGCGCTACGGGCCGCGTTTGGAGGCCGCGCCATGATGATGATGATCGAGCTCCGCGACATCGCCAAGCTGCTGCTGCTCACCCGCGTGTTGGCGTCGGCCGCGCTCGTCGGCGCCGTCCTCGTCGGCACCGGATCCGTGGTCGCCTCCCTGCTGCTGTAGACGGGCCGTCGCTCACGGCGGCGGCGTGAACGCCGCCGGCTTCGCGCTCGTCGACGCCTCGATGTCCTCGAGCGCGATCTCGAAGCCGTCGGCCGAGACCTTGCGCCCGAAGAACGTCACGCCCGCGAGCTGCTTCCGATCGAGAAAGCGGAAGCTGCCCTCGCGTCCGGACTGCAGCCGGTAGGACCAGCCCGCGAGCTCGCCGTCGTCGTCGAAGTCGTACAGGTACACATCGCCGGGCGTGAGGCCGGTGCCCTCCTGAAAGCTCGTGCGCAGCTTGCCGTCGACGCTCGCTCTGTACACGCCCGGGTCGTTGACCTTGTAGGGCGAGAGCAGCCAGTACACGTCGTTGACCCAGGCCGCGTAGGCGTCGTCGAGGTACGTCCTCTGCGCGGCGGCGTCGGTCACGCGCTCGCCGTCCACGATGACGGTGCCGCGCTTGTCCGCCAGCGAGAGCCACGCGCGGACGTCGTGACCGTCCTTCTGCCAGCGCACGCGCGCCTTGCCCTCGGCCGGATCCCAGGCGTGCTCTCGACGAGACAGCGCCTTGCCCGCCTTCGTCGGCACGAAGGCGAAGCCGACGTAGCGCAGCGCGTGGAAGGCGTCCGCCCCGCCGAGGCCGTCGAGCATCTTGCGCGCGAGCACGTCGCCGGCCGCCTTCTCCTCGGCGCTCGCCGGCCGGCGGAAGGCGTCCGCTCCCGCCCGAGCCGCGTCGGCCGCGAGCGCCGCGCCGGTGACGAGGAGCGGCGAAAAAGCGGCGGCGACCGTGATCACGAGGACCACGAGCCGCCGCCGGGAGGAGCACATCCGGATCCGCTGAGACATCAGACGTCGAGTCGCTTCCTGGCGCGGTTGTCGTGGTCGCGATCCTGTCGCTTGTCGTCCCGCTTGCCGTCGTCCTTCTTATCCTTCTTCTTGCGTTTGATCTTGTTCTTCTTCTTGCCGTGGTCGTCGTCATCGTGGCGCTCGCGGCCGCGGTCGGCGTAGTCCCAGCGATCCTGATCGTGGTGATCGCGATCCCAACGGCCGTGGCCGTCGTCGTGGCGGCCGGTCACCGGGCGCGGGTGGGCGCCGTGGTTCTTGCAGAGGCCGTAGGCGTGTCCTCGTCCGGGGTGTCCCGCGGGCAGGCAGGTCATGCGCTCGTGCGCGCGGTCGTCGCGCGGCCCGACACCGCCGCGGTGTCCGCCGTGCGGCGCGTTGATGACGACGACGCGCGGCGGCGGCTGCGAGTAGCCATAGAAGATCACGGGCGCCAGGCTGCGCGCGCCGGTGAAGGTCACGTAGTCGTTGACGACGCGACCGGCGCGCCGGTGCAGCGCCGGGTAACGCAGGTTCATCTGGATCTCGGTCGCGTAGCCGTACGGATCGTGATGCAGCAGCGTCACCGTTCCGTCGAGGCGCACCTCGGTGACGACGGCGACCGCGGTCGCAGCTCCGCTGCCGAAGTAGGCAAAGGTACCCACCGGCGGCAGCGCGCTGCGCCCGACCAGGCGCCGCTCGCTGCGGGCGTAATCGTAGAGCACGGCCGGGGCGACACCGCGCGTCTGCGCCTCGATGTACACCTCCACGGCGGGCCCTCTCGAGCGCGCGGAGACGGTCACCGACTGGGCGGCCGCCGGAATGGCCGCGAAAGCGGCACACGCGAGGGCGATGGGGGCGATGGCTCGACGCATAAGGACCTCCTTGGGTGCCCGAGACGCCGGAGCGTCCGAGGCGCCCCTGGGACGGGCCTGTTCGAGCGCTCATTCAGGAGCGCCCGGCGGCGTGTGAGGAGGCCCACAGGAGGTGATCTCCGGCCACTTCAGGCTTTACGTTCGGCGCGAGCCGAACGGACCATGTTGCGAGAACGCTCCCCAGAGGACAGAGCAACCCCATGGCGTCGTTGCCCATTCTGCAGCCGGAAGCCACCAGCGGCCCGAAGCGGCATCCGCCGTGGCTGCGCGTGCGCGCGCCGGGCGGCGAGCGCTATGAGGAGCTGAAGAAGCTCCTCGACGAGCGTCGGTTGCACACCGTGTGCAGCTCGGCCGCCTGCCCGAACGTCGGCGAGTGCTGGAGCATCGGCACCGCGACGTTCATGATCCTCGGCAACCTCTGTACGCGCGCCTGCCGCTTCTGCGACGTGAAGACGTCGAGCCGTCCGCTGCCTGTGGACCTCGACGAGCCCGCCCGCCTGGCCGAGGCCGCCGCGCTCATGGGGCTCCGGCACGTCGTCATCACCTCGGTGGCGCGCGACGACCTGGCCGACGGCGGCGCGCGCCAGTTCGCGCGCTGCATCACGGCCGTGAAGGAGAAGATCCCGGGCGCGACGCTCGAGGTGCTCGTGCCGGACTTCCACGGCGACAGAGACAGCGTCGAGACCGTCACCGACGCCGGGCCCGAGGTGTTCAACCACAACCTCGAGACCGTCTCGCGCCTGACGAGGAAGATCCGGAGCGGCGCCCAGTACGCGCGCTCGCTCGCGGTGCTCGAGATGGCCAAGGCGCTTCGGCCCGAGATGCGCACGAAGAGCGGCGTCATGCTCGGCCTCGGCGAGACCGATGACGAGGTCAAGCAGGCCATCCGTGACATCCGTGATCACGGCTGCGACATCCTCACCATCGGGCAGTACCTGCGCCCGTCGCCGTCGCACCACGAGGTCGTGCGCTTCGCGGAGCCGCGCGTGTTCGAGGAGCTCGGCGCCTTCGCGCGCGAGCTCGGCTTCGCCCACGTCGAGAGCGGCCCCCTCGTGCGCTCGAGCTACCACGCCGAGCGCGGCGTCGCGCCGTGAGCTCGAGCGGTCCGCCGCGCGTGCGGGCGCCGATCTACGAAGAAGAGCTACGCGCGCTCGTCACGGCGCTCTCCGAAGACGGCAGCGCGACGCTGACCGAGCTCTTGGCGCAGCGCACGGTGCGCACCTTCCGCGTCGGGGAGGTCCTGCTACGGGTCGACATGGATCCCGACAGCAGCGCCTTGCGCGCCGAGGCCGAGGCGCTCGTGGCCTTGCAGACGGCGCTGCCCATGACCATCGCGCCGCCGCTGCTCGGGTCCGGAGAGCAGGTGCTCGGCGGCGTACCGCGACGCTGGCTCGCGTACCCGTTCCAATCGGGCCGCGCGCTGCACAACGCCGACGTCAAGAGGCGCGCTCGCGAGGTAGGGGCGCTGTTCGCCGCGCTGCACTCCGCGCGTGTGTTCGACCTGCGGGCGGGCTTCCCACAGCAGCGCGCGATGACGCTCCTCGAGGCGTTCAAGAAGACGAGCGACCAACTGCGCACGTGGATGCTCGCGCGCGAGGCGGACGGGCTCGGCCAGGACCTCTTGACGCTGAGCTTGAGCGATCTGCAGCGCTCGCTGCGCGAGTACGCCATCGCCCTCGACCACGCGTTCTTGACCGCGCGCCGGCGCGTGCTCTGTCACGGGCGCGCCAACGCACAGGCGCTCGTGCAGACCGACGGCGGTGAGCTCCGCCTGGTGGCCTTCGACGACGCGTGCCTCGGGGACGCGGCCGAGGACCTGGCGGCGCTCTCGAACGCGTGCGAGTTGAGTGACGACGAGGAGGACGCGCTCTTACACGGCTACCTCGAGGCGCTCTCGGCGCTCGGCCGGCCCGACGCGCGCTTTCTGCCGCGCTTCTTCGCGCGCCGCGTGCTGGGTCTGTTGAGCGCGCCCGTCGCCCGCCTCGATCGCCTGCGCCGCATCAAGAGCGGCGAGCAGGTGCTGTTCAGCGATCCGGTCGTCGCCATCGAGCAGGAGTCCGCCGTCATCTACGACGAGCTCGTGCGCGCCTTGAACGGGCTGCGCTTCCTCTCCTTCGGCACGCGGCCGCGCTCGCTGCTCGAGGTCACCGCCATGGGGCGCCTCATCGCCTACGAGGAGCTCATCCTCGAGGGCCGCACCTTCCGCCTCGCGCTCAGCGGGCTGCCCTACGCCGGCAAGACCGAGGTGGGCTCCGCGGTCGCTCGGCGGCTCAAGCACGCCTACGTGAACACGTCCGCCCTCGGCCGCGCGCTGGCGTTGTTCGAGCGGCGCCTCGGCGAGCGCGGGCGGCCCGTGCCGCCGCCGGCCGAGCTCGTGCGCGCGGCCTTCGAGAGCGGCCTCGACATGCGCCCGAGCGAGGAGCCGCCCTACTACCTCGTCAAGCTCGCGGGAGAGGACGTCACGCGCGAGCTGCACGCCGGGCACGATCAGGTGCGCGGCGCCGCGCTGCTCGACGACGAGGCCGTGCGCAACGCGTTGAAGGACGAGCTCGCGCGCCAGCCGCCCGTCGAGGGCATCGTCATCGAGGGCCACTACAGCGAGGTGCTCCTGAGCGGCCGCGTGCGCGCCTTCCACCTGACCTGCGACACCACCGTGCGCCGCGCGCGGCTCATGAGCCACAGGGACATCGACGACGAAGGCGAGGCCGCCGAGCTGCTCACGCGCCTCGACGAGAGCACGCCCAAAGAGCCCGACGGCGCCGTCGTCGTGGACCTGAAGAGCCGGCCGGCCGCGACCGGCGCGCTCGAGATCCTCTGGCATCTGTTGCCGCCGCGGCGCCGCCCGAAAGATCCCATGGGCGATCTCTCCGGCCGCGCGCCGCTGTATTCCTAGCGGGCCGCCATGTTTCAGAGCCCCTCTCCCGTGCCTCAGCCCGTCCTCGACGACGAGGACAGCCCGCTGAGCGGCAGCGAGCTGCTCGTGGCGCCGGTGCCCTCCGGACGAGCGCTGACGCTGCGCTTCGCGAGCCCCTTCGAGCTCTTCGTCACCCTCGATGAGCGCCGCGTCACCGAGCACGACGAGCCGGACGAGCGCCGCGTGCTCATCTGGGCGCACCGCCGCCTGCCGGTCCTCTACCGCGCGCTCGAGGAGCGCCTCGGCCTGCGCGCGCTGCTCACGCCCGACGACGTCATCGTCACCGATCTCAGCGAGCTCGCGCAGCCGGCGTTCTACGATCACGCGCGGGTACGGCAGACGCTCGCCGGGGCCAACGTGAGCCTCCTGCCGCTCGCCATGCTCGACAGCGTCAGCAACAACGTCGAGCTCAAGGAGCGCCTACGCGCCATGTACGCGGTCGGCACGCCCGTCGAGGTGCGCGCGGAGGAGGGCGGCCGCGTGACGTCGAGGCGGCGCCTCCAGGTCGGACGCGGCTGAGCCCGTTCGCCGTCAGCGCGCCACCGACACGTAGTCGAGGCGCAGCAGGATGTCGTCGACGCGGTCCAGCACGATGCCCGACGTGCGGCTGCCGTCGATGCGCTCCCGGCTCAGCACGGCGCTCGGGAGGAACAGCGCGTAGTCGCCGTACAGGCCGCGCGCGGCGAGCTCGCTGGTGTCACCGTTTCGGTAGTCATCGTGCTCGAGCTCCCCGCGCGACACGTTGAAGTAGGCCTCGATGCGAGCGCGCGAGGCGTCGTCGTGGCTGACCTCGGTGCCGACCGTGGCGCCGAGGCCCGGCTCGCGGAACAGGTTCCGCCCCGGGCGCACCGACGCCACCTGGAGCGCCGGCTCGTTCGGGGACGGCGGCGCACACCACTGCGAGAAGAACTCGTTCTCCTTGAGCAGGTCGATGCGCGCGAACGTCGTGTCCGAGCCTTCGAAGAGGTCCTCGGCGCCGATCAGGGAGGCGTTCACCGACCACAGCCGCTCGGCGCAGTCGCTCTGCCCCGAGAGCACCGCCACACCTGCCGCGTCACCGACACCGAAGGCGTCGAAGGGCACGAGCGAGAACGGGATGCGCTGCCCCGTGTAGTCGCCGTCGTCGTCGTACACCGCGTAGGCGGGCGACTGCAAAAGCAGGCGGAAGCGCTCGGCGGCGCTGAGCGCCTGCTCGCTGTCCCGCAGCGCCTCGTGGTCCGCGAGCGCGAGCAGGTGGTCGCGCAGGCTCACGACGATCTCGAGGTCGGTGGGGCGGTTGCCGCCGATGCTGCGCGTGCCCGCGGCCGCCCACAGCGTCTGCAGCACGGCCTCGAGCTGATCGGGGGTCTCGGCGGAGAGCGCGTCCTCCCGCGCGAGCAGGCTCGTCTGGTACTCGTACTCGACGGCGCGGACCGCGAGGTACACGCCCCGCCGCGCGAGCCGGAAGTCGCGCAGGTAGGCGCGCACGTCCTCGTCGAGCCAGGAGGTCGCCTCCGGTGGCGTGATGGAGAGCCCCTCCTCGGCCGCGTGGCTCGCGCGCGCCCGTCGCCAGATGTCCTGCGCGGCCTCGACGTCGTTGCGCAGCCGCGCGTAGGCCGACGTGAGGTCGAGCGCGGCCCGCTCGATGGCGAGCTCCGCCGTGCGCTGTCCGACGAGCTGAGCGCTCGCGTCGTTCATGCACACGCCGTAGGCGCCGTTCGCCTCGAGCTGCTGGACGATGAGCGCGTGGCTGCGCTCCGCTTCGTCCATGGCCGTGGCCATCGACAGGCTGGTCGCCTTGAGGGCCCCCTCGGCGATGCGCGCCCCGCAGCCCACCGACGCCGCGGCGCTGTCGACGATGGCGGTGAAGGGGTTCGACTCGTCGGCGTTCACGACCAACGAGGCGCAGTCCGAGATCGTCGCCGCCATCTCGGCGCCGAGATCCGCGCCGAGCTTCACGGCCCCGAGCGCGCTCATGGTGTCGCGGTGCGCGCTCTGGGCCTGCTGCACGTCTTCCGCCGACTCGAGCGCCAGCCAGCAGCTCTTGGCGGCGATGTCGTAGCGAGCCTGGTGCTCTCCGAGCTCCTGCCGCGCCTCGGCCACCGAGCTCTGCGCTTGCATGATCTCGACGGCGCGCTCGCCGAGCGCTCCCTGAACACACTGCGGGCCCGTCTGTGACGCGCCTTGCACACCGCTGCGCGGCCGCGGCGGCAGGCCGACCTGGAAGCGCACGTTCGCGAAGCCGGCGGGCACCTCGAAGCCGTCCAGGAGCCCGCTGCGCCACTGGTTGCCGCAACGTCGAGCGGCCCGGGCCGCGTGGCTCGCCGCCCCGGGCGTCATGCGCAGCCGGAACGCGGCGGGCGGCAGGGTAAAGCGCCGCACGCCGGCGTCGTCTCGACAATCGAAGCAGGCGCCTCCCGCGCACGGCAAGATGCGGGGATCCACACAGGTGCCGTCGGGGTTGTGCGGCCCCTGCACGCGGCTCGCGATCTCGCGCACCACCGGCAGCGAGAAAGCCGAGGATGGGCGAGCGCTCGGACAGCTCGGCGCCGATGCACATCTGGAACACGACGTTGCCGGTGCCGACGATGTGTCGGTAGTAGTGCTCGAGCGCGTCGGGGCCGACGGCGCACTCGGGGCGCCGGTAACACTCGGCCGCGTCGAAATAGTCGTCGTCGAAGTAGGAGGCCGCGCCCGGTCCGCAGTAGTCGCGGAGCTGGTCGTCGGCCGTGGACGCGATGGCGGCGAGTCGTGCGCTCGCGTCGGCGTTGCTGAGCGCCCTGCGGTAGCCGCGATCGATCTGCGCCAGAGCGCTCGTGCGCGCGCCGCTCAGCGACGCCTGCGCGAGCTCGACGAGGTAAGGGGCCCACGCGGACGAGCCCGGTCCGGGGCCGAGCAGGAAGTCGCTGACGGCGGAGAAGCGCTCGTTGACGCCGGTCTCGTCGCCGAGGAAGTACAGCGGCAGGTCGTCGTCCTCGATGCCGAGCGGGTTGGTGCCGAGCGCGTAGGCGGAGCCGGCGGTGACGAGGCGGCTGAGGCTCGTGTCGAGATCGAGCGCGGCGGCGTCGTAGCGGGCGCTCCACGACGGCGACGCGCCGAGCGCCGCGTCGGCGACGGTCTGGGTCAACGTGCGCAGCAAGAGCGCGCGCAGCGTCACGCCCCGCAGGTTCGCGAGCGCGTCGGGCGAAAACGATCGGCTCTCCTGCTCGAAGCGGACGCGCGCGGTGTCGAGCCACGCCGCCGTCGCCGCCGCGAGGGAGGGCGGCAGACCTCGCGCACCGTCGCCGGGAGGCGCGCCCGCGGCGCCGCGGGGCACGCGGTAGTCGGCCCCGTGCAGCGACGGTGGAATCCTCTCGAGCGCTGCATGAATCCGCGGCAGGAACAGCAGCGACAGCCCGCGCGACAGCTCCGCGGACACGCCCGCGGGCGGCGGTAGCTGAGGCGCCTCGTCGACGGCCAGCTCGGCGAGCACGGCGCGCATCCGTTCGCGCTCGGCGGTCTCCTTGCCCCAGAGCGCGTGCATGTCGAGGTAGCGCTGCAGGAGGCGCAGGAACACCGCGCCGCGATAGCGCTGCCCGGGGCTCGGCGGCTCGTCGATGCGGCCGTCGCGCAGCGGCTCGTCGGCGGCGAGCATCATGGCGACGAGCCAGCGCGATCCATCGAAGCAGGTCGCGCTCTCGTCGAAGAGCTCGGCGGCGTCCGCGGCGGCGAGCGGCGGCTCGAGGGTGCGGAAGCGACGCGCGTCGGCGAAGCACTCACGGAACGCGGCCTCGACGGACACGTCGCCGCCGGCCAGCCGCTCGTCGATCGGCAGCCCCACCGCGCGCTCGCCGCCCTCGCACAAAAGGTCGCCCGTGCGCGGGTTCAGCTCGCTGCTGAGGCCCGTTGCCTGCGTCGCCTCGTCGCCGCAGAGCAAGAGGTCCGTGCAGCCGGCCGCCGCCACCGGCGCCTGGCAGACCCGCTGGAGCGTCGGCGAGAGCGGCAGCACCTTCTTGAGGCCGCTGCTGGTGTCGGGCGACCACCCCGGCGGATAGAGCTGCGACACCAGGTCGGCATTCATCCAGTAGCCCTCGGGCGCGTCCACGACGTCGCAGTCGTACTCGGCCTGTCGCCATCGAGTGACGGCGTCACGTCGGCCGGCACGGCGGGCGGCAGGGCGCCGCTCGACGCGCCGGCGCGCTCGAGCAGCACGAGGTACGACAGGCGCACGGCGCGCGCCTTTTCGGTCAACCCGCGCACGCGCAGCTCGAGGTCCAGGGCGATCTCCCCGTCGGCCAGTCGGAGCGGCGCGTCCGGCACCTCGGCGATGAGCTCGTACGGCTGGCCCGCGAGCGCCTCGCCCGCGGCGACGACGTACGAGGGGAACGACGCGGTGCCGCTGTCGGGATCGAGCGTGCCGACCAGCGACCCGCTCGGCGACAGGCCTCCCGTCGGATCCTCGATGGCGATGGTCAGACCGTCGCCGGCGTCGAACACCTCGGCGCGGAGCGCGAAGCCGACCGGCTCCCGCGCGGCGACGGGTGCGTCGGGGGCGCCCACCCCCGCGCCCACCAGCTCGGCCACGCCGCGGTAGACCCCGGCGAGCGGCGGCGCCTGCGCGAAGCCGGCGAGCGCGGGGCTCTGCAGCGTGACCGTCTCGGCCGCGCCGCCCTCGACGAAGACGTCGACGAACGACAGCCGGTCGGGCGCGTCGGCGGCGCGCGTGACCTCGACGGCGACGTCCACGTCGTAGCGCGCGGCGGTAGGCTCGACGCTGAGCAGGCAACTCCCCGTCGTCGGCTCGCCGTCGCAGGCGAACGTCATCGTCTCCTCGCGCGCGGCCAGGCGCACCTTCACCGGCTCGTCGGCGGGCGCGTCGAGGTTGAAGCGGATCCACGCGGTCTCGCCGGGGGCCGCCAGCACGACGCGATCCACCGGTACCACGCGAGCGGGCGCCTCCTCGGGCGCCGGCGGCAGGAGCGTCGTCGACACGTTCGCGCGGCAGCGGCCGAAGCGATCGCAGCGCTCCCCGTCACCGCAGTCATCGTCGACGGCGCAGGCGGCGACGCACTGGCCGAGCGCGCAGTGGCTCCCGCACGGGCAACTGTCGTCGCTGCGGCACGCGCGGCCCGCGGCGATCAGCGTCGCATCCGGCGTACAGGCCGCCTCCGGCTCCACGCCCGCGTCCGGGCCCGGTGCGCCGGCGTCCTCCTGCGCGCTGCCGGCGTCCGCCGTGACGCCGCCATCCTCGCTCGCGCCACCGTCTTCGAGCCCCGCGCCGGCGTCTCTGCGGGGCGGCTGCACCGGTCCTCCGTCCCCTTCCCCGTCGTCCGGGGCGCAGGCGAGCGGCAGGATGAGGAGGAACGGAGCGGCGAAGAGCCAGGGGGAGCGCGCCATCATCGAGGTCTCCTGGAAAGCCCCTCGACCTTGGCGCACGCTCCGCTTGTGCAGCTACGGGACCGATTGGTCCCAATTGGCGACAGCGACGTCAGCGGTTCGCGCTGCTCGGCGGCGGTGCGCTATCCGGAGCTTTTGGCGTCGAAGCGGCCCGACGGAGGTGGGGCGGCGGGAGAAGTGAAGTCGGGATGGACTTGAGAGCGTCGGATCTGGCCCGCCTGGCGCGGCTGTGGAGCGAGCTCGAGGAGGAGGTAAACCCCGGCGACCTGCCCGGCTTCGCGTCCACCCTGCACACGAAGCTCACGGCCCTCCTCGGCGTCGAGCACGGCTTCCTGCTCTTTGCGAGCCGTGACCCCGCCGCCAGGGCCTCCACACGGCTCGAGCCGCGCGCTCACCTCACGCACGGTCCGGACGCGGCTCGTCGGGCGCGCATCGCGGGCGCCTGGCGAGCGCGCGCGAGCTGGCGCGACGACCCGCACGTGCGCGGGGTGCTTCGCGCGCTCGGGCAGCCGCGCTCCTTCCTGCGCCGTGACATCGTCGACGACCGCTCGTGGGATCGCGCGCCTTCGCGGCAGCTCTTGCAGGAGCTCGACGTGCGCGAGCGGATGGTCGGCGCCGTGGGCGTGGCTCCCGGGCTCGAGCTGTTCACCGGCGTCGATCGGGCGCGCGGGGAGCGCGCGTTCGTCGCGCGAGAGCGCGACCTGCTCGCGCTGGCGCTGAGCGGCGTCGTCGGCGTCGCGCGCCGGGTCTGCAGCGCGAGCGGCATGCTCGCGGGCGGCGAGCCCCTCACGGCCCGCGAGGCACAGGTGCTGCGCCTCCTGCTCGACGGCGCGGCCGAGAAGGACGTCGCGCGCGCGCTCGACGTCAGCCTCGGCTACACCCACCGGCTCGTGCTGCGCCTGTACTGCAAGCGGGGCGTCCGCTCACGCGCCGAGCTGCTCGTACAGGTGCTGCGTCCTCAGGGCTCCGGCGGAGGCGCGGGACCCCTCTCGTCGCACGAGGAGTAGACGACGTCACCGCTCGCCGCTTCGACGCACTCCTCGCAGGCGGCGCCGTCGGCGCTCGACTTCGCCGAACACACGGGCTGGGGCGGCACGCTGCCGTCGGAGCTGCAGGCGCGGTACTGCTCGACGCCGGCGGCGCTACAGACCGTGCACACCTCGGACACGAGGGCGGGATCGTCCCCGCCCTCGGGGGGCGGCGCCTCGGAGAACGACTGATCGGTGACGCACACGAGATCGCTGTCGCTCATGCAGCGCGTCTCGGACCCATCCGCGGCCGCGTTCGACGTGGGGCAGGTGCGGCACAGGGTGCCGTCGGCCGTGTAGGTGTTCTCGCACGACGGCACCGGGCAGGCGTCGGGGCTGGCGCACGCGTTCGTCGTGCTCTCGCACTGGGTCGAGGCCTCCTGGCCGCTGTCGTCGACGCATACGAGGCAGCTCTGCTCGCTGAAGGTGAGCTGTTGGCAGCGCCCGGGGGCCGCCTCCACGTCGTCGACACAGGACTCGCTGACGAGCGTCCCCGTCTCGGAGTAGCAGCGCTCGCAGGTGCGGCCGGCGGGATCGAGCACCTCGTCGCAGTAGCTCGCGTCGCGGGCCGGGGCGCCCACGCCGCCGTCGAAGGAGCCGCCGCTCGTGCACTCGTGCGAGAGCAGCTCGTCGTCGTCACCGTAGCAGTCGACGCAGCTGCCGCCGGCGCCGCCGTAGACCTCGCACACGCGCGGATCGAGATCGGCCCGCTCGCACTCGCGGTAGGCGAGCTCGCCCTCGGCGGTGAAGCACTCCTGGCAGTCACGGCCGTTGACGATGACGTCACGGCACTCGGTGGCGTTCGGCCGGCAGGACTCGCGCACCACCTGCCCGTTGGCGTCGCGGCACACCTCGCAGGTGGTCTCGTCCGCGCGGGCGTCGTCGCTGTCGTAGCTGACCGACTCGCAGAGCAGATCGCCGAGCTCGTCCGCCGGCGCGGCGCAGTCGTCGTACAGCACCTGCCCGTCGTCGGTGACGCAGCGCTGACAAGGCCCCGCGAGCTCGAGCTCGAAGCAGCGGGCCGTGCGCGCGGGGCCGCAGACCTGCACGCCGCCGCCGTCGCACGCGGCGCAGCGCTCGACGACGCTGCCGCTGATGTCGGCCGGATCGCAGCCTTCGCTGGCGAGCACACACTGGCCGACGTCGTTCTCGTAGCACTCCGCGCCCTCGGCGCCGGCGTCGGCTCCTCCTGCGAGGTTGTCGCCCGGGGCCATTGCCTCCATGGACATGTCGCAGCCGGGCAGCACCCAGAACGAGCCCACGAAGAGCAGGGCGAACAGCGCCCCCAGCCCAGGGAAGCCAGGCGACAGCGGGAGGGTTCGGGTCAGCGCACGGAGGGACATCGCCGCTGTGCTCAGCACTGCTCGTGCCACCCGCCACGACCAAGATACCCGCGGAAAATCAGCAGCTTGGAGTGACCCCCCGCGACGAAGAACCGTGGCCGCGCGCGGCTTGCGATCTGCAGTTCGCAGCACTGCGGTGTGCGCCTTCGCCGGCGGCTGTGGGTGCGCAAGCTCCCGGGCGGCGGGTATCGTCGGCTCCATGCTTCGCTGCGCGCTCGTCACGGTCGCCATCTTCGCATCCACGGCGGCTTTCGCCCAGGGAACCGACGGCGGCCCCGTCCCCGCGCGCTGCGGCGCGGACCTCACCGACGAGGGCGCCTGTTACGGCAGCGTCCTCGCCTGGTGCGACGAGCCCAACGCCGGCGGCGCCGACGTGGACGCGGGCGTGACCGCGGTCGACTGCGCCGCCCTCACGCTCGACGACGAGGACCTGAGCGGCAGCTGCGTCGTGAGCGCCGGCGTCGCTGCCTGCGGTGTCCCCGCGGGAGCTCCCTGCGCCCTGCCCGGCGACGACGGCGTGGTCCAGCTCGCGTGCCTCTCGTCGGGCGTCGTCGAGGTCGGCGCCGCCTGTGACGTCGACCAAGGGTGCGTGTCGGGCGCGGCCTGCAGCGACGACACGCCCGCGTGTGAGGGCGACCGGCTGCGGCTCGCGTGCGCCGGCTTCGGCCAGCCGCTCGTCGTGGACTGCGCCGCGCACGGAGGCACCTGCGCGGCGGGCGCGTGCACCGGCGTCGGCGAAGGCGGTCGCTGCGGCGCGGCGCTGCTTTGTGCCGAGGGGCTCTCGTGCGTCGGCGCCAGCGGCGGCCTCGGCTCCTGCCTGTCCGAGGCGGAACCCAGCACCCCCGTCGAGCCCCCCGACGATGACGTGCCCCCTCCGCCCGCGAGCTGCTCGGCGCAGCGCGCCTCCGGGTCGTCCGCGACGTTCGGCTGGCTCGCGCTGCTGAGCGTCGTGGCGCTCGTGGGGACGACGGGGAACAAGCGGTCAAACGTCCGATACCGGGACGTACAGACCGGGTAGCGCTCCCTGGTGCAAGTGGTACAAGTGTTCCGATGTAGGCAGACGTCCTGCCTGCGTGAACCTGTCGCTTCGCTCTCCGGTGGGACGGATCGGGAGCAGGCACCTTCGAGGAAACCCATGAAGAAAGCTCTTCTCTTCGCGTCCTTGACCGCGCTGCTCGTACCCGCTGTCGCCCAGGCCCAGACCGACGGCGGCCCCGGCCCAGAGCCGTGCGGAGACGTTACCGCCCAGGGCGAATGCGACGGCACCGACGCCATCTGGTGCCAGGAAGGCGAGCTGCAGCGCGTCGAGTGCGCCAACTTCCAGGTCACGGAGACAGAGTTCCAGACCGGCACCTGCGAGGTCTTCGCAGACTTCGGCTCCTGGTGCACCTTTCCCGAGGGTGACGCCTGTGCCTTCAGTTTGCCAAACGGCGGCGGCCTGCTGACCTTCGCTTGCGGCGCGACGACGGCCGGGACCTCCGACGCGTGCGACCTCTCGACGGCGACCTGCCTCGGGCTCGACGCCCCATGTGGCGAGGCGCAGTTCGGTTCCTGCGTCGGTCAGAAGCTCGCGCTCGACTCGGGGTACAACGGCCAGTGCCTGCTCTTCCCGTGTGACGCCGCCGGCGGTACGTGCGACGGAGCCCAGGGCGTATGCGTCATCGCCGACGGCGGCGACTGCAGCTCGGCTCCCGACAGCTTCCTCGTTTGCGGCGCCGGCTCCTCCTGCGTCAACGATGTCTGCACCGGCAGCGGCAACGAAGGCGAGGGCGAGGGCGAAGGCGAAGGCGAAGGCGAGGGCGAGGGCGAGAACCCGCGCCGCGGCGGTGACGACGAGGAGCCGCCCCCGAGCGGTGGCTGCCTCGGCAACGCGGCCTATGACGGCGCCATCCCCCCGAGCCTCGGCCTCCTGGGCCTGCTCTTCGGCGTGTTGGCCATCCGCCGCCGCCGTCAGTAAGCCCCGCGCTGACGCGAGGACATGGGGCTCCCGTCAGGGGGCCCCTTCCTTTTGTGCTCTCGGCTCGCAGTCGTTGCAGCGAGAGACCGCTTGCGGCCAGCGGCCGGAAGCCCGAGCTTCGCCCGCTTCTCGGCAGAGGTCCGCCCATGGTTGTTCGTGCTCACGTCGTCGTCGTCGCTCTCTTCGCGCTGCTCTGCGTGCCGGCCCTGGCGCAAGACGGCGGCCAGCCTGACGGGGGCGCGCTCGACGGCGGAGACGGGGTAGAGGACGACGGCGGCGTCAGGCCGGACGACGACGCCGGCTTCAGCGGGGACTGCACGCCGACGTGCGACGGTGAGCTGCTCCGCTTCTGTGACGACGGCGAGCCGGTCGCGCTCGACTGCACCGAGACAGGCGCTACCTGCGGCCTGCTGTCCGACGAGTGGGGGTTCGACTGCGTGCTGCCCGCGGGCGCCGACTGCGATCCCGGCTACGCCGAGGGGCTCTCCCGCTGTGACGGCGCAGGCGACGCGACGCGCTGCTGCGTTGACGACGTGTGCGGCGACCCCGGCGAGGCGAACAGCTGTCGCAGATTCGCGCCCGGGACGCCCGCGTTCCCGGAGGAGCCCGGCAGCACCGACGAGCCGCCCGCGGCCGCGAGCTGCCTGGGCCTCGGCGGCTGCGAAGGCATCCCGCTCCTCTCCTTCCTGCCGCTGATCTTCGGCCTACGGCTGCTGCGGCGGAGGCGCGAGCCGCGATGAGCGTCAGCGGGCGCCTCAGCGACGACGTGATACCGGGTGAGCTGCCCGGCGCGAAGGCGGCCTGTGCGCCGCTCGAGGCCGGCGAGGAGACCGCGCGCCTGTTCCTCGAGACGCCCAAGGGCAGCGTCGCCCTCAGCTTCAAGGCGGCGTTCGCCGGCGTCGCGCGCTGCGTGGCCAGCCAGCGGAACATGAAGCTGCATGTCCTGAGCGCGCTCATGGTGATGATCGTCGGCATGGCGCTGCCGCTCGATCTGTCGACGAGGGTGGCGCTCCTGTTCGCCGTCTCCGTGGTGTTCTTCGCCGAGATCCTGAACACCGGCCTCGAGGCCCTCGTGGACCTCTACATCGGCGAGTACCACCGCCTCGCCATGCTCACGAAAGACGCCGCCGCCGCGGGTGTGCTCGTGCTGGCCGCGGCGACCGTGCTGATCCTCGCGGAGATCCTGGTGCAGCGCTGGGACCTCGTCACCGCCAACCTCGACGCCGTCTGGCGCTCGGTGCGCTTCGGCGTGCCGCTCGTCGTCATCGAGGCCGCCGGCCTGTTCCTCGTGCGCCGCGGGGCGCTCGCGATCCTGCGCGTCGCCGTCGCCGGCGCGCTCTTGTTCCCGCTCGTGCAGCACTCGAAGGATCCGATCTACTCGGCCGTCGCCGTCGTGCTCGTGCTGCTGTCCGCCTTCGCGCGCCACTCCTTCCCGAGCCGCACCGGTCGCGGGGCGCCGCCGAGCCCGGTGCGCGCGTGAGCTGCCCCTCATGAGCATCCACTCGACCGGCGCGCTCACCATCGACGTCGACGCCCTGCGCTGTTACCGCGACATCCACGGCCTGCCTCCGCGCGATGACGAGGAGGACCCCATCTTCACGCGCGCCCTGCCGCGCTTCCTCGCGCTGCTCGACGCGCTCGGCAAAAAAGGCACGCTCTTCGTCGTCGGACGCGATCTGAAGACGCCCGCGCACGCCAAGGCCATCCGTGACGCCGCGCGCGCGGGGCACGAGATCGCGAGCCACAGCTACGAGCACGACTACCGGCTGAGCCGCCTGCCCGCCGTACGCATCGCGCTCGATCTCGAGGCCGCCGACGACGTCATCGAGCGCGTCAGCGGCAAGAGGCCCGCGGGCTTCCGCGCCCCCGGCTACAACCAGAGCGAGGCGCTCATGGACGCCCTCGACGAGCGCGGCTACGCCTACGACTCGAGCTTCTTCCCGACGCCGGCCTACTTCGCCGCCCGCGCCCTCGCCATCGGCCTGTACAGAGCCCGCCGGCGCAGCTCGCGCTCCCTCGTCGGCGACGTGCGCGAGTTCGCGTCCCCGCGAGCGCCCTTCGTGCCGGCCGTCGGCGCCCGCTTCCGTCCGGCAAAGGACGGCGAGCGATCCCGCCGCTTCGTCGAGCTGCCCATGGGCACCGCCGCCCGCCTGCCCTGGCTCGGCACCACGCTCGCGCTCGCGAACGATCTCGTCGGCGAGGCCCTGACGCGCGCGGCGCTCTCGCGCGACGACGTGCCCGCCGTCCTCGAGCTGCACGCGATCGACTTCCTGTCGGACGAGGACGGCACAGAGCCCGAGCTCGTGCGCGCGCAGCCGGACCTCAGGGTGCCTCTGGCGGACAAGCTGCGGCGGCTCGAGAAGGCCATGGCGCTCGTCGTGGAGCGGCGGGAGGTGCTGCCGCTCGTCGAGCTGGCCGCGCGAGCTCAGGCGTCCCGCGCAGGGTCCCCGAGCTGAGCCGACGCCCGCGCGAGCCCTCTCTCGTCGAGCTTCTGCAGCGCCTCGTCCGGCCGCCCGACGATGACCGCCCCCGACGGCACCGCCATCCCCGCCGCGAACAGCGAGCGGGCGCCGAGCGTGACGCGGTTGCCGACGCAGCCCCCGAGGACCGGACGCCGCGTGTCGCTGCCTTCCACGACGACGTTCGTGCCCGGCTCGGCGCCGAAGAAGGCCACGCCCGTGGTGATGAAGACCTCGCGGCCGAGCAGCAGGTCTTCGGTGCCGAGGTTCGAGAGCGTAGAGCCACCGAGGGCGACGACGCGGCGCATGTGCGTGTCGACGAGCGTGTGACAGCCGGGGCCGATGACGCAGTCCGCGAGCACCGCGTGGTCGGCGACGCGCACCCCCTCGCCGAGGAAGCTGCGCAGCACCGTGGCGCCGTGCTCGATGACGACGCCGGGCGCGAGCAGGCTGTCCTCGACGAGGGCGCTCGGGTGCAGCGAGCGGCTGCGCGCGTCTCCCTCGAGGACGTTCCTGCCGCCGGTAGCTCCCGCGCGCTCCCGCTCGTGCACGAGGACGGCGTGGTTCAGGTTCAGCAGATGCAACCAGTGAGCGAGGCGGCCGGCGATGCGCCGGCACTTCGGCACCCGCAGGAGGTGCGGCGCCGGGCCCGCCGGGGCGACGTTGTGATCATAGCTCGCGTCCTCGTCACAGATGACGGCCAGCGGCGCGTCCCTGAGCGCGCTCGCTTCCTCGTCGGCTACGACGTCGTCGAGCGCTCCGGCCCACAGCGGGCAGGCGAGGTCGGTGTCGTCGCGGCTCGCGGGCGTGAAGGGCTGCGCGAAGTCGAACAGCGGGGTGCCTCGCTGCACGGCCGCGCGCCGGACGCCCGCCCCTCCTGCCGCTTCGTCGAGGAGGGCGGTGATCGTGTCCGCCGTGAAGACCGCGTCGGCGCTGAACAGCACGCGCGTCCCCTTGGGCAAAGGCTCACCCGCGCGCACGTCCACGGCCTTCTCGAGGCCCGCCCGGTACAGCTCGCGGTCCTGGAAGTGACGCAGCGGGACGTCGAGCAGCGGCAGCCGCGCGGCCGGCTCGTCGAAGGGAAACAGGGCGACCCCGCTTGCAAGCGGGAGGCGAGCCGCGATCACGGCAGATTCCTTTGCCACATCGTGCGCTGAGGTTTGACACTATGAGCGGCTTTCTGGAAGACTGCCGGACGGTTCGGGGACGGGTGATGGACCCAATTTCGTTAATGATTTCCGGGCTATAGCTACATGAGACTGATTGCCGCCGGCATGACGAACGTGGGCATGAAGCGAGCCCACAACGAGGACAGCCTGCTGCTGGTCCCCGACGAGAACCTCTATGTCGTCGCGGACGGCATGGGCGGTCACGCGTCGGGCGAGGTGGCGAGCGCCATGGCGGTGCACTCGTGCGCCGAGTTCTTCCGCACCACGTCGTCCGACGAAGAGCAGACCTGGCCCTTCAAGGAGGAGCGCGGCCTCAAGTACGAGGAGAACCGCCTCGTCGCCGCCATCAAGCTCGCCAACCGCCGCATCTTCGACACCGCGCAGGCGGACGCCAGGAAGCGCGGCATGGGCACCACCGTCGTCGGCGCGCTGTTCACCAGCACGGGCGCCTACGTCGGACACTGCGGTGACTCGCGCGCCTACCGCTTCCGCGGCGGCCAGATCGAGCAGCTCACCGAGGACCACTCGCTGCTGAACGACTACTTGAAGGCGCACAAGCTCTCGCAAGAAGAGATCGACAACTTCCCGCACAAGAACGTCATCGTGCGCGCGCTCGGCATGAAGGACACGGTGCAGGTCGACATCGCCCGCCTCGAGCCCGCGCCCGGCGACATCTACATGCTGTGCAGCGACGGGCTGTCGGGCATGGTCACCGACGCGGCCATGAACGAGATGGTGAACGAGCTCTTGAGCGTCCCCGAGCGCGCCGACGACGTCGAGGCCATCTGCAGCAAGCTCATCGACGCGGCGAACGCCAACGGCGGCAACGACAACGTCACCTGCGTCGCCATCAAGGTCGTGGACTAGCGATCGTCTGCTCTCGGCGAGCGACCGCTGGTTCGCTCTCGACGGCGGTTGGGGGGAGAGGCTTTGCCTCTCCCCTGCTTGAAGCCCGCCGGAGGCGGTCTTCTCGCGACCAAGAGGTCCCTCTCCCGTGGGCTGATCATTCATCACATCTCGGCCGAGAAGATTGCTCCTCGCCCCTCAACTCTCGCCGCTCACTCCTCATCATCGAGCATCACTACTCGTCAGGCACCGACTCCACGAGAGTGCTCCTGCGCGATCTCGATTGTGGCGGCGTCCTCGACGCCGTCAAGGGTGAAGCGCGCAAGCGCGCCGGCCACCGCCCTTGCACGCACTTCCACGAGGGGGGCCGCCCTTGACTGCGCCTCCGGGCGCCGCCCTGGGGAGTCCGTTCGCTGAGCGGTTCGGCGAACGGGAGGTAGCAAGCATGTGGTTCAACGAGACTGAGATTTACAAGAAGTCACTCGAGCTGACCGAGGTCGTGCGCGAGGCAACGAGCCCGATGCCCGTCGGGTACGCGTTCTTGCGCGATCAGCTCGTCCGGGCATCGGCGTCGGTGGTGCTCAACTATTGCGAGGGGTTCGCTCGCCGTACGCCGCGTGACCGGCGGCGCTTCTTCGACCAGGCGCGAGCGAGCGCGGTCGAAGTCATGGGCGGGCTCGACGTCGGGGTGGCGCTGGGCGTCATTCGGCCGAACGTGCGTGACCGGGGGGCCGACCGGGCGGGGCATGTCGCGAGCATGCTGCGGCGCTTCAAGTAGGGCGATGGGTCGGCGCTCGGCGGGTTCGCCCGTCGAGCGTCGATTTAGCGATGCTCGATGATGAGGACTGATCAGTGAAAGGCGTGGAAGCGAGAATCGAAGAGCGACGGTGCTCGGCGGCACAGAAGCGCCCTTCTCCCGTGGGCCCGTGGGAGAGGGACGGTCGCATGAGGTCGCGTGAAGAAACGAGGGTGAGGGAAGCGACGGCGAGGCACGTCCCTACCACCGTCCGACGACAGCCCCATCCAAGCGGACATCCCGACCTCGTCATCAGACGGACGAGGCGGGCGTTGCGGGCGGCAGCCCGCTGTGAGGGGTGTCGAGAAGACCGCCCTTGGCGGGCTTCGAGCAGGGGAGAGGCTTTGCCTCTCCCCCCCAAACGCGGCCCTGATGACCCAGGAGCTCAGCTCAGCGCGCGCCCACGTCGCCCGAGACCCGCCTTCGCGCGCGCCTCCAGCAGCTTCTCGACGTCCGCATGCGGCAAGGGCTCGACCCCGCCGAGCGCCTGCGCCGCGGACGCGATACGAGCCCAATGCTCGACGAGCTCCATGCGCAGATACGCCTGCTCGAGGTCCCGACCGACCGTGACGACGCCGTTGCCGGCGAGCAGCAGCGCGTCGGCGTCCCCTTCGGTGAGGGCGCGCTCGATGTCGGCGTCCTGCTTGGCGGACTTCGGCAGCGCGTAGCCGAGCAGCGGCAGGCTGGTGCCGAGCGACACGATCAGCTCGGGCAGCGCCGGCGTCGGCAGCGCTCGCCGGGCGACGCCGAACGCGGTCGCGTGCGCCGGGTGCGCGTGCAGCACGGCGCGGACGTCGGGGCGCGCGCGGTAGCAAGCGGCGTGTAGGTGCCACTCCGAGAACAAGCGGCGCCGGCCGCCGAGGAGCTTGCCCTCGAGATCGACCGTGAGGACGTCGTGCGGCTCGACATCGCGCTTCGACATCGCGGTGGGCGTCGCGAAGTAGCGCTCGCCGTCCGTCAGCCGCGCGGAGACGTTGCCGTCGTGGTTCGCGACCCAGCCGGCCTCATGAAGCCGCTGGGCGTAGCTCGCGATCTCGCGCTGCAGCGCCGGGCCGCCGGTGGCGTTCATGCGGCGCCCTCGATGTCGATGCTGTCGATGACGCCCACGATGAGGCTGCGCACGGGGACCTCGCCCTTCACGGCCTCCTCCACGGGGACGCCGAGGTCACGGCCGAGGATCTGGCGTACGCCGCTGCCCTCGCGCATGACGAGCACGCGATCGCCGACGCCCGCCTGCGCCCGGTCGATGGCGAGCAGCGACTGGCCGTTCGGCTGGCCGCTCTCGTCGAGGAGATCCACGGCGAGCAGCTTCTCTCCGACGTAGGAGGGGTGCTTCACCGTCATCACGACGGTGCCGGACACGCGCCCGAGCATCATGACGGCGTCCTGTCGCTGTCGCGCGAGATGTCCGCGGCGTCGACGATGCCGATGATGGCCGCGTCCACGGGGACGAAGGAGGGCGCCATGGCGAGCGCCGCTTCCCGGCTGCCGACGAGGGTCACGAGGTCGCCCTCGCCCGCCTGCGCCACGTCACAGGCCACCTGCACCTCGCCCTTTGGCTGCTGATCGACGTCGAGCGGCTGCACGAGCAGGAGCTTCTGGCCCTCGAGCCCCTCCGCTTTGCGCGACGCCACCACCGTGCCGATCACCTTGCCGAGGTACATCGCGAACCGCCTTCGCTCACGAGGCCGCCGGTGCGGCCTCCGCCTTGTCGTCGCTCGCGCTCTGGTCATCGTCCTCGGCGTAGAGCGGGCGCAGCGTACGATACACCACGCTGAGCGCGCCGATGACGATGCAGGAGTCCGCCACGTTGAACGTCGGCCAGTGGCTCGTGCCCACGGTCGAGATGAGCCACTCGGCGAGCGCGCCGCTGCCGACGTAGAGGTCGAGGAAGTCGACCACGTAGCCAAAGCGCACGCGGTCGATGAAGTTGCCGATGGCGCCCGCGATGATGAGCGCGAAGGCGGTCATGAGCAGCCCGTCCGGCCTGCGCAGCCGGATGTACCAGGCGGCGATGAGCGCCATGGCCAGCATCGAGAACACGACGAGGAAGGGCCGGCGCAGCGAGTCGGGCAGCGAGCGCGTCAAGCTGAAGGCGGCCGCGGGGTTCTCGCGGTAGCGCAGCGCGAACACGCCAGGCACCACGTCCTTGATCTCGGTCTCGACGAACACCGTCTTCTTGACCTCGACCAGCTCGCCCTCGACGTTCTCCTTCACGATGCGCGTGCGCGGCTCGGCGAGGTTCGACTGCGCCCACGTCTTCGACGCTTGATCGACGCCGACGGAGAGCAGGCCGACGATGAGCAGGAACGCCAGGCGGTGCTGGAACACCCAGCGAGCGAACCTGCCGACGTCCGCCGAGGCGGCAGCGGCGGCGGGCGTGTCCGCGGACGAGGGGGAGGGCGCGGTGCTCATAGGGGCAGGGTCTTTCCTCTTGCGGCGCCGGTTTCAACCGCCTCGCGACGCTTTCTTGTGGTGGCGCTGGCCTCTGCCCGCCCGCCGTTGTTCCCGCCGTTGCTCCCGCCGATGAGCGCGCTCCTGTTTGCGCTTGTTGCGCAGCACGCGTTTGCGGCGCTTGTCGCGCTCGCCGATGAGCTCGAGCTCCTTGGCGCCCTCTTTGGTGGTGCGCTCGAACCCCTCCCGCGCGAGCTTGCTCGCCGACGACACCATCTGCTTGGCGCGCTCGACCCGCGCCTTGTTGGCGCCGTTCGCGAACGCGCTCGCGACGCTGAAGGCGATGGGCAGGATGATCTCCCCGAGCACCACCACGGCGACGGTGCCGAGCACGCCGATGAGCAGCCGCACGATGGCCGAGATCACCTGCATCGCCTGGTCGATATCGGCGGGCCTCTCGTCGTCGTCGTACAAGAAGGCGTCGTGATCACGCGCGCGCGCTTCGCGCTCCTGCTGCTCCGCGGCGGCCGTGTCCTCCTGGGCGATCCGGCTGAGCTCTGCGGTCAACGCGCGTGCGTCGGCGGGGCGGTGCGTGGGATCGGCCGCCACCATGCGCTTCAGCACCGAGCGCAGCGTCTCCGAGAGGTGCGGCGCCGCTGCGTCGACGTCGATGGCGAGCCCTCTGCGCGGCAGGTCCTCCGGCTCGCGACCGGTGGCGAGCGCGATGATCGTGGCGCCGAGGGAGTAGAGGTCGGTGGCCGGCGAGCTCTTCCCGTAGAGCTGCTCGGGCGCCATGTAGCCGAAGGTGCCGACGACGGTGGAGCCGCCGTCGCCGCGCTGCCCGACGCCGCCGAAGTCGACGACGGAGACGCGGCCGTCGGTGCGCTGAACGAGGTTGCGCGGCTTGATGTCCCGGTGCACGACGGGGACGTCGCGGCTGTGCAGCGCGCCGAGCACGCCGGTGACGTCGAGCAGCGCCCGCCAGAGCGCGGGCTCGCCGAGCGGGCCCTCCCGGCGCGCCACGGCCTCGAGGGTGTCCCCGGCGACGAGCGACATGACGAGCGCGCGCGCGCCCGTGTCCTTGTCCTCGATGACGTCGAGGAACGCGGGCATGCCGTCGTGCTCGATGTCTCTCAAGACGCGCGCCTCGCGCTCGAACAGCTCGACGCGCTTCCAGTCGCTCGCGTGCTTCAGGTCGAGCACCTTGACGGCGACGCGGGCGCCGGTCTTGCGATCGGTGCCGGCGAAGGTCGAGCCCTGCCCGCCCTGCCCGAGCACGCCGTCCATCTCGTAGCGGCCGCCCCAGACGTTGGTCGCGAAGGCGCCCGTCCACAGCGACGGATCGACCCGGCAGGCCGCCAACTGCTGCTCCCAGCGCTCGCGCAGCGCCGTGTCCTGGTCGAGGGCGGTGCCGACCTCTACACGAGGAGCGCCGGTGGGCCGGGGACTGGGCTGCTGCGAGGTCGCCATGGGTGGGGACAACGTAGGGTCGGATCCGGGCGCTGTCACGGGGTCACGGGCGCGCTCCATTCGACATAGACTCGCCCCATGCTCGCCGCCCTCGCCCTGCTCGTGACGGTCGCCGGCGCGGTGGAGGACGACTCCCGCTTTCAGCAGGCGCGGCGCATGTTCGAGAGCTTCCAGCTCGACGGCGCCCTGGCGCGCTTCAACCTCATCCTGCTCGACGATCGCCTGCCGGACGAGGAGCGCGCACGTGTGCTGCTCTGGAAGGGGCTCACCGAGGCCGAGCTCGGCCGCTTCGAGGAGGCGACGGAGGCCTTCGCGGACGCCCTCGTGCTCCACCCCGAGGCCACGCTGCCCATCGACGCGTCCCCGAAGGTGGACGAGATGCTCGAGGACGCGCGGGAGCGAGCCGCCGCGCGGATCCCGGCTCCGCTCGAGGTGGCGACGAAGGACGACGGCACCGTGCACCCGTCGGGCCCTGGCGTGCTCATCAAGACCACGGCCGCCGGCCGCATGGACGCCGCGGTGCAGGAGCGCCCGACGGCCCCGGTCGCGGCCCCTCCCAAGGCCATCGACGACGCTGACGCTCCGCTGCCCTGGCTGCTCATCGGCGGCTCGACGGCGGCCGGCCTCGGCGTCCTCACGCTCGGGGGCGGCGGCGTGCTCGGCGCGCTGGCGCTCGCCGATCATGCGCGCGCGGTCGATGCCCTTGGCGCGAAGGAGGCGTCGCTCGCGGACCAGCAGGCACAGACGGAGGCGCTCACCGCCAACGTGCTCTACGGCGCGGGCGCCGCCGTCGTCGTCGCCGGCGTCACGTTCGCGGCCGCGGGCCTCCTGCTGGACGGAGCCGAGTAGCGCATGCGCCAGTCGTCGTCGTGGCGTTCCCTCCCCCTGCTCTCTGCCCTGTGCACCTGTGCGGCGTCGTGCCTGCTGCCGCCGGTCAGCCTCGAGGGGAAGGCGTGCGTCGCCGACGAAGACTGCCAGGCGCTGCGCTGCGTCGAGGGCGTGTGCCGCGGCGGCGAGCGCGTCGACGCAGGTGAGGGTGACGGTGAGGGGGAGGGTGACGGCGGCGACGACGGAGGGCCCGACGGCGGCGTCCCCGCCAGGGACGCGGGCGGCGACGCGGGCTCCCTCGCCTGCCAGGGTCTCTCGGGCCGAGCGCTGCTATCCTCGGCGGGTGCCTGACTCCACTCCGCTGAGCGACGCCGACACGAGGGTGACGAGCCTCTCGGCGGGGGATCAGCGCGCGCTCGGCCCGGCCTCCGCTGAACGCCTCGGCCCCTACCGGCTGCTGCGGAAGCTCGGCACCGGCGGCATGGCGGAGGTCTTCCTGGCGCAGGCGGAGCGGGAGCGCTCCGAGCTCGTCGTCGTCAAGCGCATGCTGCCGCAGCTCGCCGAGCAGCGGCGCTTCCTCGACATGTTCCAGCGCGAGGCGCGCGTCGCCATGCGCCTCGATCACCCGAACATCGTGAAGGTGTACGGCCTCGTCGAGGACCGCGGGCAGATCGGCCTCGTCATGGAGTACCTCGAGGGCCTGACGCTCTACGACCTCGCCGTGCGCGCCTGGGACGGCGGCCGCAGCCTGCCCCTCGAGCCGCTCGTGAAGATGCTCGCCGACGCAGCGCGGGCGCTACACTTCGCGCACCACCTACCCGACGAGCAGGGCGGCACGCACACCATCGTGCACAGGGACGTGAGCCCCGACAACCTGCTCGTGACCAAGCAAGGCGTCACCAAGCTGCTCGACTTCGGCGTGGCCAAGCCCGACGACGATCACAACCTCACGCGCACGGGCCAGGTGAAGGGCAAGGTCTCGTACATGTCGCCGGAGCAGGCGCGCGGCGAGAAGCTCGATGGGCGCAGCGATCTGTTCTCGCTCGGCGTGTCCTTCTACTGGCTGCTCACGGGCATCCGGCCCTTCGATCGCGAGCACCCGGTAGCGACCATGGAGGCGGTGGTGCTCGGCGAGGTGCCGCGGCCGACGGAGCTGAACGCCGTGCTGCCGAGGCCCCTCGAGCTCGTCGTGCTGCGGCTGCTCGAGCGCGATCGGCGCTTCCGCACGGCGACGGGGCACGAGCTCGCGCAGCAACTCGAACAACTGCTCGCGCGCGTGCCGCGGGACTACATGTCGCCCGCGCGACTGCTCGAGAACGTGCTCGACACCGAGCCGCAGCCCGAGGGCATGCCCTGGCCCGAGCACGTCGCCGTGCCGTCGGTGGACTGGGTCAGCGGCGAGCAGAAGGCGCTGAACGATCCGTCGTCGCCGCGACCGCTGACGGGAGAGTGGGCCGCGCTCGAGACGCGTCAGTTTCCCGTGTTCGGCCGCAGCGCGTTCGACGACGACGTACCCGGGGAATCGAGCGCGAGCGGTGTGTTCACGAGCGCGACGCTGGACGCCGTCGTGGACGCGCACGCGGCCGATACGGTGCGCATGAACGCCGCCCCCGCGGGCGACGCTGCGGAGCTCGAGGCGCCGCCCACCGTGCGCCTGCCGTCGCAGCCGTCGTCGTTCTCGTCGGACATCGCCACCGATCCCGAGCACCCGCTGACGGGGCCGGTGACCCAGCCAAGCCTGCCGATCCACGACGTCGGCTCGCTGGCGCTGCCACCGAACCGCGATCCGGACACGTCTCCGAATTCACTGCCGCCGCGCCCCCTACCGGCGCCGACGGTCGAGATGCCGGCTGCCTCCGCGCCCTTCGATCCCCGCTCGGTGTCGCTGCCGACGTTCCCTGCCGTCCAGCACCAGAGCGCGCGCTCCCCGTCGACGGCGCCGCTCGTCGCCGGCGTGCTGCTGCTCTCCCTGCTCACGTCCGCCGCCCTCGTGTGGGCGCTGCTCGTGCGCGATCAGCGGGCGGACGAGGCGCTCCCGAGCGTCACCGCGCTGGCGGCCGCGCAGGCCCCGACGACGACGGCCAAGGCTCCGCCAATCGAGCCAACGGCAACGGAGCCGAGCGCGCCGTCTCCCAACGTCGAGCCACCGCCGACGCCGCCGCCGCGGCGCCAGCAGACGACGAAGCCGCGCGTGCCCAAGGTCGCGGAGCGCACCGTTCACCTCGTGGGCCCGGCGCACGTCTCGTGGAAGCTCGGCAAGCGCTCGCTCGGCCGCGGCGAGCGCAGCGCCAGCGTCCCCGAGCAGACGAGCAGCGTGCGCGCCTACGACACCCGCCGCCGCGTCTCCGTCAAGGTCCCCCTCGTGGACGGCACAGCCCGCTTCGACGCCATGCTGAGCGAAGAGCTCGTCGTGCGCGTGCGCCCGTGGGCCAAGGTCTGGCTCGGCGACGAGGCGCTCGGCATGACGCCCCTCTCGCCTGTGCGCGTCGCGCCCGGCCGCTACAAGCTGAAGCTCGAGTGGGAGGGCACCGTCCGCGAGCGCAGCGTGCGCGTCACGCGGGGGGCGGGTCAGGTGGTGGTCAACGTGGACATGCGCGCCGCGCAGTGAAGGCCTCAGGGCGCGGAGGTGCTCACCGGCGTCTGCTCGGGCGGCGTGATGCTGCCCGCGATGACGGTGCTCGGCGCGCTCGCCCGCTCGATGCAGCTCTGCAGCGCGGCGCCCTCGAGCTTCGCGCTCTTGCACGACGCCACCGCCGAGACGGCCGCCGCCAGCCCGACGCCGGGCGTGTAGCGGACGTACGCCTTCTGCACCGCGGTCTCGATGGTGCTCGGCGTGTACGTGCGCCCCTCCGCTCCTGTCGCGGCGCTCACGCTCTCCATGGCGGCACGGATGCGATGCGCCGAGTGTGCGCGCATGCCGTTCGCGAAGAAGGAGGCCGCGATGTCACGCTCCTGGTCGTCCACGTACAGGTGCCGCGCGACCTCGTTGACGAAGCGGCGCCGGCTCTCGTCGCTGAGCTTCTCGGTGCCGAGCGGCATGGCGAAGAAGCCGACCTTGTCGATCATGCGCAGCAGCGTCACGCGGGGGAACGCGTCACCGTTGAAGTCGAACGCGTCGCCCTCGTCGTGGCATTGCATGCAGTCGTTGTCGAGCATGCGGCGAAGCGCCTTCGAGATGGGGACGTCCGCCCCGGCGATGGGCGCGGATCCATCGACGGTGCTGTTGGCAGCGGCGCTCGCCAGCGCCACCGACGGCGGCGCGGCGGGAGCCGGCGAAGGCTGTAGCTCGCGCTCGGCATAGCGCTTCATGGCCACGCGCAGCATGTCCTTGATGCGGTGCGTCTCTTCGAAGGCGTCGTGCACCGCGCCGTAATCGTCCGGACGATCGCTGCCGCCGAAGACGTGGTCGGTCACCTTGCGCGTCATGCAGGCGCCGAACTCGGGCTGCGCGACGGCGAGGCGCGCGAAGCCCGCGGGGGTCAGGTCATCCTCGCCGCGCACGTCGTCGATGTTCTCGTTGTACAGCTTCCCTTTGCCCTTGATGACCAGCGAGGGCCGGAAGTCGACGCCCATGGTCGACGACGGGTAGCCCCAGAAAAACTGCATGCCGTAATCGAGCCGCGCGTGACAGTCGGTGCAGATGGGCATGCTGGCGAGCTGCTTCCAGCCGTCACCCACGCGCAGATCGACCACGTCGAGGTTCAGCACCGACTCCGTCGTCACCCGCGAGCTCGAGACGCCGGCGCACCACAGGTAGTCGTAGAAGTTCCGCATCACGCCGCGCAGCGCGTCGGACGCGTACATGAAGGCGGGCGTCGTCAGCACACCCGCGTGCTGGCCGGGCACCATCTCGTGACGAGGACGCGGGCCGCCCGTGGAGCCGCGGTAGCCCCGAACCGGGAACAGCTCCGCGGGGCTCTCCCCCGCCGCCACGCGAGCCCGGCGATAGATCGCCTCGGCCGTGTCCGTGCGCACGGTCTCGTTCATGGTGAAGAGCTGCTCGATGGGCAGGTTCTCATTGACGACGTGAGCGACCGTGTCCTTGACCTCTCGCCAGAGCTCGTTGCGGCTTCGGTTGAAGTGCTTCTTGCCGTAGGTGCAATACATGAGCGCCGGGCCACAGCCACAGCGATCGACGTCCCGCGGGCTCAGCATGCTGGCGCCGCAGGTGCGCCCCTCGTCGTCACCCTTCACCTCGGGCCGATAGGCGGACGGACACACGAGCACGGTCGGGCCCTTCTCCCACCACGCCTGCACCTCGACCGCCTCCGACTTCCGGCAGCGCTCCTTCAGGTAGTAGACGTTTCGTCCGTCCTCCTTGAAGTGCCGCAGGACGGAGTGCACGGGGATCGGGTGACGGTCCTTCTTCGGCTCACTCGGCGAGATGACGAGGTCCTTCGCGAGCCGCGCGCCCATGGGCTGCTTCAGAAGCCCGTCGATGTAGGCGTCCATGGTGAGCGCGCCGCTGCTCAGCTCGCGCGACAATCGCTGCGCTTCGTCCCTCTCGAGCGGCTCGCCGAGCGCAAACACGGAGAGGTCCGAGAGCAGCTTCGCGGTGCGCGGCTGCTCCACGAAGGGCGCAGAGCTCGCGGCCGGTTTGTCGTCACAGCCTCTGCAGCCCGCACCGGAAGCGACCAGCACGACGACGGACGCCAGCAGAAGACGGTTCCGGATCATGTCCGCTCCAGGAACGCGAGCCGGCGTCCGGTGTAGCCATACAGCTCGGGCTTGAGGCCGGCCATGTGCAACAGCGTCGTGCCCACGTCATCCAGCGAGAGGTGCACCGCGCCGGCGTCGTCGGTCTTGCCGGTCTTGAGCGAGAGCTTTCGGCCCGCCATGCGTCCGTCGGTCTCGCCGAAGGCCGCGCCCTTGCCGTCATTCGTGTTGATGCCGGGGCCGAAGAACAAGAGGCCGGTCTCGGGGAAGTGATCTTTGCCGAGGTTGCCGTTCAGCACCGGAAAGCGACCAAGCTCGCTGCCGAGCACGATCACCGTCTGCTCCGCGAGCGTGCCGTCGGCGTTCTTGCGCTTGTGCAGCTCGGAGAGGAAGTGCGCGAAGTACTGGAAGAAGGCGCCGTTCGCGCCCGCCTGCTTGTCGGCGTTGCGGTAGTGGCTGTCCCAGTCGAGCTGCGCCTTCACCAGGATGCCGCGCGCGAGGTCGTTCTCGAGGAACCACAGCGTGCGCTCCAGGTCCCGCTTCACGCGTGAGCGCGAGCCCTTACCCTTGACGACGTCACCGTCGAAGCGGGGCACGCTCTTGAGGCGCTCGAAGAAGGCCGCGAGCTGCGCCGTGTGGTCGCGCGTCTGCTCCGTCTGCGCCGAGCTCTCCCACGACGGGAAGCGCGCGAGGTGCGACTTGAACGCGTCCGCCAGCATGCCGATATCGTCGTCGCTCAGGTCTTCGAGCCGATCGAGCGCGGAATATCCGTTCGTCGGCGCCGCGAGCGCACCGGGCGAGTGCTCGAAGCTCGCCAGCATCCCCATGGTGACGCTGCCGAGCGGCTGCGTGTCGCGCGTCTGCCCGATGATGTCGTACAGCGACGGCGACACGGTGCTCGGGTCCGTGCGCATGCGCACCATCTGGTAGGCGCCGGTCTCGTGGTTCGCCGTCTTCACCTGCAGCCCGCGCACGATGGCCATCTTGCCGGCCCAGGGCTCGAGCGGCGCGAAATGGGGCCCGAAGGCGAGGTCGCCAGCGCTGATGATCTCGTTCGCGTTGTAGGGGACGTCGACGTCAGCGTCGACGTCCGCGCGCGTCCGCGGGTTGAAGGTGTAGACGGCGTCGAGGCCGCCGCGCAGAAAGAACGTCACGAAGTAGCGCGGCTTCGCCGGCGAGAGCTTGGGTGCGTTCGCGAACGAGAGGCGCGGGAGGCTCGCGCCGACGGCTCCCGCTACCGACAATTGAAGAAACTTCCGACGACTCCACATCACGCTGCCTCGGCCCCCCGAGCGGTCGCTGCAGAGTTTACAGCATCGTCCCGACGACGCCAGCGATGACGACGTCAGCTCTGGCTACGGCGTCCCCGTCGCGGCTGGCGCGTGTTGCGTCGGCACCACGGGGTCCGCCGAAGGGGTGTCGGCACGTATCCGTGCCGCGAGCTTCTTCGCGTCCAGGATCACCACGCCCCGTGCCTCGATCCGAGTGACGACGCTGTCCGCCGGCGGGTTGAGCATCACGAGGCCCTTCTTCAGGTTGCTCGCGTGCTCGCGCCTCAGGACGGACATCATCGGCTCCTTCATGCGCTTGTCCATCTTCTTGAGCTGCGTCGGCGAATACACGAAGTAATCGATGCCTTCCTTCTCCACGAAGTCCGCCACCACCCGCCAGTCCGTCGCATAGAGCGCGCGGTACAGCGCGTACATTCGCCGCTCACACTCGAGGTAGTAGCCCATTCGCCACGGCTGGCTCAGGTCACGATTGATATAGACCTGACGCACGCTGAACAGCGGGATGCGATCCGCGTGGTAGATGTTGGCGGCGATGGTCGCGTGCTTCGGGAGCTCACGCACGGCGCTCCACACCGGCTCGTCTACGCCATAGTCAAAGTAGGTACGGGGCTTGGCGTTGCCCGGTCCGAGGACGAGGAAACTTGGAAGGATGCCGAGCAGGCACGCGATCGTCGCGGTCTTCAAGACTCGCTTCGGCCACAACGGCTTGAGCGCGTGCCACACGATGAGTGGTGACGTCACGTAGAACAGGTACGGCCAGGTATGGGCCGTCACTCGCACCGGCATGTAGAGCTTGTAGGCGAGGGCCCGAGCCAGAACGAGGCCCACGAAAGCCGCAGCGGCGATGAGCGGGATCTCCCAGGGGAAGCTCTCGTGCATCGGTGGCGGGTCCTGCCCGCTGCGCCAGCGTCGATACCGGCGCCGCAGAAGCACGAGCGCGCTGGCGATGACCGGGAGCCAGACGAAGAAGTTCCAATTGTAGCGGTTCAGGGCCAGGAACTCGTCCGAGAAGAGGGAGGGGCCGCTCTGACTGAACATGCGGTTGCCCTGGTTCTTCAACTCGTCCGTCAGCGAGCGCAACGGCATCTCTTTGAAGCGGCCATTGTTCTTCGACCAGGCTTTTGATTTGGCTGCTTCTTCCTTGGTGACGAGCGGGCCCCACCAGTCCGGCCGCCGGATGTCCTGGTACTTGCCGAAGCCGATGATCAAGAGGCCAGCGACGAACATCCCGGCGCAGCGGCGCACGCGGTCCTTCCGCGTCGGCCCCTTGATGAGCACATAAAGGCCGTAGGCAAACCCGCAGGGAATGACGACAGACGGATAGAAGGACGCCTGCCAAACGAGGATGGCGAGGCAGAGGTAATGCCGTCGCTGCACAAACGCCCACAAAAAGAGCATCACGAGAAAGGGGCCGAAGGTGCGCGCGTACCCCCCAGCGGTGACCGAATGGTAGTCCGTGACGCGCATGAGCAGCGCGGCCGCGCCGAGCCCGACGATGTGATGGCTGCGTGCGCGCGTCGCGAGGTAGGTCATCGCCGGCGTGATCACGAGCGCGATGACGTTGAGCATCTTCGCGGCGATGAGCGGCGGTACCAACAGCGACAACGTCGCCATGAGCAACCACCAGAAAGGTGGTGTATGCATTACGGCGACGAAGTCTGTGCCGAGATTCCCGGGCGGAAAGACCCCGTCGACGTAGTAGCGCCAGTAGAGGAACACCGCCTGGGCCTGATCGCCTTCGATGGCGAATTCGCCCCACGCGTCGCGCATGCGAGAAAAGCAGACGAACGTCCAGTATGCGAGGAACGCAGCGGTGCACGCCGTGTTGATGACCAGGGTCAGGCGCGTTCGATTCAACCACGGCCGCCCCGTGATCGGCGGGCTCTCGTCTAGCTCAGCCATCGTGCTCCCCTTCTCCGAGGCTCAGACAGGGTCCTTCTTCGCAGCAACTGGCACGCGCTCGCCCGCGTCGCTCGTAGCGCGCCGGTCTTCAGCCGCAGGCTCGCCGCCACGCAGCCGTGTGTGTAGCGGCACTCGCGGCGTCGCGCTGACGTCGTAGGAGAGGAACGACAACATCAGCTGCACGCCCACGATAATGGGCAGCGCCGCCAACATGACGGTCCCGGCCGTAGCTGGCGGTCCATCCATATTCCATTTGAGCACGCCGAAGACGACGCCGAAAAGCAGCAGGCCGAGTCCGAGAGGGAGCTCGACGGACGCGACCGAAAAGCCGCGCAGGAAGTAGCTGTAGAAGACGCGCTTCATGAAGTTTCGCGTATGGCCGAAGGCGTGGCGAAAGAGCTCCCGGAGCGGGCTCAGGTGCGACTGCTCATCCTGATAGACGGCCTGCATCGGCACATCGAGCACGACGGCCTGCAGCGTATTGAGGCGGAAGAGCATGTCCGCTTCGAAGAAGTAGCGCCGCGCGATCTTGTCGAGCGGCAGGCGTGCGGCGACCCCTGCATGAATCGCCACGTAGCCGTTATTCGGATCGAAGAGCTCCCAGTAGCCGGAAGACAGCTTTGAGAGGAACGACAGAGCAGCGTTCCCGAGCAGTCGGACGAGCGGCATCGCGGCCAGATCCTCGACGGCGTAGAAGCGGTTCCCCTTGGTGTAATCCGCCTGCCCCGTGGTGATCGGCAGTACGAAGCCAGGCAGCAGCCTCGGATCCATCTGGCCGTCGCCATCCACCTTCACGATCACGTCCGCGCCGAGCGCCGCCGCCACGCGCATGCCGGTCATGGTGGCGCCCCCCACTCCCTGATTCTGCGCGTGCCGCTCGACGCGCACGCGCGGGTCGCGCACGTTGGCCTCGATGAAGTCGCCGCTTTGATCCGGGCACTTATCATCGACGCAAATGATGGTGCGCACCTCTGGCCCAATTTTGGAGACGACGTCCTCGATGTGGCGCGTCACGCGGTAGCACGGGATGACGACGGCGACGTGCACATCGGCCTCTGAGATCTGGGAGGAGGCGTTCACCGGCACGTGTCACTCTACAGGCGATGGGGCCGTAGGGGCCGCCGATGATGGCTGCTTCGGCACGGTGGCGCGCCCGGGGCGGTCCCTGTCCGGTGGCAGCAGCTTGCGGAGACGCTCCATGTCGAGGACGACCGTGCCGCGCCCCTGAAACACGACGGCGTCCTTCGGCGGCTCCTCCAGGACAAAGCCACGGCGTTTCGCGTGGGCGTGGACGCCGGCGAGCTTGCTCCGCACCGGCTCAAAGAGGCGGCCGTCCAGCTTGCGTAGGCGCTTCGGCGAATAGACGAGATAATCGACATCTTCCTGTTCAGCAAAGCGCACGACTTCGTGAAGGTCGGTCGCGTAGAGGGCGCGATACGTCTCGAGCATGCGCCGCTCGCACTCATCGTAGTACGCCATGCGCCATGGCTGGCTGAGCGTCTTGTTCGCGTAGACCTGGCGTACGCTGAAGAGAGGGATCCTGTCGGTGTGATAGTTGCTGCCGGCGATCAGCGCGTCTTTGGGCAACTCCCGTATCGCCCGCCACACGGCCGCATCGGAACCGTAGTCGACGTAGGTGCGCGGGCGGTTCCCGGTGCCATCACCAGAGATACCGAACGAGGGCAGCAACGCGAGGACGACGCTCCAGGCGATCGCCTTCATGGGCGCGTTGGGCCAGAGCCGCCGAAGCACATGCCAGGTGACGAGTGGGACGGCCGCATAGATGAGATACGGCCAGACATGCGCGGTGACGCGAATCGGAACGTAGAGCTTGAAGGCGAAGCCGCGCGTGAGCAGCAACGAAAAAAAGGCGGCGCCCGCCAGCGCAGTAATCTGCCAGGGAAACCGCTCCGGCTCGTCGGGTGGCGCGAGGCCACGGCGACGGCGCCGCAGCCACAGCGCCACGAGCACGAGCACGCACAGCACCGGCGGCGCGAGGATGAGCAGATGTTTGTGCTCGCGATCGAAGCGAACGATCGCCTCATTGAACAGCACATTGCCGTCGGCGCGGAAGGCACGCAGCGACTGACGGCGGATGTCCTCGGACAAGGGCCGCAGCGGCAGGTCGTGAAAGCGCCCGTCTGGTCGGAACCACGCGGGCTCCTTCTCGGCCTCGGACTTCCACACGAGCGGTCCCCACCACTCCGGTCGCTTCAGATCCTGGTACTTGCCGAAGCCGATGATGAGGATGCCCGCGACGAACATGCCGGCGCAGCGACGTAGGCGCTGCTTCATCGTCGGCCCCGCGAGCACGACGTAGGCGCCGTACACGAGGCCACAGGGGATGACGACCGACGGGTAGAACGCCGCCTGGAACACGAGGATGCCGAGACACGCTCGATGCCGCAGGCCGATGAACGCCCACAGGAAGAGATAGACGAGGAACGGACCGAACGAGCGCGCGTAGCCACCCGCGATGATGGCGGCGAAGTCCGTGGAGCGGAGCAGTAATGCCGCGGCGGCCAGCGCGATGAAGTGATTGCTACGCTGCCGCACCGCCGCATACGCCATCAGCGGCGTCAGCACGAGCGCGACGAGATTCAAGAGCTTCGCCGCGAAGAGCGGCTCTATGACGACGGAGAGCGTCGCCATGAGGAGCCACCACACGGGCGGCGTGTGCATCACCGAGGCGAACTCGGTCAGCGGGTTTCCATCGGGGAACACGCCATCGAGGTGGTAGTTCCAGTAGTAGAAGATGGCCTGGGGCTGATCCCCGTCGGCGGCGAATTCGGACCAGGCGTTCTCGAGCCGCAGCAGGATGGTGGGCAGCGCCCAGGCGCAGAAGAGCGCGGTCGATGCAGCGATGCCGATGGCACGGCGGCGACGACGCCGGTCGGCTGCGTCATCGTGGCTCGGCTCTGCGACCTCGGGGGCTTCGGTGGGCTCGGTCACGCGTCCTCATCATGCGGCGCTCGCGTGTCCATAGCACGATGCCGGAGCACAACAACGACGACGCTGCCTTGGTGGGGAGCGTGATGCACGCCTTCTGTTCTTGCGGCCTTCGCGCTCCGGAGTACTTGCAACTCCGAGACGGCGCTGCTCGGCGTCTTGGTGGGCCATAGCGTGCCGAGAGTGGGGCGCCTGTACCGTGGCCGCCCGCATCGCCTGGCTTGGCGCGGGGCATGTGCCGTGCTACGTAGTGTGCGCGAGGAGGGGCCGATGACGAGTTTGGGGTGGCTTCACTGCATCGTGTCGGTTGGTGCCGTCAGTGCATTTGCGGGATGCAACTCGGAGTCCACCGGACACCCGCCGCCCGACTTCGCACCCAGCGGACCATCCAACCTTAGTATCGACCCCGGGACTCGTCTTTCCGAGGCGTCGTCACCGCAGGCAGCTGAGTCTGACGGGTGCGCGATCGACCCGGCTTCGGAGTTGGAGGCTTGGTGGAGCGATGGCACGACAGCGACCTCCGCTGAGGTCTTCGAACTAGACATCAACGTCAAGTCCGAACCTGAGCTCGGCAAGCTTTCCACTTCCGCCGATGTTGTCGTCTCCGGCCCTTCCCGTCCGACGTTCACTTTTTCAGTTCACGGCCTTCTTCCGCCGGGTGGAGGCCAGCTGCCGTTGCCGATGCGCAACGTCGTCTCCGGTTCGATGGACGGCGACGTGCTCTCTTTGGTTGTTGTAGTGTATGCAACTACGCCGATTGGTCGTCGCCTCGCCGTTCTTGAACCGCTTTCCCGGACGGTGCGCAGGATCGCGATGGACACCGGCATCGTATTCTTGGACCGCGATGAGGCACTCGCGGCCGCAGGCCTCGTCCCCGATGACACCGTCGATTCACGTGCTTGGGATACTCCAGCTTTTGTCGAGACGGTGAGCGAGAGTGACCGGTTCGTACCCAGGGAACCTATCGCGTCCCTGGCCGTCGAAACCGAGGTGCAGCCATGAAGCCTCTCCTCGCGGCCGTTGTAATATTGTTGTTTTGTACGCCAGCGAGCGCCGTCAAATTCTGCATAAAGTACACGGTTACAATGACCGATGCAGGCATCGGTGAGGATTATCTGCCGACCTCAAACTACGCCCTATGGGCGCGCGGGATCTGGGCACGGGTTCACGCCGTGGATGGCACCACTAAGACCGTTGTTTTTGACGGCTTTACAGACGATGGCTATGGCGCGAATGGGACGGCATGCACCTCGCCGATTTCATACACAAATCCAGACTCATACGAGATAACAATCTATTCTCAGGGGAGAATCCAGGGGCAGAGACTGTACGTGTGGCGGGCGACCTCCGACAGCAGCACCTCTTGTGAGGCCGACTCTGACTGCCCGACGGGTCAGGAGTGTAACTACGGTATCTGCAACACGTACTACGATTCCGTCGTGAGTTGGACCAAGCCTATCCCCGACACAGGTGACGGGACGAAGACAGTCGACTTCGGCGCGATTGCCTTCGATACCAAACCTCAGCGGAAAGCGTTCAACTCGTATCAACTGGTCGCTTGGGCGCTTTACCGACACACCGGCGGCGTGGTTCCATACCGATCTGGCACGGATATGTGGATCGTCAACTCCTTCGATACCGGTGGGAAGTGTGCTTACCCTGGAGCGTCTGAGACCGATGTCGGCTTTAACTGTTATGCTCAGAAGTGGGTCTCGTTGCACGAGTTTGGCCATCAGATGGCGGGGTACGTTCATAGCGATCTGAACAACAACCACTGCAACAACGTGCAGAACCACCAAGACTGCCCAGAGCCCGGCTGTCCAGGTGACTGCGCGGGACATGGGATGGGTAGCGCACAGGTATCGCGGTGTGCCCTCGGCGAGGGCTTCGCAACATATTATGCCGCGGACGCGTTCAATGACCACAACGATACGGACAACAGTTGCTACTTCCGCTATTGGGCAGAAGGTAACCCAACGCTGAGCTGCAACACCGGTGACGCGTACTATAGCACTAGCTACTTCGACGACTACTGCAAGATCCATGATCCTGCAACGTGTAGCGGAGCCTCACCCGGGTGCGTTGATGGGTTGGCGTCCTCTGCAGGAATGAGCACCGAACTAGGCTGGATCCGGCTCTGGTGGAACATTCACACCGGCGGTTCAACCGTAGTATCCTATAATGAGATCGTAGACTTCTTTCAGGACGCTTCACCAGAGGTCGACTGGGGCATCGACGATGCCTATCAGGTTCTTGATGCGAGATCCGATGACCCAGACGTAGACGGAACTTTGGAGTCGCGTTGGAACCTCTTCAAGGACGATAACGCGATCGACCAGTAGGGCCGATTCAGCTCTACCGAGCTGGGTGCAGGACTCTGTCACGGCCGCGCCAGAATGCGGTAGTGCCTCCTGGCTACTACTGAGCCCGCCCAGCCCCCGGCGGACCTTTACGCTTCTTCGACTTCATCTTGCGACGCTGCGCCCGGTTCAGGCCCGACAGATCCGGCCCGTCCTCGTCATCACCCATCGCGCGAGCCGCACGAGAGGGCAACGGGGCCGCGCGCATACCGACGCCCAGCGTCGAGGAAGACGAGCCCATCGCAGGCGGACGCATCGCGGACGCCGGGGCCGGACGAGCGGAGCCGTTGCCGTTCGCCGCGGGGTGCGCCGCCTGCTGCCTCGACGCCTCCGCGGCGCCCTTCTTCTGCCGCTCGCGACGAAGACGCGCCACGTCCGCCTCGGACTGCTGCTGCACCTGGGCCTTGAACACCTTCTCGAGCACCTCGTCAC
>CAYLZW010000014.1:0-42657 GCA_964388085.1 uncultured Myxococcales bacterium | reverse complement strand
GCACCGCCTTCGTGCAGTGTCCGCTCACCGACGACGTGGAGGCGGCGCGCCTGTTTCTGTCCGCGCTCGATCCGAGCGTGGTGCCGCAGGGGGGGACAGACCTCGGCGCCGGCCTGCTCACCGCGAAGAACCTGTTCGACGCCGAGGCCGAGTCGTCGCCCGCGTCGCGCGAGGCCGGCCGCCTGCTCGTCGTCGTCACCGATGGCGAAGATCACGAGGGGGGCGTCGACGAGGCCGCCGCCGCGCTGAAGCAGGCGGGCGTGCACGTCATCGTGCTCGGGGTCGGCAGCCGCATGGGAGAGCCCATCCCGGTGCTCGACGCTGCGGGAGCGGTGCTCGGCTACAAGAAGGACAAGAAGGGCGACACCGTGATGACCCGGCTGTCCACCCGGGTGCTCGAGGAGATCGCCGCCAAGACGGGTGGCAGCTCCATCGAGGTCATGCGGCGCGCGGACTTCGGGCTGTCGGAGATCGAGGCGGCCATCGGCGGGCTCGAGAAGCGGGAGCTCGAGGCGCGGATCAAGCGCACGCGGGTGGACCGCTCGGCCTGGCCGCTCGGCGCCGCCTTCGTGTTGCTCGTCGTCGTCGCGGCCGTGCCCGAGCGCGCGAAGCGACAGCGCGGGCGGCGCACACCCTTCGTGGCCCCCGTGACGCTCGCGCTGGTCGCCTCCGTGCTCGGCGTCCTCGCCTTTGCCGGCGGCGCGCGCGCCGAGGGCGGCCTCTTCTCCCGTGGCGAGCCGCACCTCGAGGAAGGCAAGGCGGCGCTCGAGCGCAGCGCCTGGGACGACGCCATCTCCCGCTTTCGCGCCGCCGACACGGAGGGCCCCGACGAGCGCGCCATCGTCGAGTACGACGTCGGGCGGGTGCTGTACGAGAAGGGGCTCGCGCAGCGGAGCGCGGCCGCGCAGGACGCGCGCGCGCCTTTGGCCGAGGGATCGGAGCCTCCGGGCGCGGAGCTGTTGCGGGACTCGGCCACCGCCTTCGGGCGCGCCTACGGCACCGCGCGCGACGAGGACATCCGCTCGCAAGCCGCGCTCGCCGAGGGCAACGCCTTCGCGCGCGCCGGCGACCTCGAGCGCTCCGTCGACGCCTACCGTCGCTCCCTCGTAGCGAGCCCCGAGAACCAAGGCGCCAAGCAGAACCTCAAGGCCGTGTTGCGCGCCATCCAGCAGCAGCAACAGCAGCAGCAACAGCAGCAGCAGCAAGAACAGAACGAGCAGAACGAGCAGGACGAGCAGAAAGAGCAAGACGAGGAGCAGCAGCAGGACCAGGGCGGTGACGGCGACGAGAAGAAGGAGTCGCAGCAGAAGTCGGGCGACGAGCAAGAGCAGCAAGAGGGTGAGAAGCAGCCCGACGAGCAGGAGGGCCGAGAGCAACAGCGCGACGACCAGAAGGCGTCCGAGCAAGAGAAGCAGGACGAGCAACAGAAGCAGAAGCAGCAGCGACCTGACGACGCCGCGGGCGATCGGCCCGAGGACAAAGAGCGGCCACGGCCGCGCAGCGAAGGGGCCTCCGACGAGGAGCGGCCCGAGACCGGCAGCGCCGGCCGCCCAGAGGAAGAGCGGAAGAAAGCCGAGGAGGCCAAGCGGATCCTCGACGCGCTCCGTCGCCGGGAGCGCCCGCTGAACCCGTTGCTGATGCAGCCGCAGCGCCGCGTCCGTACGAAGCCCCCCGAGAAGGACTGGTGACGGCCTTGAACGCCCCGCACCGCAACGAGCTTGGACGTCGAAGAGCGTCGGCCCTCGCGACGCCGCGTGGGCTGACGTCGATGGGCAGCCTGCTGCTCGGCTGGCTCCTGCTCGGCAGCACGCCGCTCTTCGCCCAATCTCCCGCCGGGGATCCTCCGGTGCAGCTCCTCGTGCAGACGAACGCCACGCAAGTGCAGGTGGGCGATGTCTTTCAGCTCGACGTCACCGTGTCGCTGCGTGGCACCACCGCCGAGCCCGAGGAGCTGGTGCTGCCGGACCTCAGCGACTTCGAGGTCGTGCAGAAGGAGCGTGCGCCGACGAGCCAGCGCACGGTCATCATCAACGGCAGCATGAGCGCGAGCCGCACGTTCGGGTTCGTCTTTCACCTGCGCGCGACCTCGGCCGGAGAGAAGACCATCGGCCCCGGCCGCGCGCGCATGGCGGGCCACGTCTCGGTCACGAAGCCCGTCGTCGTCGAGGTCCGGGAGCGCGCGAAGGCGGGGCAGGGCGGCCTCAGCTCCGAGCTCGATCCGGTCGCGCGCTTCGCCGGCAAAGAGGTGCCGGCCTACTTCGTCGACGCACGCTTCGATCGGGACGAGGCCTTCCTCGGCCAGCAGGTGCTGCTCACCGTCGACGTGTACACCACCGAGTACGTCGACCTCGATCTGCGCAACCTGGCGCCGCCGAAGCCGCCCGGGTTCTGGACCGAGGTGCTCGACACACCGACGCGCATCCGCCCCACGCAGCGCACGCTCAACGGCAAGCAGTACCTCGTCTACGAGGTCATGCGCGTCGCCATGTTCCCGCTCGAGGCGGGCGAGCGCGTCATCGAGCCCCTGAGCGTGACCGTGCTGACGACCCGCGGCTCCTGGCGGCGTCGCAACGAGACCCGGCTCTTGAGCGATCCCGTCGCCCTCGTCGTCGAGCCGCTGCCGGAGCAAGGTAAGCCGGCCGGCTTTCCCGCGGGCAACGTCGGCCACTGGCAGCTGCGCGCGGAGGCGAGCGAGGCGGAGGTGCCGCTCGGGCAGCCGTTCACGCTGAAGGTCACGGCGGGCGGCGAAGGCAACCTGCAGGCGCTCGCCTTGCCGTCCGTGGCGCCCTTGCTGAGCGACGCGCGCGTGTTTCCGCCGACGACGAATGAGGTGAAGGGCGTGCAGAGCGGTCGCCTGCACGGCGAGAAGAGCGTCGAGCTGCTCGTGCAGCCGAAGCGCGCCGGCACCTACACGGTGCCCTCGTTCACGCTCGCGTACTTCGACCCCATCGAGGGAGAGTACCGCGAGGCGCGCAGCCAGCCGCTCAGCGTGCGGGTGAAGGCAGGCACCCTCGACGACGCTGCCGCCCGCTCCGGCGGCTCCTCGCGCATCAGCAAGAACACCCGGCCGCTCTTACGGCAGCTCGAGGTGCCGAGCACGCGCGAGCCTTTGTATGCCTTGCCCGCTTACCAGGCGGCGACGGTGGGCGCGGGCGTGCTCGGGTTGCTCGGCTTCTTCGTCGGGGTCCGCCGGGCGCGCGGGCGGGAGACCGTGGACGCGGGCCGGAAGCGGCGGCGTCGACAGCGGCTTCAAGCGCTGCACAGAGCGCGCGACGAGAAGGATCTCGCCGCCGTCGAGCGCACGCTCCATGACGTGCTCGCCGAGCGCTTCGGCGACGAGGTGCGCGGGCTGAGCAGCGACGAGCTCGCTCAGCGGCTCGAGGGTCGCCTGCGAGCGGACACCACCCGTGCGCTCCTGGCGTGGCTCGAGGCGGCGCACGCCGCTCGCTACGCGCCGCGCGCAGGGGCGGACAAGAAGGGCCTGTTCGACGACGCCTTGCACCTGCTGGCAGCGCTCGAGGAGGCGGCATGACGACGTCGAGCCTGCGCCAGAGCGCTTGGGGAGCCGCCGTCGTCGTGGCGCTGCTGAGCGCCTCTCGGGCCTCCGCCGCGGAGCCGGCGCGCCCGCTGCCCGAGCCCACAGCTCACGAGCTGCGCGAGATCGAGGAGCTCGCGGTGCGCGGACAGCAAGAGCCCGCCATCGAGGGCTACCGTTCGTTGCTCGCGCGCGGCGTCGACTTTCCGGCGCTGCGGTACAACCTCGGCACCTTGTACCTCGAGCGCGGTGACGTCGGGCGCGCCGTGCTGCACCTGAAGACCGCGCTGCGGGCCGATCCGCACCTCGACGACGCGCGCTACAACCTCGAGCGGGCCCTCGCGGGGCGCGCCGACGAGCTCGAGGGGACGCCGCGCGCTCCGTCGCTGATGTCGTCGCTCGCGAGCGGGGTCAGCTCGTCCGAGGCGTCGCTCCGGTTCGCCGCTGCGCTGGTGGTGTTCGCCCTCCTGTTCGGGCTCTGGCCCTGGACACCGCCGCGCTCGCTGCCGCGCCGCTGCGCCAGCGCGGCGCTCTTGCTCGCCGTCGCCGCGGTCGCGCTGACGGCGCTCATGCTCGCCGCCCGCGTCCGAGCGGACGAGGTGAAGGAGGCAGTCATCCTCGAGCGAGAGCTGAGCGCGCGCGCGGCGCCGAGCAGAGACGCCGCGGCCGCGTTCGTAGCGCACGCCGGCCTCCACGGCGTCGTCGTCGACGAAGAGGCGGGGTTCTTCCGGCTCCGGCTCGAGAACGGCCTCGACGCCTGGTTCCCGCGCGCCGCCTTGGGCGTCGTCGGGGAGCCGCGCGCGCCCTGACGCGTTTCGGGAGGGAGGCGTGCTCTTCTGCCCCGCCTGAAGGCAGCGGCCACGGTCCCTACGATCTCCGTTATGGACAACACACCCGAGTGGGCCTGGTGGGTGTTCGGCGCTGCCCTGCTGATCTTCCTCTCGCTCGATCTGTTGTCGCATCGAGGGAAGCACGGCGAATCACAGCGCGCGGCCGTGTTCTGGACCGTGTTCTGGATCGGCGTCGGCGTCGGCTTCAACCTCTTCGTGTGGGTCGTCATGGGGGGCGTGGCCGCGCAGGAGTACCTGGCCGCGTACCTGATGGAGAAGAGCCTCTCCGTCGACAACCTGTTCGTGTTCCTCATCATCTTCTCGAGCCTGAACATCCCGAAGGAGCACCAGCACCGGGTGCTCTGGCTCGGCATCTTCGGCGCGCTCGTGTTCCGCGCCATCTTCATCTTCCTCGGCGCCGCCGCGCTCGAGCGCTACGAGTGGGTGACGTTCTTCTTCGGCGGCCTGTTGTTGTGGGCCGCGTGGCGCACCTTCCGTCATGATCCGACCGAAGACCGCGAGAACCCCGTGGTGCGTCTTCTGAGCCGGCACCTGCCGGTCAGCCGCCATCACCACGGGGGCAAGTTCATCGCGCACGAAAACGGGCGCCGCGTATTCACCTCGCTGTTCGTGGCGGTGATCGGGCTCGAGCTCACCGACATCCTCTTCGCCGTGGACTCGGTGCCGGCCGCGTTCTCGGTCACGCGCGACACCTTCCTCGTGTACACGTCGAACGCCTTCGCGATCCTCGGCCTCCGCGCGCTCTACCTCGTGATCGCGCGGGTCCTCGAAGACCTCCGCTATCTGCACTACGGCCTCGCGGCGGTGCTCGCCTTCGCCGCGCTCAAGATGTTGCTGCACGAGGTGGTCGAGATCCCGCCCTTGTGGTCCGTCGTCGTCATCGCCACGTTCATCGGCGTCGCCGTGGCCTTCAGCGTTCGTCACGCGCGACGCGAGCAGCGACGCGAGGGCGGCTCGGCGCCGGGCAGCGGGGAGCTGGCCACGAGCTCGTCGGGATAACGACAACGACGCGGCGCGGAGCGTTACTTCGGCACGGCCTTGAGCATGGCCTTGCCGTTCTTGAGGACGACCTTGAACTCGACCTCCTTGCAGCCGTGCTTCTGCTTGATGGCGGGGATCTGCTTCTCGAGCTGCTTCTTCAGCCCGTCGAGCGAGAGGTTCGACGCCTCCCCCGTGCGCTTCTTCGCCTGCATGTACACGCTGTACAGCCGCTTCATCTTGTCGTCGTCCATGGCGCCGCCCGCGGCGCCTGCCGCGCGCGCGGGCGCTTGTCTCGACGACGTGGCGACGCCGGGCTCCGCGCCGGCCTCGGCGCCGTTCGCCTTCTGCGGGCGCGCGGCCTCGGCCTGGCGCTTCTTGTTCTTCAGGAACTTGTCGCGTCTCGACGTGCCCTCTTCCACGGCCTTGAGCTCGCGCGCCCACATGCGGTCGTAGGTGAGGAACTTCTGGTAGCAGGTGTTCGCGCGGAACTTGTCGGCCGTGCGCCAGCGCGAGGCCTCCCGCAAGAGCCCGCTCACGCGCTTCTTCACGTCGTCATAGAGGTCCGTCGGCGCGAAGCGCTCGAGCCCCCGGAAGTAGAGCTCGAACAGGCGGCGCAGCTCGGCCATGTCCTTCTCGAGGAGCTCGACGTGATTCTTCTGCTCGTTGGCCATGGCGATCGCTGCCCGACGTGCTGGCGGAACAAAGGCTGGAAGCGGAATGCTGTCATCTGCGGCGCCTGGCGCCAAGATGAGGGCCGGCTGGTGTGCCGGCTCAGGGCGCCGCCGGCTCCCGCGGGGGGCCGGCTGACGCCGCCGCGGCCAGGGCCGCAAAGCGCGCGCGCTCCTCGCGGTAGAGCGGATCGCTCGAGAGCTCCTGCACGACGATGCGCTCGAGGATGATGCGCGCCTCCTCGGGATCGCCGTTCTGCGCGTGCGCCTCCGCCAGCGTATGCCAGAGCGCGGCCTTGGCCCCGTTCGCCAGCGAGCCCGCGCGCGCGACCGCCTTCTTGGCGAGCGCGAGCGCGCGCCGGGCGTCGTGCACCCGCGGGTCATCGGCCTTGAGCAGCAGCCAGGCGCAGTCGTTCAGCAGGATCGGCGAGCCGCTCAGGTCCCGGGCGGGCGCGTCAGCGGCGCCGCTCTCTGCGCGGGCGCCGTCGCCGTCGCCCTCGCCGAGCAAAAGCTCGCACAGCGCGCCGCTCAGCCGCTCGTCGCCGAACAGGTACTCCTCCTCGCCGACGAGGCCGGCGTCCGCGCGCGCGAGCGCGAGCGCTGCCCGAGGGTCCTCCTGGTCGTAGGAGGCCAGCGCCTCCCGAAAGAACGCTCGTGCCTGCTCCTCCGCGTCGGCGCCCTCGAGCAGGACGCGCCCGCGCAAGAGCAGCACGGCGCCGTCCCCCGGGGCTCGGCGCTCCGCCGCCTGCACCCGCGCGGTCGCTTCATCGAGGTCGTGCGCGCGCAGCGCCGCGAAGCCGAGGCTCGCGTGGTAGCGCGGCGAGAAGAACGGCTTCAGCGACAGCGGCACGATGACGGCGAACAGCACCATGCTGAGGACGAGCGCCGCGGTGGCGTGGCGCGGCCGCAAGCGCAGGGCCTCGTGATCCTCGAGGATGCCGGCCGCGCGCAGCTCCTCGAGCTTCTGGTCCTTGGCGTCGGCGAACAACCCGTAGCTCAAGAGGAAGCCGGCGATGAGGCCACCTACGTGCGCGGTGTTGTCGACGAAGGGCAGGAAGAAGCCGATCACGAGCGTGGCCACGACGAAGGGGGCCAGCGCGCGCAGCAGGTGCTTTCCGAGCGGCGTGTCCTTGGTGACCGCCGCCAGCGCGAGCAGGCCGCCGACGGCGCCGAAGATCGCGCCGGACGCGCCGAGCGAGAGCCCCGGGTGCCAGAGCAGGCTGGCCGCGAAGCCGACGATGCCGGACACGAGGTACACGAGCACGAAGCGCGCGGTGCCGAGGATGGGCTCGAGCAGGCGCCCGACCTGCCAGAGCACCCAGAGGTTCAGGCCGAGATGCCAGACGCCGGCGTGCACGAAGAGCGCGCTGAACAGGCGCCACACCTCACCCTGCCAGACGCGCACCGCGTCGACGGCGCCGGCCGCTCGCAGCACGTCGGCCGACGAGAGCAGCACGCCGCCGCCGCCTGCGAGCTGACCCAGGAAGGCCGCGATGCAGGCGCCCACCAGCGCCCAGGTCGCGAGGGGGGGCAGGTTCATGGTGCGGATCCCGACATGCGGGGGAGTTAGCGCCTCCGCACCCGAGAGGCCATCACGGCGACGAACGCGCGGGGGCGCTTTCTGTGTATCGTCGCCGCTCGGACTCATGCGCGCTCGCCTCCTCCCTTCACCCTGGCTGCCCTCGCTGCTGTGCGGCGCGTTGTTGGCGGCGTCGAGCGCGCGCGCGGACGTGCCGCCGGCACCTCCGAAGGGCGCCGTCGAGGGTGAGATCGTCGACGTGGACGGCGTGCTCTACGAAGTGTCGGGCGGCGCGCTCGTGCCGTTCGACGACGAGGCAGCCCTCGGCGAGGCCCCGCCTCGCGACGCTACGGACAGCCCCGGCGACGACGCGGTCGCGCCCGGCGCGCGGGCGGCGCCGCCCGACATCGACGTCACCGCCTCGCGCGTGGACCGCGGGCCGTCGGCCACCGTGGTCACGGAGCGGGTCGACCAGGAGACCGTGCGCGAGGTCGCCGCGCGCACGCTCGCGGATGTGCTCGAGCGCGTCCCCGGCGCGAGCGTGACGTCGTCCGTCGGCACGGGGCAGGAGGTGTCCATCGACGGGCTCTCGGCCAAGCACGTGCTGATCCTCATCGACGGCAGGCCCGTGAACGGCCGCGTCAACGATCGCGTCGACGTCAGCCGCCTGCCGATCTCACCCTCCGACGTCGAGCGCGTGGAGATCGTGCGTGGCCCGATGAGCGCCCTGTACGGCTCCGAGGCGCTCGGTGGCGTCGTCAACATCATCACCCGCCGGCCGGCGCCCGGCGTGAGCGCCGATGTCGAGGCGGGCACCCTCCTCATCGGCGGCGGCGCAGCCTCCACCTCGCTGTCGGGCAGCGGCTCGGCCGGTCTCGGCGACTTTCTGCTGCGCGCGCACGCCTCGCTGCTGGCGGAGCGCGGCTTCGATCGCGCCGCGCGCGACGACGACAGCGGCGCTGTGCGCGCAGTCCCCGACGGACAACTGGACCGCCCGCACCGTCGGCAGGCGAGCGGCTCCCTCGAGCTCGGCTGGTTCCTCGGCGACTGGCTGTTGTCCTTGGACGGTGGCCTCGCGTTCAACGAGATCGAGACGCGCGTCTCGGCCGCGGCGCCCTTCCGGGACCACGCCAGCGACGGGCAGGGCTTCCTGGCTGCCTCCGCCGAGGGGGACATCGCGAGCGGGCACTCGCTCGACGTCGATCTCAAGCTCGATCGCTACACGCACCGCTACCAGAAGCTGCCCGACGGCGGCGCTCGCGACATCGCCCCGTTCTGTCGGCCGGAGGGCGACGCCTTTCGCTTCTTCGACGCGCCCTGCCCAGCGACGGGGAACGTGCGCACGGACTCGACGCAGGACGAGGCTCGCCTCGAGGCCACGTGGACCGGGCGCCTGCTCGAGGGCGCGCCCTTCGCGGAGAAGCTGACGGCTTCCGCGGGGAGCGTGTTGCGCCTCGAGCACGTGACGCGCTTGAACGGGGACGGCGAGGACACGCTGCCGGGCGGCGGCGATCGCTACTCGGCGGCGCTCTACGGCGAGGCGCTCTGGCAGCCGTGGGCTTTCCTTTCGCTCGTGTCCGGTCTGCGTCTCGACGGCGTGACGCCGGGGGCGCGTGACGACGTGCTGGCGGGCGCGCTCGGGCCAAAGCTGGCGGCGCGCGTGGCCTTGCCGTTCGGGCTCGCGCTGCGCGGCTCTTACGGTCACGGCTTCCGCATGCCGAGCTTCCAGGAGCGCTACCTGCGCTTCGACCACTCGGATCTCGGCTACATCGTCGAGGGCAACGACGCGCTCGTGCCCGAGACGAGCCAGGGTGGGCGCCTCGGCGTGAGCTGGACGCCGTACCCCCGCGTCGCCATCTCGAGCGACGCGTTCGTGAACGTGCTGCAGAACCTCATCGCCGAAGAGCCCGTGCGCCTCGACGAAGACACCGGCGTCCCCGTGTACGTCTACCGCAACGTCTCGCGCGCGCTCACGAGCGGCCTGAACCTGCAGCTCTCGCTCGTCGATCTCGCGGGCGTGTCCTTTCGCGTGGGCTACCAGTATCTGTGGTCCGCCGTCGACGCGTCCGCCTGCCCCGACGAGACCCCCTATCTCTGCAGCAAGAGCGAGGGCGCCACGCCGCTGCCGCTTCGTCCGACCCACTCGGGCAACGCCAGCTTGCGCTACCGCATCTCCGCCACCGGCACGACGCTGTTCACGCGCGCGGACTTCATGGACGAGCGCCTCCTCGATGACACCGACAAGGCGCCCGGCTTCGTGCGGCTCGGCGCCGGCTTCTCGCAGCCCATCACGGAGCACCTCGAGGTGAACGCGCTGCTCGACAACCTGCTCGACAGCTACGATCCGGTCTACGGGCCGAAGCCGGGCCGGGCGGTGGCGTTGTCGATCCGCGGATCGTTGTAGCGCCGCCGGCAGCGGGGCGAGCAGCGCTTGCGGCCGCAAGCGACGACAGGTCCCGGCCTGACGCGCCCTCGTGGGCCGGTCTCGCGTTTGCATCAGCGCCTCTCCCGATCGGAGGTGCCGATGCTCACCGTCATGACGATGAACCTGAACCTGTACGAGGAGAAGCACGGCCCGTGGCCGAAGCGTCGCCGGGTCATCGAGGACGCCGCGCGCAGCATGTTCGTCGACGTGCTCGCCATGCAAGCCGTGCGGCGTCACGAGGACGTGGAGCGCGGCCTCGACCAGGGGACGCAGCTGGCCACCGCGCTCTCGCTCGAGGAGCGCCTGTTTCGGCCGGCCTACCGTCGAGAGGACGGCAGCGAAGACGGCGTCGCCATCGCCTCGCGCCTGCCGCTCGGTGGCTATGAGGTGCGGGAGCTGTCGGTGCGCGAGGGCACGCTCGATCCCTTCCCGCGCGCGATGCTGCGCACGGAGGTGAGCGCGCCGAGCCGGAGCGTTCACGTCGTGAACGCTTACCTGAGCTGGGTGCCCGAGCAGAACGAGGACAACGTCGTCGAGCTCCTCGCCTTCCTGCAGGAGGTGAACGGGCCGTCGATCCTCGTCGGTGACTTCAACGCGACGCCGGAGACACCTTCGCTGCGGCGCATCCGAGACGCCGGCTACGTCGACGCCTGGCGTCGCCTGCGGCCCGCCGACAGCGGCTGGACCTTCGAGTCGAACGCCCCCGACAAGCGCATCGACTACGTGTTCGTGACGCCCGACCTCGCGCCGAGGCTCGAGGACATCCAACTGGTGGCGGCGGATCCGTGGGACGGCGCCCGCGCGTCGGACCACTTCGGCCTCGTCGTGAACCTGGACGTTTGACCGAGGGGCAGCCTCCCCACCCGCGGGCGTGTGGGTGGGGCTCGCCCCCCCGAAGTGACCCTCACGCGACCTCAGACCGGAAGCGAAGTAAGCTCTTTCGCGTGCTTGCGAGCGCGGTGCGATCTGGACCGCGTCTTGTAACGTCGGCGGGCCGGGCCAAACGCCTGGTCGGGGCAAAAGGGAGCGTGATGCGAGCTTACAATTCCGTTCGGCTGGGGACGCCGTCGCGAGCAGCGGGCTCTGCCCGAGCGCTGCTCGGACGAGCGCTGACGGTGAGTCTCTTCGCAGGCAGCTTTGTCCTCGGCGCGTGCGCTCCCGAGCCGCTCGTCGTCGACTACGCCACACAGCGGAAGGCGCCGCCTCCGGCCGCCGAGCTGCCCGACCGTCTGCCCGAGGTGATCATCGACGAGGACGGCTACGCGGTGCTCTCGGGCCAGGTGAAGAACTGGCTCTCGCTCGAGTACGTCGACGGCGCCGAGGTCTCGACGGTAGGCCTCGTCCCCGCAGGTACGGCCGCCACGTCCGCGGGCGGGCAGGGCGCGTTCAGCATCGACGACGTGCAGGTGGCCGGCGTCTTCTGGATAAAGGCCTACAAACAGGGCTACCTGTCGACGTACGAGTACGTGCGCATGCCGCAGGGTGACTACCCGAACAAGACGGCGTACATCCTGGCCGAGGCCGACCTGCAGGCGCTCGCCGCCGCCTACGGCAAGACCCCGAACCCCGCCTGCGGCACCATCGTCGCCGAGGTGAAGAACGCGGCGAACCAGGGCCAGGCCGGCCTCGAGTACGTGACGCTCAGCGGCGTCGATTACGAAGGCCCCTACTTCCTGAACGCCGCGGGACAGCCCGATGGCACGACGACGGAGACCACCGCGTCCGGCCGCGTCGTGTTCTTCAACGTGTGCTCCCCGGGCACCACCAGCGTCGCGCTGAACACCATCGCGCAGCTCAGCGTCGACGAAGAGGGCTACGTCGTCAGCGCGCCGCAGTACCTGAGCGTCTACGCCGGCGGCGTCACGCGCGGCGTCGTCCAGGTGGTCAACGACGGCACGCCGCCGCCGCCCCCCCCTCCGCCGCCCGACGTCATCATCGACTTCACGACGCACATCTACCCGATCATCGTGCAAGAGGGCTGCGCTGCCTGCCACGCCGCGGGCGGCGCGGCCGAGGCGACCGGCCTCTACTACACGGGGACGCCGCAGGAGATCTACGACGCGCTCAAGGACCCGGCGTACCCGAACCGCGTGAACCTCGAGTACCCGCAACAGAGCTTGCTGCTCGTGAAGCCGCTGTACGAGGAGCCGCCGAACCACCCGAACGCCGCCTTCCCGTCGGTGGATCATCCGGACTACGTGACCGTGCTGAACTGGATCCTGCAGGGCGCGCCCTACGGCGACGAGCCGCCTCCGCCGCCTCCGCCGCCTGAGCCGGAATATCCGCCGAACGTCGACTTCGCGACGGACGTGTACCCGCTGTTCGCCGAGCGCACCTGCACGGGCTGTCACAACGCGACGACGCTCGCGGCGGGCATGAACCTGACGGGCACGCCCTACGAGGTGTACCAGCAGCTCACGAACCCGGCGTACCAGCGCGTCGTCGTGGGCGACCCCGAGGCGAGCTACCTCTACAAGAAGCCGAACGCGTACTACCTCGAGGTGGTGCACGAGGGCGGCAAGCCCATCCCGAACCGTGAGGATCCCTTCGCGCGCTACGTCGGCGGCTGGATCTACCAGGGCGCCCTGGCGCCTCCTCCGTAGCGGCCGATCCAAGCGGCGCGCTTCATTCGCCAGCCTGCTTCTTGGTCCAACCTCGACGCAGGCGCCGGATGTTGCGCGCGGTCGCCGAGGCCGCCGGCACCTCCTCTTCGCGCGCGCGCAGGGTCAGCTCCTGTACCGGCTGATCATCGTCGAGGTGCCCGCGGATCACGCGCACGATCTCGTCGCGCTGCATCCTCGAGTAGACGACCTCGTTCCGTCTCCCCGTCACGCGCAAGCGGTCGACGTCGGGATCGGGCAGGCGCCCCTTCTTGGACCAGCGTCGCACGACGACGTTGGCGCCCATCTCGCAGAGCCCGAAGCAGCCGCCACGCAGCACGCGCAAGCGGGCGCGCTCGTCGCCCGAGAGCTCGCTGAGCAACGCGTTGGCGCGCTCGCGCAGATCGTCCGCGCCGTTCGACGTGCACATGCGGCCTTCGCAGATCCACACATCGAAGCACGGCCGCTTGCGGGTCGTCGGCGGACTCTCCCCCTCGTGGGGAGTAAGCGGGGGATCTACCGACATGAGCCGCGCTCTCGTGGGGTGAGCCGGGCCTAAGCCGACGCGGCCGTACGTCGCTGCCCGATCGACTCGCGCAGCGCGGTGAGCATGGTGACGACGTCCGCCTTGCTCGCGGGGACCGGCAACAGCGGCGCCAGCCAGGTGATGCCCTCGTCCACCGTGGCGAACACCTTGTGCGGGTAGGTCTGGCGCGCCATCAAGGTCAGGCCGGCGACGACGCTGCGGACGGCGGCCGCGCGGAAGCCGGAGCCCTCGTAGATGACCGCGGACGCCTTCACCACGGCGCTCTGACGTCCGAGAAATGTCGCCATGGCGTCGCGCGCCTCCGCCGGAGGCATGGGCGCGTTCTCCTCGACGATGGTCACCAGCGCGACGCCGTTCGGGCGCGTCTTGGCGAAGGCGGAGCACGTGCTGTCGAGTCGGTCGACGCCCTGCTTCGTCGTGTTGACGTGCCAGATGAGGACGAGGATGTCGTTCCAGGTCGCGAGGGACTGGTCTGGATCGCTGTGCAGGATCTCCGCTGTGGCCATCTCGTCCCTCGCGGTTCGACGCGTCATGCTTGATAGCAAGAGTTGACTCCAAGGGCCAAGCTTAGGCGTCCCGCTGCGAGACAGCTCGCGCACCGGCAGCGCGCATCCAGGGCGGGTCCGCTGTCCGGTCGCGGGCTTTCACGCTGCTGTCGCACCGCCCTGCTAAGATCGTGTGATGCTAGGTGCGACACAACTGCAGCGTGGTTATCGCGTTCGGGCCGCACTGGAAGCGATCGCAGGCGACGGCGCCCTCGCCGTAGAACACTTGAGCCCGTTGGAGGTCGTCGGCCGTCCTGTCTCGGGAGCCTGGCTGCCGGGGCGTGTTCACGTCAGCCTCACGGGCGCCGCCCTGCACGCGGGGCCCTTCCCCGGGACGGTCGAGCCGAGGTCCCACGCGCCCGGTGGGCCCGCGTCCGTGCGCGTGGTGTTCGACTCGCCTCCCCTCGACCAGGGGCGCGCCATCCTCGCGCTGCTACAGACGCTGAAGGCCGCCGGTCACGTGCTGCAGGCGCCGCCCAAGGTGCTTGAGGAGCGCATCGTCGACCCTCGTCGCATCACGTCGATCGTGCGGCAGATCTTCGAGCAGGGATGTGAGTGCCGCGTCAGCGCGACGGGCGGCGTGGGCACGTCCTTGTGGGCGCACCCGGCGAAGCTCCTGCCGGGGAGCCCGCTGCCGCTCGCCTGGGAGATGGAGCCGCCCTGGCCCAAGGCGCCCCTCGAGATCAGCTCGACGTGGATGAACTGGGACTTCAGCTTGCGCATCGCGCAGGCGTCGGCGGCGGACGGCCTCGTCCGGACGTCCCTCCCGGACGAGATCGTTCGGGTGCGCAACCGCTTGCTGCGGCGCGTGATCGCTCCCGCGGGCGCGTCCATCCGCTTCGTGCACCCGCTCTGGCCCGAGCTCGTCGTGCGGCAGCCGCTGCGCGACATCTCCATTCACGGTGCCTCGTTCTCGACGACCGTCGTGCAGGACGGGGTGTTCCCCGGCCTCGAGCTCCCCGTCGTCGAGCTCTCCTGGCCGTGGGGCGATCGGGCGCGCTTTCGCGGCACCGTGCGCCACCTCTCGCCCGGCGTGCGCGGTGAGCCCGTCGTCTGCGGCGTCGCGCTCGAGCCGGCCTCGCACGAGGACGACCTCGTCTGGCGCGCGGCGACCGACCGCCTTTTCTACAGCTACACGTCGCTCGCCCCTCGTCGGGCGGAGCCCATGTGGGAGCTCTTCGACAAGTCCGGCTACTTCAACCTGTCCGGCAAGACGACGCCCGAGTTTGCGTCCCTGCGCGAGGCGTTCACGCGCGTCACCACCAGCCTCGGCCGGCCCAATGACGTCGGCTGCCACGTCGTGCTCGAGAACGGCGAGCTGGCGCACAGCTCCATCACGATGATCAAGCCCTACGCGCACAGCTGGCTCGCGTGCCAGCTCGCGCGCCGGATGGACGGACAGCCGGAGGCGCTCTCGGCGCGACGCGTCCTGCTCGAGACCCTGCTGCACGGCTTCGAGTATCCGCTGCGCGACCTCCAGTTCCGCTGGTTCGTGAACTGGGTGCAGGAGAGCTCGCGCTGGAGTCGCTGGATGCTGCGCGAGCTGACGGGCCGCTTCATCGACGACACCGACCGCACCTGCATCCTGCGCTTTCAGGCCATGGAGGGCCGCTGCGACGCGGAGAACCCCTTCACCGTGCTCGGCTACACCATCGAGACGGCGACGCCGGACGAGGTGGGCCAGCTGCTCGACGTCATCGCCGGCGCGCGGCCGCTGTCCTACCGCGAGGCGCACGACCTCGTGCCCGAGCGCGTGTGCCTCACGGAGATGCAGCACAGCTGGGCGCGCGTGGGCATGGCGCGTCGTCGAGAGATCGTGGTCGCGCGGCGCGCGGGCCAAGCGGTCGCCGCCGGCATCCTCGAGCTCGGCGAGGACGGCGTGCACCTGTTCGGGTTGCTCGACGTGGTGCGCACCTTCGCGCTCGCGCCCGGCGGCGCGGAGGCCTTCGGCGCCATCCTCGAGGCCGCGCGCGAGTGGTACCGCGCGGCGGGCAAGCAGAAGTTCGCCTACTTCGTGGAGCACGAGGACCTCGCCCACGCCGAGCGCGCCGGCATGCTCGATCTCGGCGGGGCGGACCTCCTGGTCATCGGCTCCGATCTGATGTCGGACCAGCTCGAGCACATCTGGGAGATCACCGCGCCGCGCGATACTCCTCCTCTGCGCGCCGAAGCTCCCGACGATGTGCACGAAGACTGACGCGCGTTCGGGGCAGAGGTAAGCAGCCGATGGTGACGAGGCGATGGTGAGGCTCGGTACCGCCGACGAGGCGCTCCTTGGGAGTCTCAGCAAGCTCTCGGAGCCCTCCTGGGTCTGGCAGCCCACGCTGCTGCCCGGCGAGGACCCCGGGACGGCGGCGGCGCTCACGGAGCTGATCGCGACGGGTGAGGTGACGCGCGCGTTCGACACCGTCCTCGAGCAGGCCGAGGAGCTCATCGAGACGCGCGAGCCGAGGCGAAAGCTGGCCAAGGCAGAGCTGCGCGAGCGGGCGCTCGAGCTCGTCGGGGATCCTCCCCACCGCTACGGCACCTGGGTCCACTACCCGTGGTCACGGCGGCTCGTGCACGTCCTGCCCGAGGACGCGTTCCGCGAGCTGCGCACGAGCCGCAACCGCAACAAGATCACGCAGGAGGAGCAGCGCCGCCTGCACGGCATGACCGTCGGCGTGCTCGGGCTCTCCGTGGGCGCGGCGAGCGCGGTCACGCTCGCCATGGAGGAGATCGGCGGTGAGCTCGTCCTCGCCGACTTCGATCGCCTCTCGCTCTCGAACATGAACCGCCTGCGCGCGGGCGTGCACGAGATCGGCCTGCACAAGACCGTGCTCACCGCGCGCGAGATCTTCGAGCTGAACCCCTACGCGCGTGTGCGGCTGTTCACGAGCGGCATCAACGACGACAACATCGACGAGTTCCTGGCCTCGCCGCGCCTCGATCTGCTGTGCGAGGAGTGCGACGACCTGTTCCTCAAGATCAGGATCCGCGAGCGCGCGCGCGAGCTCGGCATCCCCGTGCTGATGGAGACGAGCGACCGCGGCCTGCTCGACATCGAGCGCTTCGATCGGGAGCCGACGCGGGCGCTCTTGCACGGCCTCGCGGGCGAGATCACGGCGGACTCCCTGCGCGGCCTCAGCACCTACCAGAAGGTGCCCATCGTCTTGCGCATCATCGGCGAGCAGACCATCTCGCCGCGCATGGCGGCCTCGCTCGTCGAGATCGACGAGACGTTGAAGACCTGGCCGCAGCTCGCGTCGGCGATCTCGCTCGGCGCCGCGCTCAACACCGACGCCGCGCGGCGCATCCTGCTCGGTGAGCTGAGCGCGTCCGGCCGCTTCCACGTCGACCTCGACAGCGTCGTCAGCGAGCGCACGGCCGAGCACATCGACGTCGTGGACGACTCCTGGATGCGCGGCGCCACCCCGCCACCGTCGCTGCCCGTGCTCTCCCGCGTCGAGGGCGCCATCACCAAGGCCGCGCTGCGTGACCTCGTCCGTTACGGGCTGCTCGCCCCCTCGGGGGGCAACTGTCAGCCTTGGCGCTTCTCGTATCGCGACGGCACCCTGCGCTGCCTGCACGACGTGGAGCGCTCGCGCTCGCTGCTCGACTTCGAGCACACGGCCTCGTACCTCGCCTTCGGCGCGCTCGCCGAGACGCTCTCGCTCACGGCCGCCGAGATGGGCTTGTCGGCGCGCATCACACCGTTCCCCGACGCCGCGGCGCCGGAGCTCATCTGCGAGATCGCGCTCGAGCCGGGCGCTGACGACGCTGCCCGCGAGCCTGCGCTGTTCGCGCAGCTCGTCACGCGGGTGACCAACCGGCAGCTCTGCGCGCGCGAGCCGCTCCCCGCCGCGGAGGTCCGCGCGCTCGAGGAGGTCGCCGCGGCGGGCGGCGCGCGGCTGACGCTGCTCACCGCTGACGACGAGCTGAAGGAGGCCGGCGCGATCCTGGGCGCCGGAGATCGCTTGCGGCTGCTCTCCCCCGTCATGCACCGCGAGATGATGGCCGAGGTGCGCTGGAGCCGCGCCGAGGTCGAGACCACCCGCGACGGCCTCGACGTGCGCAGCCTGGAGCTCGACGACACCGACCTCGCCGGCATGCGCGTCAGCTCGTCCTGGCCCGTGATGGAGCTGGTCGGTCGCTTCGGCGGCGGCGCCAGCCTCGAGAAGCTCGCCCACAAGAGCGTCGCCAGCGCCTCGGCCGTCGGGCTCATCAGCATGCGCGACGCCCGCCCGCTCGACTACTTCCTCGGTGGACGGACCCTGCAGCGCCTCTGGCTGACGGTGAACCAACGCGGCTACGCGCTCCAGCCGATGACGGCGCTGCTCTACATGTTCGCGCGGCTCCTGCGCGGCCACGGCGAAGGCTTCAGCGACCGCGAGCGCGCGGAGCTGCAAGAGCTGCGCGCCCGACACGAGGAGCTGTTCGCCTCCGCGCCGGGCGCCGGCGAGCTCATGCTGTTCCGGCTGGTCCGGGCTTCGCCGCCGCGGGTGCGCGCGCTGCGCCGCCACGTCGACGACGTCCTCACCTTCGAGGAGCCCTAGCGCGCGACCCCGAGGCGGCCAGGAGCCGGTTAGCGGCGGTGGCCTCGTCCGCGCCGCGCGTCGCTGTCGGAGTCCGAGTCATCGTCCGAGTCATCGTCCGAGTCGCTATCGGAGTCGCTATCGGAGTCGCTATCGGAGTCATCGTCGTCGAGGCGGGGCCCGAGCGCGCGGCACTCGTGCTTGTCGTGGTTGCGGTTGTTGTTGGGACACAGCACGTGCAGCTCGCTGGTGTAACTGCCGACCGTCAGGTTGTTCACGAAGTCGACGCTGCCGACGGCAGTGACCGTCCCTGAGACACCCTCGTACAGCCCCACGCCCTCGAAGACGGTCACCCGTGTGATGAACTGGGTCGCGAAGGGGTCGGTCCCGCTCAGCTCGCCTTCGTCGGAGCCGAGCAGCACGCCGCCGTCATCGAGCGTGATCACGCTGTGGCCCGTGAACACGATGCGGCTCGGATCCTCCGGCGTCGGCGACGGCATCATCGAGTCGAACGAGAACTCGTACGTGCCCGCCAGCTCTCCCTCGAGGAGGCCGTGCGTGCACATCTGCATGGGCGAGTCAGCGCAGCCGGGGCCGACCTCCACGCTCGAGGTGAAGGGACCCTCGGGTGTCCAGATGACCACGTAGTCCTTCTGGGCGAGGGCGCTGGTGGCGAGGCCGGTCGAAAAGGTAACAGCGAGTGTGAGAAGCGGAAGGAAGCGCATTGTCTCTCCTTGGTAGCCGGACGGGCTCAGAGAGCCTCCTGGCTTTGCGTCCCCCGGTCGCCCGGGGTTTGCCGTTGAACAAGGCCTGCTCCGTCGAGGACACCTCCGCGCTGTCGAGCGAGCCGTCTCGCGGACGGCCACCTGATCTGTTCAGGTACAAACAGCGTGGCAGGCAGAATTCGGGAAGTCAAAACGACACGCCGTGCGCCGGTCACGACGCCGCTCGGGGCTGGGAGTGGGACACATCGGGACCGCGCGTGGCGCAAAATCTGCATCACATCGAGGCGCGTCGCGCCGGGCCGATCGGTCTCCGAGGCGGGAGGGAAAGGCAGACTGCGCGCTCGTCCCCTCGGAGCGCTTCTTGATAGGCACCCACCGGAAGACTACGGTCGGCGCAAGGAGAGCGCTCCTACACCTGCGCATCTCCCGCCCGCCTCGTCGAAGGCGGCGCAGCAGAGGGCGGTAGCAAGCGCATGGTCACAACGGCAGAGGTCCCCACCCGGGGCAAGAAGACGGGCACGGTCGAGAAGGTCTGCATTCGCTTCGCGGGCGACTCCGGTGACGGCATGCAGCTCACCGGCACGGACTTCACGCGCGCGGCGGCCATCGCCGGCAACGACATCGCGACCTTCCCGGACTTTCCCGCCGAGATCCGCGCGCCGGCCGGCACGCTCGCGGGCGTGAGCGGCTTCCAGCTGCACTTCGCCTCCGAGGAGATCTACACGCCGGGCGACTCTCCCGACGTGCTCATCGCCATGAACCCGGCGGCGCTCAAGAAGAACCTGCGCGACCTCAAGGCGGGCGGCATCATCATCGCCAACGCGGGCGCCTTCAAAGAGGCTGACCTCAACAAGGTCGGCTACGCCACGAGCCCCCTCGAGGACGGCTCGCTCGAGGGCTTTCAGCTCGTCGCCATCGACATGTTCCAGCTCTGCGCGCAGGCGGTCGAAGGGCTCGCCGGCCTCACGACCAAGGACGTGCATCGCTCGAAGAACTTCTGGGCGCTTGGGCTCTTGTACTGGCTGTACAACCGAGACCCCGAGCAGCAGGTGCGCTGGATCAGCGAGAAGTTCGGCAAGAAGAACGAGCTGTACGCCGACGCCAACATCCGCGTGTTCAAGGCCGGCTATCACTACGGCGAGACCACGGAGCTGTTCGGCGAGACCTACAAGGTCGAGCGCGCGAAGGTGGCGCCCGGCGTCTACCGCAACGTCATGGGCAACCAGGCGCTCACGCTCGGCATGATCACGGCGGCGAACAAGGCGGGCCTGCCGCTCATCCTCGGCAGCTACCCCATCACCCCCGCGAGCGACATCCTGCACGCCATGAGCCGCTACCGGCACTACGGCGTCATGACCATGCAGGCCGAGGACGAGATCGCCGCCATGGGCGTCGCCATCGGCGCCGCGTTCGGTGGCGCCATGGGCATGGCGACGACGAGCGGACCGGGGCTCGCGCTCAAGATGGAGGCGCTCGGCCTCGCCGTCATGCTGGAGCTGCCGGTCGTGGTCGTCGACGTGCAGCGCGGCGGCCCCTCGACGGGCCTGCCGACCAAGACCGAGCAGAGCGACCTGCTGCAGGCGATGTACGGCCGAAACGGTGACTCCCCCGTCGCCATCCTCGCGGCGCGCTCACCGGCGGACTGCTTCGAGACGGCGTACGAGGCCTGGCGCATCGCGCTCAAGTACATGGTGCCCGTCATCCTGCTCTCGGACGGCTACATCGCGAACGGCGCCGAGCCCTGGCGGCTGCCGAACGTCGACGACATCCCCGCCATCCCGGTCAGCTTCCGCACCGAGAAGGAGGGCTATCAGGTGTACGCGCGCGATCCCACGACGCTGGCGCGCGCGTGGGTCAAGCCCGGCACGCCCGGCCTCGAGCACCGCGTGGGTGGCCTCGAGAAAGACTTCCTCACCGGCGACGTCAGCTACGACGGCGTGAACCACCAGCGCATGACCGACGTGCGGCAGGAGAAGGTCATGCGCATCCAGCAAGACCTGCCGCCGCTCGAGGTGGAGGGTGACAAAGACGCCGACCTGCTCGTCGTGAGCTGGGGCGGCACCTACGGAAGCTGCAAGGTCGCCGTGCAGAAGCACAACGCGAAGGGCAACAAGGTCGCGCACCTTCATCTGCGCTGGCTGAACCCGTTCCCGAAGGACCTCGGCGACGTGCTCGCGCGCTACAAGCGCGTGCTCGTGTGTGAGCTCAACAAGGGGCAGCTCTGGCGCCTGTTGCGCTCCGAGTACCTCTCGCCCGCGTCGTCGTACACCAAGGTGCAGGGGCAGCCCTTCATGGTGCAAGAGCTCGTCGACGTCATTGGCAAGCACCTTCAGGACGCGTGAGCGAGGACGATCATGGCTGACACACAAACGCAATCGAAGGCGCAGGCCGGCAAGTCGGACAACGGCGTCGTGAAGCTCACGCGCAAGGACTTCCAGACGGACAACGACGTCCGCTGGTGCCCGGGCTGCGGTGACTACGCCATCCTCGCCACCATGCAGCGCGTGTTGCCGGAGCTCGGCGTCAAGCGCGAGAACATCGTCTTCGTCAGCGGCATCGGCTGCGCGGCGCGCTTCCCGTACTACATGGAGACGTACGGCATGCACACGATCCACGGTCGTGCGCCGACCATCGCGACGGGCCTGAAGCTCGCGCAGCCGGAGCTCGACGTCTGGGTCATCAGCGGCGACGGAGACTCGCTCTCCATCGGCGGCAACCACACGCTGCACATGCTCCGGCGCAACGTGAACTTGAAGGTGCTGCTGTTCAACAACCGCATCTATGGGCTCACCAAAGGGCAGTACTCGCCCTCGAGCGAGCGCGGCAAGGTGACGAAGTCGACGCCGGCGGGCTCCATCGACTACCCCGTGAACCCGCTGCAATTCGCCATCGGCGCGGGCGCGACGTTCATCGCGCGCACCCTCGATCGCGAGCCGAAGCACCTCGCGGAGATCCTGAAGGCCGCGCACGCGCACGTGGGCACGTCGTACATCGAGATCCTGCAGAACTGCGTGGTGTTCAACGACGGCGCCTTCGCGCACGTCAGCGAGGGCAAGGAGCGCAAGCTGCACCAGCTCTTCCTCGAGCACAAAAAGCCGCTCGTGTACGCCGACGGCAAGAAGGGCATCGGCTTCTCCACCGCGGAGATGAAGCCCTTCGTCATCGACCTCGAGCAGGAGCCCGCGCGCCTCGGCGAGGTCATGGTGCACGACGACGCCGACCCGACCGGCCTCATGTCGTCGATCTACTCGCAGATGGACTACCCGGAGTTCCCGGTGCCGCTCGGCGTGTTCCGCGCGCAGGAGCGTCCGTCCTACGACGGCCTCGTCGAGCAGCAGGGGCAGGAGCTGCTGGCCAAGCGGGGCAAGGGCAGGCTCCAGGAGCTGCTCTACTCCGGCGATATGTGGACGGTGGAGTAAGGCTCCTCGAGCGCGTACGCGAGCCGCCGGCGGCAGGGGCACAGCGCAGGGCAGGGAGCAGGGAGCAGGGAGCGACTCGGGCTGTTCCCTTTGGGGACACAGAACCCTAGTCGCGCGGGTCGCCGGAGATGACGAGCGTGTGCTCGTCCGCGTCCCTGACGTCGCGCTTTTGCACCTTGTCGAGGTCGATGGCGAACGCGTGACGCGCGTCGCTGGAGCTCACCTCGAGCGTGGCGAAGCCCTCCTCCACCTGCTGCATCGCGGCCGCCTCGACGTCGAGATCCGCGAGGCGCTCGTCCGTGAGCAGCCGGTTCACGTCGACGCGCAGGTCGATGGGCAGGAACTCGTCCTGCTCGAGCTCGGCGAGCCCCAGCTCGGCGAGGGAGACGCCCAGCTCGACCGAGCTGTCGAACACGAGGAAGAACGGCACCAGGTCGGCGCCCATGTCCCGCTCACCCGGGCGCCGCGCGAGCTCGTCGCCCGCTTCGCCCTCGAAGGCGGCGTGCTTGTGGTGCGCGGGATCGCCCTCGGCGTCTCCCGCGAGCCGCTCGCCGCTGTCGTTCGTGCGCGCGGGATCGCCCTCGGCGTCACCCGCCGCGCGCTCGCCGTTGCCCTCGGCCGGATCGCCCTCGGCGTCACCCGCCGCGCGCTCCCCGGTGCCTTCGGCCGGATCCCCCTCGGCGTCGCCCGCCGCCCGGTCTCCCGTGTCGACGCGGGCCGGGTCCCCTTCGGCGTCACCCGCCTTGCGGCGGTCGTGGGCCCCGAAGCTGCGCTTCTCGTCGTGCACGCTCGGATCGTAGGGCTGCATGGAGACGTAGCCGTGCACATAGGCCGTGTAGCCGTCGAGGGCGCTCAGATCCCAGCCGGTGCGCGCGAGCACCTCGTCGAGCTCCTCGTCCGAGGGCTGGAAGGGCGAGAAGCCGAAGGTCACCTGGGACTCGGGCGTGGCGCCCTCGGGAGAGAGGCTCCAGCGCCGCTCGCTCGCCACTGCGCCGGCGCCGCCCCCGTCCACGAGCGCGTAGCGGAAGAACAGCGCACCCGCGTCATCCGGATCACTCGCGAGCACGTCGGCGATCGCGAACGGACCGTTCTGAATTCGCACGGACGGCGCGTGGAACACGACCTCATCCACGAACAGCCGGCCCTCGGTACGGGCGCTCAGCTCGATCAAGCCGTCGATGGCCACGCGGGGGCGCACCGTGACCACGTCGGCCGCGAGCTCGCCTTCAGCGGCCGCGCTGGGCGCTCCACAGGCGCTCGCCACGACGAGCGAGACGACGGCGCCCCCTACGAGGGCCCCCTTGCGTACCAGCGCCGTGATGAGGTTTCCCGCGACCATTGCCAGCTCCCCGAAGCCCGCCCTGAGGTGCGGCGGCACCGCGCCCAAGGCACCAGAAGCGATCGTAGGGCGAACGCCCGCCGTCGCCAAGACCGTGACCGGGCCCGGATCTGCAATCGACATACCAGGTAGGATGATCTCTTACTGGACAGTCGCCGCCTCGACGAAGGCACGAGCCTCTTGCTGGACCTGGCCTCCGCTGGACCTGTCCTCACCCTCGAAGAGGGAGATCCGCAGCGCTGGCCGCCTCACTCAACGATGGAGCCGTCCACGCGCGAGGCCTCTTTGATGGCCTTCAGCTCGGGGTTGCCGTTCACGATCTGACTGAGCCGAGGACGCTTCATTTTCAGTAGTTTAGCGGCCTGGGTGATGTTGCCGGCGGTCTGGCGCATGGCGTTCGCGATGGCCTCGAACTCGAGCTTGCGCTTCAGATCGCCGAGGGCGAGGGGCTCAGCGGCTGCCTCCCGCTCCACGCGGCGCAGCACGTCGTGCGCCGACGTAGGTGCTGGGCCGCCGTTTCGTGCGCTCGCGGGCCCGCCCGAGGGCGCGTACGGGGGATCAGGCGGCGCGCTGTAGGGGGCGGCGCTCGCAGGGGGCGCGCTCGGCGCCGGCTCGGGGGAGGTCGCGGGCCGACGGGGGGCGGCCGCCTGCGCGGGGGCTCGCCGCTCTTCGAACAGCTCGGGGAACTCGGCCAGGTGCTCGGTGCCGACGACGTCACCTTCGCAAAACAGCGCCACCGAGCGGACCACGTTCTGCAGCTCGCGGATGTTGCCCGGCCAGCGGTAGCGCACGAGCACGTCGTCGGCCTCCCGGGACAGCGACGTGGGCGCGCGCCCGAGCTCGCGGCCGGCGATCTCGAGGAAGTGGCGCGCGAGCATGGGGATGTCGTCGGGACGATCGCGCAGGGCCGGGATCTCGACGACGACGCCGCGCAGCCGGTAGTAGAGGTCCTCGCGGAAGCTGCCGTCTTGCACCATGGCCTCGAAATCTCTGTGCGTGGCGCAGATGACGGCGGCGTCGGTGTGGATGGTCTGCGTGCCGCCGACGCGCTCGAAGCTCTTCTCCTGCAGCACGCGCAGGAGCGACACCTGCGTCTTCGGCGAGATGTCGCCGATCTCGTCGAGGAAGATGGTGCCGCCGCGCGCGAGCTCGAAGCGGCCCACCTTGCGCGCGAAGGCGCCCGTGAAGCTGCCCTTCTCGTGTCCGAACAGCTCGCTCATGAGCAGCGTCTCGACGAGGGCGGCGCAGTTGACGCGCACGAAGGGGCCGGCCTTGCGATCGCTCATGCGGTGCACGGCCGCGGCCACGAGCTCCTTGCCGGTGCCGGACTCGCCGCGGATGAGCACCGTGGCCTGGCTCGTGCGCGCGATGCGGTCGAGGCGATCGAAGACGCGCAGGATCTGGGGCGCCCTGCCGACGAGCTCCTTGTAGCGCTGATCCCACTCCGGCTTGCGAGCGCTCGGGGAGGGCACCGCGATGGGCGACGCTCGCGCCCGTTCGTGCTCGTACAGCGGCTCGGGCGGGGCGCTGTGCTCGGCCGGCGCGCTGGGCTCTTCGGTGCGCGCGTCTCTCTCCTCCGAGGGGAACAGCTCGCGCGCGACCACCTCGAGGAAGCTCTTGTACAGGTCCTTCGGCAGTTTCTCGCCGAGGCGGCCGATGATCGCGCGCGCCCGCTGGCGGCAGGCCTCGGCGCTCTTGCGATCGCCCTGGGCTTCGTAGCGCGCGGCGAGGAACACGAGGGCGCGCCAGGCGTCCTCGTCGGCGTGCAGCCGATCGAGCTCGTCGATGGCGCGCGAGAGCAGCGCGGTGCCGGGGCCGGCGTCGGTGCCCTCCTCCTCGGCGGCGGCGGCGCGGATCGCGCCCCGCAGCGCGCGCTGGCGGGCGGACGGCAGGGTCAGCGCCTCACCGTGCTCGGGCAGCTCCTCCATGCGCTGCACGGCGGCGTCGAGGTCGCCGAGCTCGAGGGCGGCCCAAGCGCTCTTGACGGTCATCTCGACGACGCGCGCGCCGTCTCCGATCTTGCGGAACAGCGAGCGCGCGTTCTCGTACGAGGCGAGGGCTTGCCCGAACTGCGCCTGGTCGTAGGCGATGTCGCCTTCGCTGAAGTGCACGAAGGCGCGGCCTCGATCGCTGTCGTCGAGCTCGGCGATGCGCCGGCTCTGGTCGAGGTAGGTGCGCGCCTTCTCGTGCATGCCCACGGCGACGTAGACGTTGGCCAGGTTCCACGTCGTGAGCCGCAGCTGCAGGCGCTTACCCATGCGCAGGTAGAGGGCGAGCGCGCCCTGGAAGTAGCGGATGGCGCGGCCGAGATCGCTCTCGCGCTGGCTGGTGGCGCCGAGGTTCAAGAGCGCCTGCGCCTCGTAGCTGACGTCGCCGGCGGCGCGCGCCTGGCCGAGCGCGCGCTCGAGGATCTCGCGCGCCTCCTCGTAGCGGCCGAGGTGAAAGCGCGCGAGACCGGCGTTCACGCGCGCGCGCATGGCCTCGGGATCGAGCTCGTGCTTGTCGGCCAGCGCCAGGTTCTCGAGGAAGCGCTGCTCGGCCTCCTCGTAGCGCTCGCGCGAGTAGGAGACGCGCGCGAGCGTGTTGGCGACGTTGATGCGGAAGGCGACCGGCGCGCGCGGCGCGGCGAGGAGCGCTTCATCGGCGCGGCGCTCGGCCTCCTCGAGGTCGCCCTTTCTGTAGGCGACATCGGAGATGGCGGCGAGCACCTGCGCGCGCTCGGGCAAGACGTCGTCGGTGCCGTTCGGCGCCGCGGCGCCCGGCTCCTCGAGCTGGCCGAGCGCCTGTTCGAGCATCTCGAGCGCGGCCTTATGCTCGCCACGGCCCGCCAGGAGCTCGCCCACCTTGCGCAGCACCGTCGGGAGCTGCGCGGGGGAGGCGAGCGCGCGCATCTGCTGGGCGGCGTCGAGCGCCTTGGCGAGCTGCCCGCGCGCGTGCTCGGCCTCGACGAGCTGCGAGAGCAAGCTGAAGCGCTGCTCGTCGCTGCCCGTGTGGGGGAGCGCGCGGCGGATGAGCTGCGCGGCGCTGCCGTAGGCGAAGGTGACGAGCAGGCGCTCGCTCGCGAGTAGCGCGTACGGCACGCCGCGGCTCGGCTCCGAGCCCTCGAGGAAATGAAAGGCGAGCAGTTGGTCGCCGGCGTCGGTGGCGCGCTCCTCGAGCGTCTGCCCGATGGCCTGGTGTAGCCGCTTGCGCTCCTGCACCGGCAGGCGGTTGCGCAGCACCTCGTTGTGGTGCGCGCGCGCGAAGGTGAACAGCAGCTCGCCGTTCGAGAGCCGCCGCGCGAGCAGCCGCTTCTCGACGAGGGACGAGAGCGCCTGGGCCACCTCCGCCACGGGGCGCTCGAGCACGGCGGCGAGCAGATCGGGCGGCACCGGCCCGCCGACGACGGCCAGCGCCTTCAGACAGGCCTGCGCGTTCGGCGCGAGCGACGCCACGCGATCGAGCAGCAGCGAGTCGGTGTCGGGCGGCAGGGAGTCGAGCAGCTCGTCGATGTCCTCGGGGCGTCCGCCGCTGGCGGCGAGCAGGCGCTCGAGCGCCGGATGATCGGCGAGGTAGCCGAGCAGCTCGGTCTTGTTGAGGCCCGAGACCGTGAAGCGTCGGAAGCGCTCTCCCCCCGAGAGCTCGAGCACCACCCGCGCGCCGTCGTCGTCGTCCGTGCGGCAGGCGAGCATGAGCACGCCGTTGAAGCCCTCGGCCGGATCGCCGCCGGGGCCCTCGGGGTTGTACAAGTGCGCCGCCAGGAACCGGATGAGATCGCGCGTGTCGTCGTCGGCGTAGTGCACGTCCGCGAGCAGCAGCGTCGGCGTGGTGACGCCCGCGAGGTCGAGGAAGAACGCGCGCAGCGCCTCGAAGAAGCCGGTCTTGTCCTGCGTGCGCATGGGCGCCGTCTGCGCGAGGTTCGGCAACAAGAGCCCGAGCGCGGCGGCGTGCGTGTCGAGGAAGGTCTCGGCGAGGCCTCGTGACTCGAGGAACGCGAGCGCCTGCGCGGCGGGCTCGCGCAAGCAGGCGTAGGGCGACGTCGCCGTCTGCTCCGCGCGGCCGAACAGCACGAGGCGCCCCTTTGCCGCCAGCTCGCGGCGGAGCTGGCCGAGCAGCGCCGCCTTGCCGACGCCGCGCGGTCCCTCGAGGACGACGACGCCGCCCTGGTGCCTGACGAGCTCCTCGTGCAGCGCGAGCAGGCCCTGCAGGTCGCGGCGCTCTCCGAGGACCGGCTTCGGGGTCGGTGCGGTGCTGTCGTCAGCGGGGGGGACGCGGTCGATCACGGCGCTAGTGGCCTAGCACGACGAGCGCGGAAGTCGGAGGGGCTCCTACCCCCGTGCGCCTGAACCGGCGTCCGGATCCGCTATCGTGCGGCGGTTGGGTGGAGGACGCGCACTTGCGTGCCGTCCCGTGATGGGCCGCACCCCGCTCGGGTGACGCCCGTCAACCTCCGGCGGCACCTGCCTACGAGGGGCGTCGAGAATCACTCACACCACAGCAGCGGGGGAGCGATGAAGGTCACAGGCAGCGACGTCGCGAAGAAGGCCGGCCTCGATCTGAGCCAGTATTCCGAGGCGCAGCTGAAGCAGCTGGATCACGTGCGCGACGGCAACATCGACGCCACCGAGGCAGAGGCGGCCGTTCGCTTCGCGGACGCGGACCAGGACGGCTTCGTCTCCGGCAAAGAGCGCCGCGCCTTTGACCATGTGGTCGGAAAAGAGAGCTCGCTCGCCTCCGCGAAGGCCTTCACCGAGTTGCACGAGGGGCGCGTCGAGTCGCTCGGCCGGGAGGTCAAGGGTGAGCTGCAGGCGGCGGAGCAGCAGGTCGAGGTGGCGGACGAGACGCACTTCGGTCTGGTCGGCGATCGTTCGCGCAGCCTGCAGGAGAGCCGCGCGGCGCTCGAGGCGGATGGCATCGAGGTGCCGCGGGACTCGGCCAAGGCGCTCCTCGCGGAGATCAAGGGGCTAGGAGATGCCAGCCGTCTGTCTCCCGACGGCAAGCAGCGCCTCGCGGTGCTCGAGCGCCAATACGAGCACGCGTCGATGAAGGAGGCGTTCGACGACGGAGTGGCGGGCACCTACCAGGAGCTCGAGCAGAGCAAGGCCGCACGGGACAAGACGAAGGTGGAGACGGCGACCGTCTCGGATCTGCTCGGCGCGGCTCGATCGCGCATGCCCGTGGCGCGCGCCATCGTCGACGCGGAGAGCGCGGTGAAGGCGGCGGCCGGGATGCGCTTGCTGCGCGAGACCCTCGCCAGAAACCCCCAGGTCAAGCACGACGCCGCGAAGCTGTTGAAGGCGCAGCAGATCAAGGCCGCCGTCGACGACGGGAAGCTCGACAAGAGCGACGTCGACATGAAGAAGCTCAACGCCGATATCGCGACCTACGGCGGCCGGGTGGCGCGCCACACGATGAAGCTCGAGAGCAGCGCGCGTCGCACCGTCGCGTACATGGAGGGCCCCGCGTTCAAGAAGGCGATGGAGGCGCTGCCTCCCGACGAGCGCGCGCGCATCGAGGGCGGTCTGCACGAGATGGTGTCGGACACGAAGGCCGGCGAGGCGTTCTTCGAGAAGAACCTGCTGCCCGCGCTGAAGAACGCGCCGAACGCGGACCCCTACTACGTGAAGATGCTGAAGGGCGGCACCTCGTACTCGAAGATGGGGCTCGGCGCTTTGCAGACGTGGGGCGGCCTCATCGCGAAGAAGGGCGGCCCCGAGGCCATGGAGCTCTTGAACAACGGCGTCGCGCACGCCCTCGCCATCAAGCCGTCGCAGGTGGCCAAGGTCCACGACGCCATCGAGCACGCAAACAAGCACGGCATCGAGTCCGCGAAGCAGCGGCTGGCGAACGATCCGCAGCTAAAGAAGCTGGCTGGCGGCTTCGACAAGATCGCCAAAGGCGTCTCGTTCGCGACCGGCGTCGTCGCGTTCGCCGACCTGCGCAAAGACCCGAGCTTGCGCAACAGCCTCGCCGCGGCGTCGAGCGCCGTGGAGGTGAGCGGCATCCTCGCAAGCGCCGCGAAGAGCTCGAAGGCGCTCGCCACCTACGCGCGCTTTGCCGGCAAGATCGCGCCCGGCCTCGACGTCCTCGTGGGAGGCGCCGACATGGCGAAGGCGATCGGTCGCGGCGACACCGCCGGCGCGGTCGGCGGCGGCATGCAGGCCGCGGGCGGCGCCATGATGCTCGCGGCGGCGGCTTCCGGCGTCGGTCTGCCGCTCGCCGTCGTGGGCGGGGTGTTGAGCCTCGGCGGCGCCGCCGTGTCCGCGATCTGGGGGGACAGCCCCACCGAGGAGTGGCTCAAGGAGAACGCGCCCGAGTATGCGGGCTGACGACGTCGCGTCTCCGTAGCCGGCGCGGCGCCGCCGTCAGCAGGGCCGATGACGGCGGTCGCGGCCCGTCACGAAGCGCGCGGCGCTCGGAGGGGCTGCGGCGCCATCAAGCGCCCGGCTCCCGCAGCCACGCGAGCGCTTCGTTCTCGTCGACGAACGCGCGCAGGTTGACGCCGTCCTCGCGGGCGTGGCGCTCGACCTGCAAGCGTCCCACGACCGAGCGCACGACCACGGCCACCTTCGAGAAGCCGCGCTCGAGGTGCGCGCGCTCCGGTGCGATCGCGCGCTCGAAGTGGTCGTCGTTGCGGCCCGCGGCGCGGGTCAGGTCGAGCAGGAGGGACCAGCTCGCGCGGTCGACGGCGTCGGTGGCGGCGTGCGCGGTGGCGAACATCTCGCGGAGGTCGACGTCGCGCGGCGCCTGCTTCGCGGTGCGCACCAGCTTGATGACGCGGGTCTCTACGTGGGAGGAGACTTCGAAGTACGACATGGCTCTCGACCAGAGCGGGCGAACGGTCCGCTCGCGCTGCCTCCTCATAGCACGCCGCGCTCAGTAGGGACGCTGGCCGCCGAAGTTTCCACCCGGGGCATAGTCGCACGCCGTCACCACACCCCCGTTGAACCAGGTCGGCAGCCCCTGGATGTGCTCGCAGTCGAAAGACGCGCACCCCACGCGGACGCTGCTCCGCCAGACCACCTGCGTGTAGTGGCCGCACGTGCCGGCGCAGGCGTTGTCGTCGTAGTCGAAGTCTTCTTGCTCGGAGAACCAGCTCTCGACGACGTCGAGCGGGCTGGTGATGCCCGTGGCGGCGTAGAGGTTCTCCCCGACGTAGCCGTCGCCGCCGAGCTCGGCGTAGCGCTGGCTGCGCTCGTCGTTGTGCGTCCACACGCAGCGCTCGACGTGCTCGCGCGCGACCTGCGCGAGCGCGGGATCGCCCGTCATCATCGGCAGCGGCGGGCTCGGGGCCGGCTGACCCACGACGCCCCCCTCGTTGAGCCGCTGGCGCAAGGCGTTGTGCGCGGCCGTCCACGCCGCGGCGCAGTCGGGGGAGGCGACATCGCAGCTCGGCGCTCCTGCGTCGACGGTGTCAGGCCCGGCGTCGCTCGCGGCCGCGCCGGCGTCGTCCGCCGCCGAGCCCGCGTCGACGACGTCTTGGCCCGCGTCGTTCGCCGCCGAGCCCGCGTCGACGACGTCCTGGCCCGCGTCGTTCGCAGGCGTGCCTGCGTCCTCGTCACGGTCAGCCCCGCCGTCCGCCGCCGGCGCGCAGGCGCACAGCAGAGAGAGACAGGCAGCGAGGAGGCGGAGGGCTTCGCGCACGTTCGCGAGCATAGCGCCGCGGCGGGGCTGCCGAGCTACGGATACGCGAGCACGCCGTCACACGCCGGCTGGCACATGCCGCCGATGGCCGTGCAGCCGCCGACCACGTCGGCGACACCGCCTGCGACGAGGACGTCGGTGCAGGTGTCCGCGGCGCCGCCGCACAGGCAAGGGATGCGCATGAGCGGGCCCGCGTCGGCTTGCGTCTCCGCCTCGTCGTCGGGCGGCCGCTCGCCGCCGCAGGCGTCGAAGCGCAGGAACGTGTGCCCGCTGGCGAGGCACTCGCAGCAGTCGCGCACGAGCTCGTTGCGGGCGCCGGGGGCGATCTCGGACTCGAGCACGAGCTGCTGCAGATCGCAGCCCACGACGAAGCACGCGGCCGCGCAGAGGGGCAGGCCGAGGGCGATAGCGCGCCTCACGGTTCGCCCCCGGCGCGCCCCAGCTCACCGAGGTTTGCGTCGAGCCAGGCGAGCGCGTCGGGGAGCGACGTGAATGCGCCGTCGAGCTGGGCGTCGAACGCGCGCTGCAACATGGCGCCCATGTGTTTGCCGGCGGGGATCCCGCGCTCGAGCAGGTGGCGTCCCTGCAAGAGCGGCTTCGGCGCGGAGGCCGCGACCTCGAGCCGCGCGGCCTCCTCGGTCAACCAGCCGGTGGCGGGGTCGTCGCGCGACAGCGCCTCCGTCGTCGTGCGGCCGAGGAAGTCCGCGCGCGCGACGCGCACGAGGCGCGGGATGGCGACCCGCAGCGAGAGCCGCCGGAGCGCGCCGTCCGAGACGTTCTCGCGATCGCGCCAGAGCTGAAAGGGCTTCAGGTGCTCGCGCACGAGCGCGACGATCTCCTCGACGACGTCGTTCGGCGCTCCGATGCGCGCGAGGAAGCTCCTCGTGGGCTCCTCGCCGGCGGCCTCGTGGTTCAGCGAGCGGACGCGGCCGTCGATGACCTCCGTCGTCAGCGGCTTGCCGAGATCATGGCAGAGCGCGCCGAGCACGCACAGCAAGGTCTCGTCGTCAGCGAGGGCCTGCTCGCGCGCGAGCGCGGCCGCCTCGTCGGTGACCATGAGCGTGTGCACCCACACGTCTCCCTCGGGGTGCCACTCGGGCTCCTGCGGACAGCCGCGCAACGCCGCGAGCTCGGGGAACAGCGACAGCGCCCTCGTCGACACGAGCGCGCACAGGCCGATGGACGGATAGCGCGCCCGCACGAGGAGCTTCTTCATCTCCTCCCATAAGCGCTCCTTCGGCAGGGTGGGGAGCTCGCGCTCGAGCGCGTGACAGCGCTCGAGCGTCTCGGGGGCGATCTCGAGGGCGAAGCGCGCCGCGAACTGACAGGCGCGCAAGACGCGCAGCGGATCCTCGTCGAAGGCCGCGGACACGTGGCGCAAGACGCCGCGCTCGAGATCGCGCGCGCCGCCGTGTGGATCGAGGAGCTCGCCCGTCTCGACGCGGATGCCCATGGCGTTCAGCGTGAAGTCGCGCCGGGCGGCGGCCTCGGCGAAGGGCATGTGCGGGTCGGTCTCGACGACGAAGCCGCGGTGACCTTGGCCGACCTTGCTGTCCTTGCGCGGCAGCGCGACGTCGAGCACCTCGCCGCCGCGGTCCGCGTCCTGAGCGCTCGGGGGGACGACCAGCTTCAGCACCCCGAAGGAGCGGCCGACGGCGTACACGTCGCCGATCTCCCGAAGACAGGCCTCGAGCTCGGCGAGGGAGAGTTGGTAGACCTCGACGTCCACGTCCTTGGGCGCGCGACCGAGCAGGTGATCCCGGACGGCCCCTCCGACGACCACCGCGCGGCCGCCCGCGCCTTGGACGGCCTCTCCGAGCCGAGACAGCGCTTGGCTCATCGGGAAGGGCCGCTGGAGGCCGTTCAGGCTATGAACCGAGGGGTCGCTCATGGGTACGAAACCGCGTTGCACTGTGTCCGCCGCTCGTTAGGAGAGGGCTCGTATCAAACGTCGTAGCAGAGCGACGCCGTCACGGAGCGGAGCGATGACCGTGCCGTGACACCTGGCATCTACCTTGCTCACCTCTCGCGGCCCCGCTCGCAAGGGGCATCCCAGCACACGAGCGTCACACGATGCGATTGAGCGAAGCCAGAGCGTCCGCTGTCGAGAGCTCCCGCCGAAAGGGCCGCGGGCGCGGCGGCTTTCCACCGTCGAGGCCGAGCGCAGTCGCCTCGCCGTCTTCGAGCCGCATGGCGCGCCTGCAGGCGCTCGATGACAAGCTCCTGCGGCAGGTCATCCGGCTGCGTCGCTCCCCTGCGACCCTGCTGCTGCGGGCGCTGTGTCGTTTGCACGATCCAGACAGCCTGACGCTCCTGATTTGCGCGCTGCTGTTCATGGGTCCCATCGGCATCGACATCGCGAACCACGCCACCGTGGCGCTCGTGGTGACGTCCATCGTCGTGGTCATCGTCAAGCGCACGGTGCGCCGCACGCGTCCCGCCGACGAGGTGCAGGCGCTGACGCCGCCCGATCGCTTCAGCTTCCCGTCGGGTCATACGGCGGCCGCGTTCGCCGTCGCCATCTCGATGTTCGGCGCCATCCCCATGATCGCTCCCGCGATCGTCCTCGTCGCCATCTTCGTCGGCTACGGGCGCATGTACCTCGGCGTGCACTATCCCATCGACGTGCTCGCCGGCGTCTGCATCGGCGTGTTCACGGGATCCATCGTCGCGCTCGTGCCCGTGACGCCCTTCGCCTGATCCCTCGTGGCAGCGCCGGCCGTGTGAGCTTCGTGTGAAGCCGCGCTTGCGGACGGCCACGCGAGCTGGCAAGCTGGCTCCATCATGTTCCTCTTCATGCGCTTCCGCTGAGCCCGGCATCACCGCTGCCGCCGTCCCTCGCCCCGCGCGTTGGACGTCGCTGCCGCGAGTGGTGCCCGCCTGCCCGCCTTCCCTCTCGAAGGCCGGGCGCGGCATCACGGCCGAGCGCGCATGTCGAGCCCCGCACGACAACGCACATCGAGCAGCTCAAGCCGATCGATCCGATCGATCCGATTGAGCCGAGACCGTGATCTCCCGCGCCGGCCCCCCTGCCGCCCGTCGCCCTGGAGGTCTCCATGCCCAAACGCAACAAACCCACGTTCTCCGCTGCCACCGACCGCCAGCGAGCGGCTCCCCCAGAGACCGGCGCCTCCGCTCGGCACGCCATCCTCGTCGCACGGCAAGCGCCGGACGAGCGCGACGACGAGGTGCGCGTGTCCCTGCAGGAGCTGACGCACCTGCTGGAGGGCCTCGGCGTCGCGGCCACCGGCACGCTGGTGCAGAGGCGTTCCTCGTCGTCGAGCGGCGTGCTCGGCCAGGGAAAACGGAAGGAGCTCGCGGCGCTGCTCGACGAGCAGAAGCAGACGCTCGGCGCCACGCCGCTCGTGGTGTTCGACGGCGAGCTCTCCCCTCGTCACACGCGCGAGCTCGAGAAGGAGCTCGACGCCTCCGTCCTCGACCGAACCGGCGTCATCCTGCGTGTGTTCGAGGGGCGCGGCGGCACCGACCTCGCGCGCCTCGAGCTCGCCATCGCGCGCCTCAACTATGACGCCCCTCGCGTGCGCGATGAGGAGATCCTCGTCGGACGCGGAGGAGGCGGCGGCGGGCGCGGCGCGCGCGGACACTCGAACGTCGTGCTGCGAAAGGAGCAGCTCCGAGAGCGCGTCGCCGGACTTCGTCGCGAGCTCGAGCGCGCGACGGCGGGGCGCGACGCGCAGAGGCAGCGGCGCGCTGATGTGCCGCAGGTCGCGCTGGTCGGGTACACGAACGCGGGCAAGTCCTCGCTCTTGCGGGCGCTCACGGGCAGCGAGGTCCTCGTCGAGGACAAGCTGTTCGCGACGCTCGGCACCACGGTGCGCGCGCTCGCTCCACCGACCGTCCCTCGCATCCTGGTGTCGGACACGGTGGGCTTTTTGCGGCGCTTGCCGAACGAGCTGCTCGCGTCCTTCCACTCGACCCTCGAGGAAGCGCGGGAGGCGGATCTCCTGCTGCTCATCGTCGACGCCGCGGATCCCGAGTGGCGTGCGCAGCTCGCGGTCACGCGCGAGACCTTGGCAGCCATTGGGGCCGACTCGCTGCCGACCCGCGTGGTGCTGAACAAGATCGATCGCGTCGACGACGTGCGGCGTGCGGCGCTCGAGGAGCAGCTCCCCGACGCCATCGCGCTCAGCGCCCATTCGCTCGACGACGTCATGGCCCTACGCGAGCACATCGTCGCGTTCTTCGATGAGCAGCTCGTCGGCGATCGGCTGCCCGTGCCGCACGCCGAGGGCAAGCTGCTGGCGGACATCCGCGCGCGCTCCCGCGTGCTGCACGAGGAGTATCGGGACGACGTGGTGCTGCTCGCGCTGCGCGCGCCGGCGCACGACCTCGAGCGTTGGCGCCGCGCGCTGCCGCCTCTGCCACCGCTCGAGACGGCGGACGAGCTGCTCGCGGCCGCGGCCGCGCAGGGGCTCGAGCTGACGAGCGAGCACGACGAGCTCGACGGCATGGGCCTCGACTTCCGGGTGCTGCACGCCCAGGACGCCGAGGGCACGCCCTGGATCGTGCGTACGCCGCGGCGTCCTTCGGTGTGGGAGGCGAGCCTCGTGGAGTCGCGCGTCTTGCGGCTGGTGGCGCCGCGCCTGCCGGTGAAGGTGCCGGAGTGGCGGCTGCACGCGCGCGACGTGATCGCCTACCCGCGGCTCGACGGCGTCCCGGCCGTGACGCTCGAAGACGGCGCTCCGACCTGGAACCGCATCGATCCAGCGGCGCCCTCGGAGCGGTTCGTGGAGTCATTCGCGCGCATGCTGGTCGCCTTGCAGAGCGTTCCTCTCGACGTAGCGAAGGGGGCGGGCGTGCCGGTGAAGACGATCGAGGAGCAGCGCTCTACGTTCGCGCGCGCGCTCGAGCGAACGCGAGACGTGCTGCAGCCGAGTGACGCGGTCTGGCAGCGTTGGCAGCGCTGGCTGCACGACGACGACGTATGGCCGCAGCACCTCGCGCTCGGGCACGGTGACCTGCATCCCGGCCACATGCTGCTCGCGGAGGACGGCGCGCTCACGGGCGTGCTCGACTGGACCGAAGCGTGCGTGAGCGATCCCGTCGTCGACCTGGCGATGTTTCACGGCTGCTTCGGCAGGGACGTGCTCAGCGAGCTGGTGGCGCGCTTCGAACGGCAAGGTGGACGGACGTGGCCGCGCATCATCGAGCACGCGATGGAGCGCTGGGCCGCGTGGCCGGTGCTGGGCGCGCTGTGGGCGCTCGAGCACGAGAACGACGGGGTGCTCGAGCACGTACGCGCCACGCTCGCGACCATCCGCGAGGAGACGGAGGCGATGATGCGCTGACGACCCTCGAGAGGCGTCAGGCGCGCTCGCGGGCGGGCTCCTTCGCCTCGGCCTCCGTGGCCAGCTCGAGGAACGCGTCGAACGCCGCGATGAGCTCGTCGGCGGGCACGGGCTGCCCGCCCTCGGGCGCGAGCAACGCGGCCGCCCAGCGCAGCGTGGGCTCGAGCTCGCTCTCGGTCTTCGCCGGGTATTTGACGCCGGAGAGCAACAACATCGCCGCCGAGATGCTGCGGATGACCGCGGCCTTGAAGCCGCTCGCCTGGATGATCGTGGCCGCGCCCTTCGTATACGGCGCGTTCTCGCGCACGCGGTCGTCGAGGACCTCGCGCGCGTCACGCTCCACGGCGCGGATGGCGCGCTCCTGCACGAGCGTGAGGAAGACCAGCTTCTGCCCCGGACGGAGCGCGCCGGTGAGGTGCTCACGGACGACGCCAGCGCGCGCGCGCAGGATGTCGGCGCCCGCGGGCGCGGCCCACACTTCAAACAGCGCGTCTCGCCACACGCCGACGTGCCCTGCTGCGTCGCGGCTCAGGATCCTCGGCTGTTCCATCGGCCCCCCGCTGGTGTCGGCCCATGGTACCGCTGTTGCCGGCGGCGCCGAAAGCCGCCGGGTCAGCCTAGCCGCGCCCGCCACTCCGCCAGCGCCGCCTTGACGAGGGCAGGGCTCGTGGAGCCGAGGGTCTGCTTCGCCTCGACGCTGCCGCGAGGGGTGAGCAGCGCGCGGTCGAGCCCTTCGAGGCCCGCCCGCGCGAGCTCGGCGTCGCTGCACTGCTCGAGGCCGCGGCCGTCCTTCTCGCACGCGAGCACGAGCGCGCCGGTGCGTTCGTGCGCGGTGCGAAACGGGACGCCGCGGCGCACGAGCTCTTCGGCGAGGTCCGTCGCGGAAGACAGCTCGGGACCGGCGGCCCGCGGCGGCAGCAGCGTCGTCGAGGCGACCGCCGCCGCGAGCAGGCGCGCGCAGTCGGTGGTCGTGTCGAGCGCATCGAACAGGGGCTCCTTGTCCTCCTGCAGGTCGCGGTTGTAGGCGAGCGGCAGGCCATGAAGGAGCGAGTGCAGCGAGGTCAGCGCGCCCATGACGCGCGCGCTCTTGCCGCGCACCAGCTCGGCCACGTCGGGATTTCGCTTCTGCGGCATCATGGACGAGCCGGTGCAGAAGGCGTCTCCGATGCGCGCGGTGCCCATCTCTTGTGAGGACCACCAGACGAGCTCGGCCGCGAGGCGTGAGAGATGCGTCATGACCAGCGCGCACGACGACACGGCCTCGAGCGCCCAGTCCCGATCGCTGACGACATCGAGCGAATTCATGGCCACGCGCGCGAAACCCAGCTCGCGAGCCGTCAGCTCCCGATCGAGCGGCAGCGTCGATCCGACGCAGGCCCCGGCGCCGAGCGGCGAGCGATCAGCGCGCGCCTTCGCGTCCGACAGCCGCTCGACGTCACGCCCGAGGGCCTCCACGTGGGCCAACAGGTGATGAGCCGCCAGGACCGGCTGCGCGCGCTGCTGGTGTGTGTACGCGTACCAGACGAGGTCAGCGTGCTGGTCGGCGACGTCGACCAGCGCCCGCTGCAGCGAGGTCACGGCGGCGATGACGTCCTTGAGCGCGTCCTGTAACCAGAGCAGCACGTCGGTGACGACCTGATCGTTCCGGGAGCGGCCGGCGTGCAGCTTCTTGCCGACGTCACCGACGAGCGACACGAGCTTCGCTTCGACGGCGGAGTGCACGTCCTCGGGGGCGTCCGGCTCGGTCCCCGAGGGCGGGAACGTGCCTGCCTCGACCTCACCGAGCAGCGTGCTGATGGCGCCGAGCAGCGCCTTATGCTCGGTCTCCGAGAGCACGCCGGCCAAAAGGAGCGCGCTCGCGTGCGCGCGGCTGCCGACGAGGTCGTAGCGCGCCAGGCGCCGATCCACCGGCAGCGACGTCGAGAAGCGCCGCATGGTCTCGCCCATGGGCTCCCGAAAGCGCGCCCCCCACAGCTCGCTCACGACGCCTCCTTCTCGAGCACCGGATTGCTTTCCAGCACCGGCACCTTCGCCGCCACCATCTTCGCCGCGCGGTCGACCACGTTGGCGGTCTTCGGAGCGAGCCCGTAGATGTCGATGAAGCCCTTGGCGGCGCCGTGCTGGAAGGTGTCTCCGACGCTGTAGGTCGCGAGCTTCTCGTCGTAGAGCGCGTAGGCGGAGCGACGGCCGGTGGCGGTGGCGCGCCCTTGGCAGAGCTCCATGCGCACCTCACCCGTGACCCGCCGAGAGGCCTCGTCGACGAAGGCGCTGATGGCCCGCCGCAGCGGCGTGAACCACAGACCATCGTAGACGAGCCGCGCGAGCTGCTGCCCGAGCTCGGCCTTCACGCGGCGGGTCTCTCGATCGAGGCAGAGCTGCTCGAGGGCCGCGCGCGCCGTGTGCAGCGTGAGCGCCGCGGGCGCTTCATAGACCTCGCGTGACTTGATGCCCACCAGCCGGTCCTCGATGACGTCGAGGCGCCCGACGCCGTGCTCGGCCGCGAGCTTGCCGAGCCGCGCGATGAGCTCGGGGCCGCCGAGCGACTTACCGTCGAGCGCGACCGGGACGCCGGCGTCGAAGCCGATGACGACGGACGCGCCCTGCGCGGAGGCCTTCTTCGGATCGGCCGTGAGCTGCCAGCAGTCGTCGGGCGGCGCCACCCACGGATCCTCGAGGACGCCGGCCTCGATGGCCATGCCCCAGAGGTTCTCGTCGAGCGAGTAGGGCGAGCGCTGCGTCGCCACGATGGGGATGTGGTGCTCGTCGGCGAAGGCGATCTCGTCCTCGCGGCTGCGAAGCTCCCACTCGCGCAGCGGCGCGATGCACTTGAGGTCGGGCGCGAGGCAGGCGACGCCGACCTCGAGGCGCACCTGATCGTTCCCCTTGCCGGTACAGCCGTGCACGATGGCGTCGGCACCGACCTCGCGCGCGAGCTCGACGAGGCGCTTGGCGATGAGCGGCCGCCCGAGCGACGTCGCCATCGGGTAGACCTCCTGGTAGAGCGCGCCCGCCTTGAGGCTCGGCCACACGAAGTCGCGCACGAACTCCTCACGCAGGTCCTCGATGTAGACGCCCTTGGCGCCGGTCGCGAGCGCCTTCTCGCGGACGCCCGTGAGCTCCTTGGTCTGGCCGAGGTCGGCCGTCATGGTGAACACCTCGGCGCCATGGCGGAGCTGCAGCCACTTCAGCATCACGGAGGTGTCGAGGCCGCCGGAGTACGCGAGCAGGTATCGAGGCATGTGCGCCTCCTTCTTTCGGTTACCGAGTCGTTCGGGTGTGTAGCAGAGCGGGATAGTGACGTCGTCGTGGAAGGGCGCTCAGCCCGGGAGCTCGAACATCTCGAGCAGGCGCTTTCGCAGCGCGTTCGTTCGTTTGACGCTGCGCGGGATACACAGCACGGTGTCATCGCCCGCGAGGGTCGCGAGCAGGTCCTTGTCCTTCAGGCTGTCGAGGTAGACCGCGACCCCCTGCGCGCGCGCGACCGCCGTGCGCACGATGATGGCGACCTCGTTCTGGTCGACGCTGAGCACCTCCGCCGTCACCAACTGTGTGGCCGCCGGAGGCACGGTCGCCGCGGGCGCCTCGCCGGCCGGAAGGTAGCGATAGCCGTCCTCCACCGGCACGCGCGCCACCTGCAGCTCCTTCAGATCTCGCGACAGGGTCGCTTGCGTCGCCTTGAGGCCCCGGCGCTCCAGCGCGGACGACAGCTCTTCCTGGCTCGCGATGGGCTGCGCGCGCACCACCTCGAGGATGGCCGCCTGCCGCCGGGTGCGCAGCGTCGTCGTCATGCGGCGACGCTCACGCCGCGATCGGGCGCACAAGCCTCGAGCCGCGTGCCGGTGGGCTCGTCGCTTGTCAGCTCGCGGAGCAGCGCGTGCGGCACGGTGCCGTCGATGAGGTGCACGCGCTCGGCGCCGGCCGCCAGCGCGCGCAGCGACGCCTCGAGCTTCGGCTGCATGCCGCCCGTGGCCGTGCCGTCGTCGAGCAGAGCGCGCCCCGCCTCGGCGTCGAGCAGCGGGACGCGCTCGCCCGCCGCGGATCGCACCCCAGGCGTGTCCGAGACGAACACGAGGCGCTTGGCCGAGAGCGCGGCCAAGAGCGCGCCGGCGACGACGTCGGCGTTGACGTTGTAGGGCTGCCCGGAGGCGTCGGTGACGACCGAGGACACGACCGGTACGTATCCCGCGCCGAGGAGCGTGAGAAGCAGCTCCTTGCGGACCTCCGTCACCCGGCCGACGAAGCCGATGTCCTGACCGCCTGGCGCGTGGCGCTCCACCGCGAACAGCCCGCCGTCGCTGCCCGAGAGCCCGACCGCGAGGACGCCCGCGTGGCACAGCCGCGCCACCACGTCCTGGTTCGTCGAGCCCGAGAGCACCATGCGCGCGGCCTCGGCGGTCTCCTGGCAGGTCACGCGGTGTCCGTTCACGAACGAGGTCTCGACGCCGAGGCGCGCCAGCGTCCGCGTGAGGGCCGGCCCGCCGCCGTGCACGACGACGGCGCGCGCGCCCGCCCGTACGAGCGCCGCGACGTCGCTCGCGAAGGCGTCGGCCAGTTTCCTATCGACCATGGCGGCGCCGCCGTACTTGACGACGACGACCTGGCCGCGGAGGTGCTTCAGCGGGGCGTCCTGCGCGGCCGCGCCCGGGACGTTCGGGAGAAACGCCTTGATCATGATCGGTAGCTCGCGTTGATGGCGACGTAGTCGGCGGTCAGATCACAGGTCCACACGGTGGCGGTGCCGTGCGCGAGGCCGAGGTCGACATGGATCGTCACCTCGCGCTCGGACAGGCGCGCCTTGGCCTCGGCCTCGTCGAAGCCGCTCTGGTAGCCGGGCGAGAGCACGCACAGGCCGTTCAGCGCCACGCTCATGCGCTCGGGCGTGAGCTCGCAGCCGGAGCGGCCGACGGCGGCGACGATGCGCCCCCAGTTGGCGTCGGCGCCGTGAACGGCGGTCTTCACGAGCGGAGAGCCCGCGATGGTGCGCGCGGCGGCGAGCGCGTCCTCGTCCGAGGCGGCGCTCGTGACCTCGACGGTGATGAGCCGGCTCGCGCCTTCGCCGTCCTTGGCGACGAGCTTCGCGAGGTCGGTCAGCACGCCCGTGAGCGCGTCCTCGAAGCGCCGCAGCGAGCGCGGGCCGCCGGCGCCGACGTCCACGCCCGAGCGGCCGCTGGCGAGCACCGCCACCATATCGTTGGTGGACGTGTCCCCGTCGACGCTTATGCGGTTGAACGACTGCTCGACGGCGCGCGCGAGCACGGCCTGCAGGAGCGCGGGCTCCACCTGCGCGTCCGTCGTCACGAAGCCGAGGGTGGTCGCCATGTTCGGGTGGATCATCCCGGAGCCCTTGGCCATGCCGCCGACGACGTACTCGCCCGCCGCCGCCTGCACGCGGCGCACGCTCTCTTTGGCGAAGGTGTCCGTCGTCAGGATGGCCTCGGCGGGACCCCTGCCGCCGGTCGCGAAGCCCTCGCCGAGCGCGGGCATGACGGCCTCGATGAGCTCGATGGGCAGCGGCTGGCCGATGACCCCGGTGGAGGCCACGAGGACCTCTTCCGGCGCGCAGCCGAGCACGTGCGCGGTCTCGCGCGCCATGGTGAGCGCGTCCTCATCACCCTTCGGCCCCGTGCAGGCGTTCGCGTTGCCCGAGTTCACGACGATGGCGCGCATGACGCCGCCGCTCGACGCGAGGTGCTTCTTGCTGAGCAGCACGGGCGCCGCCTGCACCTTGTTCGTCGTGAACACGGCCGCCGCGGAGCAGGCGTCGCTGCCGGCGATGACGGCGAGGTCGAGCTTCTTCTTGCGGATGCCCGCGTGTACGGCCGAGGCGACGAAGCCCATGGCCGCGGTGATGCCGGTCGTCGGACGCGCGCGCTCGACGAGCAGGGGGCTACGCTCGAGGTTCTGCTTGCATGCCGTCACCATGGCTGCACCTCCTTGGCGGGCAGGAGCCCTGCGCGCTCGTCCTCGCCGAGCACCACGTTCATGACCTGCACCGCTTGCGCGGCCGCGCCCTTCATCAGGTTGTCGAGCACGGCGGACACGACGACGGTGCCGCCC
>CAYLZW010000013.1:0-42807 GCA_964388085.1 uncultured Myxococcales bacterium | reverse complement strand
CACTTTGATCTCTGGCAAGTTGACTTAAATGCAATTCTTATAGCCTCTTTCATAATGCCGTCCATGAACGCCACCGGCAGGAACACGGCGACGATGGTCATGGTGGTGGCGAACACGGCCAGCGCGATCTCGGCGGTGCCCTTGCGCGCGGCGCTGACGCGATCCTCACCGAGCTCCATGTGCCTGAAGATGTTCTCGCGCACCACGACGCTGTCATCGATCAAGAGGCCGATGGCCAAGGTGAGCGCGAGCATCGACATGAGGTTCAGGCTGAAGCCCATTTGCCAGATGCAGAAGAAGGTCGCGATCACCGAGATCGGCAGGGACACGGCGCTGATCAACGTCGAGCGCACATCGAGCATGAAGAAGAAGATCACCAGGATGGCGAGCACGCCGCCGATGACGAGGTGCTCGCGCAGGCGGTGAATGTTGTTCTTGATGTACTTGGCCTGCTCTTGCATCAACAGGATCTCGACGTCGTCGCCCAGCCGGTCGGCGAGCGAATCGAGGCGCTCGATGACGCCGTCGCTCACGGCCACGGTGTTGGCGCCGCTCTGCTTCTGCACGTCGAAGACCACGGCGTTGTCGCCGTCCACGCGGCGAATGGTGCGGATCTCCGCGACCCCGTCCACCACGTGGCCCACGTCCTTGACGCGGATCTGGGTGCCGTCTTTGCGCGACTGCAAGACGACGTTCTCGACGTCGGCCGGGGACTGAAATCGACCCGCGGCCTTCACCGAGAATTCGCGCCCGTTCATGGTGAGGCGCCCGCCCGGCAGGTCGACCGACTCACTGCGCAGGATCTGGCTCACGGCGCCGACGGAGAGGCCGACCGCCTGCAGCTTGCTCTGCTCGAGCTCCACCTGGATCTCACGCTCGGCGCCGCCGCCGATCACCACCGAGCCGACGCCCTCGACGCTCTCCAGCGCGGGCCGGATGACATCCTCCACCAGGCGCCGGGTCTCGACGGGCGTCAGGTTCTTCGCGCGCACGCCGTAGGTCATGATGGGCGCCGAGGACGGATCGAACTTCTGGATCAGGGGATCCTCGACCTCGTCGGGCAGGAGCGAGCGCACCTGCTGCACGCGGTCGCGCACATCGGCGTTGGCCGCGAGCTCGTTGACGTCGAGCTTGAACATCACCACCAGGACGCTGACGGAGTCGCGCGAGTAGGAACGCACGACGTCGACGCCGTTGATGGTGCTCATGGCGTCTTCGAGCGGCTTGGTGACCTGCTGCTCGACCTCCTGCGGGCCGGCGCCGGGGTAGACCGTGGTGATCGCGACCACGGGGAAGGAGACGTCGGGGAACAGGTCGAGCCCGAGCCGGTCGAGGGCGAGGCCACCCAAAACCATGACCGCGGCGGCGCACATGGTGGTGAACACCGGGCGGTCGATTGAGACATTCGCGAGCTTCATCCACTGCTCCCGGCGTCGCTCGGACGTCTGCTCCGCCAGCCTGCGCCGCTCGGCGCTCGACGAGGCCTTCGTGGCCGCGGACGCACGAAGGTGCGCCCTCGGCGCTCAGGTGCCTTGCACAACGATGCGCGCGCCGTCGCGCAGGCCGGCGCTGCCCGAGACCACGACGACGGCGCCGGGCTCGAGCCCGGACTCGATCACCACGTCGCCCTGGTGCGTGGCGCCCACGTCGGGGTGGACCAGCCTCGCGTGCTCGTTCTCGATGACGAAGACGGCGGGCTTGCCGGCCACGCTCAGCACCGCCTCCGACGGCACGACCAGCACACCCTCGCGCGCGCCGAGGGCGATCTCCGCGCGACCGAACATATAGGGGAGCAGCCCCTCGGCCGGCGCGACCGCGATCTCGATGGCCGCGCGCCGGGTCTCGGCCTCCAGCGTCGGGGCCACGCTGCTGACGGTGCCGCTCACGAGCGTGTGCGGAAGCTCGTCGATGCGGATGTTGACCTTCATGCCGGCCTTCAGCTGGCCCACGTAGTGCGCGGGGACGCTGCCGTCCATCTTGAGGGCCGTCTGGTCCTGCAGCGAGAACGCCGGCTGGGCCGGGTTCGCCATGGCGCCTACGTTGATGTGTCGCTTCGTCACGACCCCGTCGAAGGGAGCGGTAATGCGTGTGTCGTCGAACGCCTTGCGGCTCAGACCGAGGTTGGCCTCGGCCAGGGCCACGGCGGCCTCGGCGGCCTGGACGCCGACCTCGGCGAGATAGAAGCCGCTCTCCGCCTGCTCGAGCTCGGTCTGGCTCACGCCGCCGGTCTCGTGCAGCGCGCGTACGCGCCTTTGGGCCCGCTCCGCCGTCTGCCGTTGCAGCTTGGCTTGCTCGAGGCCGGCCTCGGCCTGTCGTCGCTGCGCGTCGGCCTGCTTCACGCGCCAGGACATCTCGACCGAGTCGATGACGGCGAGCACGTCACCGGCCGCCACCTTCGCGCCGACGTCGACGAGGATGCGGGTGATCCGCCCCGGCGACTTCGGCAGCACCATCACCTCGTTGCGCGCCTTGATGGAGCCGGTGATCTGCACGACCCGCGGCAGGTCCTTGCGCGCGGCCTGCGAGGTGCGCACGGCCGTGATGACCTCCTTGTCGGCGGCGGCGACGGCGGCGGCGTTTCGCTCCTTCGACTGCTGCACGCGGAAGGCGAAGGCCGCGAGCAGCAGCAGCAACGTCACCGCGATGAGGAGGATGGCGATCGGGGATCGCTTCTTTTGGGCGGCCGCCGAGTCGACCTGCGGGGGCTCGGGAGGGGAGTCGCTCATGGGGGAGTCCCGCGGGGAGGGAGGAGACCCGGGTCACCGGCGCCGCGCGCGCCTTGAAGCGGGGATGGCAGCGGCGCTTCTCGCCGTGGCAGCACGTTCTCGACAGATCCGGTATTGAACACCTGGCCGACGCGAAAGATTCATCACCCTCGACGAGCGCGGCGACCGGCGGCCGCTCTCGTCAGGCCGCCTGCTTCTTCTCGTCGACCACCAGCGCGGGCTCGGACACGCCGAGGCCCACACCGACCCGCATATTGTAAAACGAGCGGTAGATGAAGACGCTGGCCACCACGAAGAAGGCCGCGGCGAGGCCGACGCGCACCCCTTGGCTCGTGATGCCCACCGCGAGCTCCACGGCGAGCAGGCCGAAGAGCGACGTGAACTTGATGACCGGGTTCATGGCCACCGACGAGGTGTCCTTGTAGGGGTCGCCCACCGTGTCACCGACGACAGTGGCGTCATGCAGCTCGGTGCCCTTGGCGCCGAGCTCCACCTCGACCAGCTTCTTGGCGTTGTCCCAGGCGCCGCCGGCGTTCGCCATGTAGTTGGCCTGAAAGAGCCCGAAGAGCGCGAGGCCGATGAGGTAGCCGATGAAGAGCCACTCGTCGACGAAGGCGAGGCTGAGCGCCGCGAAGAAGACCGCGAGGAAGATGTTGGCGGTGCCGTTCTGCGCGTACTGCGTGCAGATCTCGACGACCTTCTTCGAGTCCTCGACGGAGGCCTTCTCGGCGTCGGTGTCGAGCTTGATGTTCGCCTTGATGAAGCCGACCGCGCGGAACGCGCCCGTGACCACGGCCTGGGTGGTGGCGCCCGAGAACCAATAGATGACCGAGCCGCCGAGGATCACGCCGAGCAGGAAGGGCGGGTTCAGCATCGAGATGTTCTCGTAGATGGACGAGAGATCGACGACGGCGCTGCCCGGGTTCGCGTGCTTGGCGAGGCTCACGATGACCGAGAAGATGAGCGTGGTGGCGCCCACCACGGCGGTGCCGATGAGCACCGGCTTGGCGGTGGCCTTGAAGGTGTTGCCGGCCGAGTCGTTCTCCTCGAGGTAGATCTTGGCCTTGTCGAAGTCGGCGTCGAAGCCGAAGTCCTTCTTCACCTCGGCCGCGATGTTCGGGAGCGTCTCGATGAGCGAGAGCTCGTAGACCGACTGCGCGTTGTCCGAGACCGGGCCGTAGCTGTCGACGGCGATGGTCACCGGGCCCATGGAGAGGAAGCCGAAGGCGAGCAGACCGAACGCGAACACGCCGGGCGCGAGCATGACCTCGGCGGGGATGTCCTTGGCGACCCAATAGCTCACGGCCATGAGCGCCATGATGCTGAGGCCGAGGTAGTAGGCCGCGTAGTTGCCGGCCGTGATGCCCGAGAGCACGTTCAGCGAGGGGCCCTGCCTCGAGGCGTCCACGACGTCACGAACGTGCCGCGAGGACGTCGAGGTGAACCACTTCACGACCTCGGGGATGAGCGCGCCCGCGAGCGTGCCGCAGCTCATGATGACGGCCACGCGCCACCACAAGCCCACCTCGGCGCGGACGTCCCCGAGCAGCCAGCGCGTGACGACGAAGGTGGCCGCGATGGACACCACGGCGGTGATCCAGATGAGGCGCGTGAGGCCCGCCTCGAAGTCGAGCTGCTGCGCGTTCTTGTGGCGCTGATCGATGGCCCAGGAGACCCCATAGGAGACGAGCGAGGTCATGATCATCACGGAGGCCACCACGAAGATCCACGTGATGAGCGCGCCGCGCAGGCCCTCGGCGACCGCGAGCATGATGAAGGTGATGAGCGCGACGGCGGTGACGCCATAGGTCTCGAAGCCGTCCGCGGTCGGGCCCACGGAGTCGCCGGCGTTGTCACCGGCGCAGTCGGCGATGACGCCGGGGTTGCGCGCGTCGTCTTCCTTGATCTTGAAGACGATCTTCATGAGATCGGCGCCCACGTCGGCGATCTTGGTGAAGATGCCGCCCGCGATGCGCAGCGCCGACGCACCGAGAGAGGTGCCGATGGCGAAGCCGATGAAGCACTTGCCCGCGATATCGCTCGGCACCACGAGGAGCGTGAGCAGCATGATGAGCAGCGCCATGGAGACGAGCACGAGGCCGATGCCCATGCCGGCCTTCAGCGGGATGGCGTAGGCGGGGTAGGGCCGGCCCATGAGCGACGCGAACGCCGAGCGCGAGTTCGCGAAGTTGTTCATGCGCATGCCGAAGGACGCGATGGTCACCGAGCCGGCGATGCCGAGCAGCGAGTAGGCGAGGATGATGGCGACGTTCCCCGCGCCCACCGGCGAGAGGAAGCCGAAGTACGCGACCACCACGACGGCGATCAGCGCCCACAGCTTGGCGATGAACTTCGTCTGCGTCTTCACATAGGTCGCGCAGGTGGCGTAGATGAGCTCGGAGATCTCGAGCATCGCCTTGTGCGCCGGCAGCGCCTTCACCTGCGCGAACATGACGAGGCCGACGGCCAGGCCGAGCAGGGCGATGAGCACACCGACGCCGAGCAGCGCCGTCGCGGAGAGCCCGCCGACGGTGACGGAGGCGAATTCGGGCAACACGATGTCCGCCTCGCCTGCCCAGGCGGGCGACGAGAGCGTGAGCCCTGCGAAGATGACGGGCAAACCGCGCGACCAAGACTGCATGAGAAAACCTCGACCCAAACGTGCGAGGGGGCCCCGTAGCGACTCGCGTGCCGTCCGTCGAGTGCCTTCCCGGTGCTCAGGGCTCTTTGCATCGATGCGGGAGGCCCGGCGCTCACCCGCCCCCCTCTGCCGTCGCCGCGGTGTCGGCCGAGAACTGCCGCGCCCACTTGCGGTATTGCGCTACGGGACCGTCGCCTTGCGCGAGGGCCGGCCGGGCCACGTACTGCTTGTGCTGCCAGATCGGCTCATCCTGCCGCACGTCGGCGAGGAACTCTTGGAAGGCGCCGTCCGCGATGCGCTCCGTTAGCCAGCCCCTTGGCAGCAACGACAGCAGCGGATGAATCCGCTTCGGCTCCTCGATGCGCTGGACCGACATGGCGAGCGTCAGCTCCACCTCGTCCTCGTCGAGCGGGCGCGCGAGCACGTACTGCCGGGTGCGCACGCCGAGCGCCGGCACCTCTACCTCGACGCGCGCGTAGCCGAGCCCGTGCTGGTGAATGTCGAATTCAGCCTCGATGCCCGCGCGCACGCCGAAGGCACGACGTCCGCGGCGGATGCCGTAGCGCGTGTTCAGATAGGGCCCCTCCGTCGAGAGCGGGCGGAGCACGCGCACGCTCTCGTAGCCGTGGATCCAGGTGAAGTGTCCGAGGTCGGCGCTGTTCTCGGCGATCTCCTGCACGTGGCTCCGAAGGGGCAGGGAGGCGCGGCGCAGGCGCGTCCACCCCTCGGTGTCGACGTCGGGCACGTCCCAGCTGGGCTCGCCGCCGTGGAAGACGAGCACCACGCCGCCGCGCTCGATGACGGGCCACGATCGCGTGCGCGCCGTGGGGGGCGCCTTCGTGCCGTAACCGGTGGCGACACACACGCCATCCCCGTCGAGCTCGAAGCCGTGAAAGGGACAGCGAATGCATTCGCCTTCGACCTTGCCGCCGTGGCCGAGGTGCGCGCCGAGGTGCGGGCAGTGCGCGTCGAGGGCCGAGAGCGCTCCGGACGCGGTGCGGAAGAGCACGATCTCGCGGCCTGTGACGCGCCTCGAGAGCACGGCGCCGGCCGGCAGCTCGTCGGTGAACGCGACGCAGTACCAGCTCGACGGGAAGGGCGAGAGCAGCGGGCTGTACATCGGACGCCTCAAAGACCGCTGGGTGTCCGCCGCAGGAAGCGGCCGCCGCCGATGCCTACGTAATCGAGTGCGGGGTTGCCGCTCGCGAGCGCCCGCTCGACGTGCTCGCGCAGGCGGCGCGCGGCGTCGGGTCGGTAGCCGAAGCGAAACAGCAGCATGAGGAAGTTGTAGGGCAGAAGCCGCGGTGACGCCCACAGCTCGTCGAGCGTCCCCCACACGAGCTGGAGGCCGAGCCGCACGAGCCGCACGGCGACGCGCGCCGGCGAATGACGTCGACCCGGCGGACCCAGGAGATAATGCGACGTCGGCATCCAGCCGCGGGTCTCGTTCACGCGCGGCGGCAGCCACGGCTCGGGCGCGTGCGAGAGCGCGATCAGGAAGGCGGAGACCATCATCCACAGCCATGGATTGGCGACGACGCCGGCGTCGGACGTGAGGGCCGCGAAGAGCTGCGCGCCCGCGCAGAGGCCCCCCACCACCGGGAGCATCAAGAGCCACAGGCCCCAGAAGCCCGTGAGCCGCGCGAGCACGCCATACCAGACGAGCAGGAGCGACGCGTAGGAAGTGGCGCCATTGACGAGCACGGAGTCGAGGCCGAAATCAAACGCGCTGAGGCCGGCCATGACGAAGAAGTTGACCGCCAGCATGAAGGCGAAATGCGCGAAGCGCGCCGGCCAGCGCGTGTGGAAGACCGCGAACAAAAACGCCTGCAGGTCGTAGCTGAAGAACGTGAGCTGGGTGAACGGCGCGACCACGACGACGCCAAGCGCGCGGGAGAGGATCGTCTCTTCGCCTTCGTTCGGCGCCACCAGCCAGCCGAGCCGTCGGACCAGGCGCCTCGCCTCGACGGAAGGGGGCAGGAACATCTCGAATGACGCGGGCGAGGGGGGCTCCGCGTTCCGCGCGATGACCATGTCTACCGCCAAGCCTCGCGTCGGAGAGGAGGAGCGCCGAGCGGTCACCACGACGGTCGACCTGGCGCTGAGCGCCGATGCTACCCCCCCCGACCGCTTGCGTGGGTCCTATGATCGCGAAGCGGCCTGCTGTTCGAAAGCACAGGCGTGCGCTGGCAAGGCGCACCGGAGGCGCGACTTCTTGGTCGTGCCGAGGACGCAACGCCGCCAGCGGGCGAAAGACCGAGCGAGGGAGGATCAACGCGAGGGGTCGGGGGGGTAACGCAGCCGTGGGGAGAAACGAGCGCGAACACGACTTCCTCTATCGCTGGAGGTGTGACCGGCGACTGGCTCGGGGCGGGTCACCGCCGCAGCGCTCCCCGTCGGCGTGACAGCATGCTCGCATGACCCGGATGGTGCTCGCTCCGCTGCTCGTTGGCTTTGTCGCCGTTCCCGCTTGCTTCTATGTGCTGCCGCCGCAGGACGCGCTCGATCGTTGGTTCTTCGCGACCCTCGCGGTGCTCGCGCTGGCGATCTTGGTCGCGATCGTCACCGGCCTCCGCGGCGCGCGCGTACGGACGTCGTTGGCGGCCATGTCGAGCGTGATGCTAGGCGCGGTCATCGCGCACGTCGGGCTGGGCTCAGTCGGCCCCATCCATGATCGGAGGTACTGCGAGGCGCATCAGCGGTACGCGCAGCAAGCGTTACAGCAGGCGGCTGCCGAGAGCGCCTCGTCGTCGTGCTCTTCGAGTGACGCCAATATTGCAGCCGCGTTTGAGCGCTCGCGCGCGGAGCACTTCTCGTTCACCGTCGAGCGCACAGGCGACGGCAGCTGTGTCTTGTCCGCGACAGGCGAGGGCTACCAGGCAGGCTGCGACACGACGCTGACGGTCCACCCCGACGGTAAGCGCGACGTGGAGCGCAGCGTCACCTGCGCGGACAAGTGCGACTGAGCCTCGTCGACATTGTGGCAGATCGGGAACCATTTGTTGCTCGCGCCGCTTTGCGGTATTCGTAGGGGATGCACATCATACGTTACCGTCGCTGGCCGGCCGGTCCGGCCTTCTCGCTCTGCTTTTCGCTGCTCCTCCTGGGCTCCTGCTCGCCGGGAGGCGAGCCTGACGCAGGACCCGTCGCTGACGCGGGTGAAGGCGAGGGTGAGGGTGAAGGTGAAGGTGAGGGTGAAGGCGAGGGTGAAGGTGAGGGTGAAGGTGAAGGTGAAGGTGAAGGTGAGGGTGAAGGCGAGGGTGAAGGCGAGGGTGAAGGCGAGGGTGAAGGCGAGGGTGAAGGCGAGGGTGAAGGCGAGGTCGAGCCGTTCGTTCCGTACGCGCTGTATTGGGCCAACACGGGGAACATCGGCTTCGCGGTCTTCTCGGTGAACGCCGACGGAACACAGACCAAACAGCTGTCGCACAGCGAGCTCGGCGAAGAGACCAGCGCGGTGCTGCCCTCCCCCGATTGGCAATACGTCGCGTACACGGGCGACGAGGTAGCCGACGCCCTCAGCCGCGACGACGTGTATGTGGCGCCGGTGGATGGGAGCCAGGCAGCGACGAAGGTGTCCGAGGTGGGGGGCGGCTCCGGCTACGGCGCCTCGCCGGTGGCGTGGTCGAATGACAGCAACTGGCTCCTGTACCAGACGGCGCAGGAGGAACTGTGGATCGTTGACCGCTCGGGCACCAACCGGCTGCGCCTCACGGACGCGCTCGTCGGGGCTGGTCCCCTCCGGGCGTCCATGTTCACCGCCGATGACCAGCGCGTCGTCTTCGCGGAGAGCAATGGTCATCTATTTTCCATCAAGCCTGATGGGACGGGCCGTGTGCAGCTCACCCCCGACGGGATCGGTACGAGCTCCCTCGCCGAGTTCAAGGTCGCCCCGATCGGTAACTACGTCGCGATCCTGGCGGACTATGATGACGCCGGCAGCCAGTACGAGCTGCACGCCATTCGCGCCGACGGCATTGACGGTGTGCAGGTCTCCCGCGACGCCCCCTCCGTGACCGCGGGCATCGACGCCGGGATGTGGCAGTGGTCGCCGAACGGCACCTTTCTCTCCTACCTCGGGGACCTGAACACCCTCGGCACCGCCGAGCTCTTCGTCGGCACGCCGACGGGCGGCGGCGACATGCTGGTCTCCAAGCCCGATCTAAACTTCAGCAGCGACGTCTATGGCCAGCACGTCTGGGCGCCGAACAGCCAGTACATCGCCTACACCGGTGATCAGGCGGTGAACGACGTTCCCGAGCTCTTCCTGACGCAGCCCTCTGCGTCCGCCACCATCCTCAAGCTGAACGGCGCCCTCGTCTCCGGCGGCGAGGTTGCGACGGGCTCTCCCGTGCGCTGGTCGCCCACGAGCGTCCGCATCGCCTACAAGGCCGACCAGGACGTGGACGGAAAACAGGAGATGTACAGCAACGACAACATCGCCTCGGGCAGCGTGCGCATCAACGCCGCGCTCGGTGAGTACGACGATGTCCATGACGACTACCTGTTCTCCCCCGACGGCCAGAAGGTCCTCTACACGAGCTACTACGACGATCCCGGCACGACGTTCCTCTACGTCGCCCCTGCCATTGGGGGCGGAGGCCAACTGGCCGTGAGCGCCCACGATTCCACGAAGCCGCAGTGGGCGAGCGACAGCAGCACGATCGTCTACATCGGCTCGGTGAACGACACCGGCGCCGGGTTCCGCGGCATCCTGTGGCGCGTCGGCGCGGATGGGTCGGCGCCCACGCCGCTGGTGCCCGCCGACGTCATCCTGCCGGGCTATGGCGTCGAGACCTTCTGGCTGCTCCCATAGGCGCCACTCTCGGGTGGCCCGGGAGCGATCCGCGAGCGCCCGCCAACGGCACGGGGCGGGCCTTGCTCAAGCCCGCTTCGGAACCGCCGGCAAAAAGCGCAGCAGCGGGTTCTTCGCCGGCTTCAAGCGAGGCCCGAGCGCGAGGAACTCCATGGGGCGCTCGGAGACCTTGAAGTGGAGCTTCTTCGCGTGCCCGGCCGCGTCACCGCCGACCTGGTAGGCGAGGTCCTCGGAGGACTCGATGTCGACGTCCTGCACGAGGAAGTCGAACATCTTCGGGTGGCGGTAGGTGCCCTGCCACACGTTCGGGTACAGGTTCGCGAGGATGGAACGGATCGGCGCGGCGCCGACGCGGAGCTGGAAGTAGCCGCTCTTCCGGCGCGCGAAGGGGAACATCGTGAAGCCGTAGCCGAAGAACGGGATGCTGCCGACCGAGAGGAAGCCGGCGGGCCCGTCGTAGAGGACGGTGCCGGCGGGGACGAGCACCTCCTCGTCGCCGTCGTCGCCGTGGCGCATGAGGATGGCGTCCTTTCGCGAGGTCACCTTCACCGTCTGCTTCACGCCGCCCGCGTGACGAGGGACCGTGCGCGTCAGCATGGCGCCGAGGTAGCCCCACACCGTCTGGACGAAGTAGTGGCCGACGGGGCCCTGCACGGCCTTCTTGAGCGCCATGTAGTCGTTCAGCACCTCGCCGTCGTAGCCGACGCCGGCGAAGGGCGTGACCGTGCCGTCGTCGGACTCGATCATGTCGATGCGCTCGACCTTGATCTCGCCCTTCCGGGTGATGTGCCAGGTGTCGAGCAGCGGGCTCTTGCTGCCGAGCAGGTGGGCCATGGCGTTGCCCGTGCCGAGCTTCAAAAGGCCCATCTGCGGCGTCTGGTAGCCGTGCGCGTCACACAGCCGGCGGATGATGTTGGCGGCCAGCACGATGGTGCCGTCGCCGCCGCCGACGAAGAGCCGGTCGTAGCCGCGCCGCAGGATGGTCTGCAAGAAGCCCTCGGCGTCCTCGACGGAGCGCGAGAAGAAGAGATCACCCTCGGGGACGATCTCGAGCATCCGCCGCGCGACCCGGGTGGTCACGGCGCGCGCGTTGGCGTTCAACAGGAACGCGGAGCGGCCGGCGAAGGGGCGAGCGAGCGCAGGATGGGAGGCGGCGTGACTCATTCTTGCGGGCCCTCGTGACAGAGCCACGGTTGAGCAAGATGTAAGCCGATCTGCGCCAACCGCAAGAACTCAGTAAAAACAGTTGCTTGCAGTTTCACCGCGCCGTCCTTACCCCCCTCAGCTGGCACCTCCGGGTGCCAGATGCCGGCCGCGCTGCGTCGCGGCTTACGCACTTCGGCCCCCGGCGGATCCGGGGTTTCACACGGCGGACAGCGTTTGGACGCATCGCCTTGACAGTCGGCCTCCGGCCGCGTTTAGTGCGCGTCTCACGTCGGACATGGTACGTACAGCACGTACATCGGTCCGGCACCGGCTCTCGAAAGAACTCAGTCAGCGGACGCCCAAGGCATGCCGCTTCGTGGTGAGGAAGTCATGGTCGTGATTCGTCTGGCCCGCGGCGGCGCGAAGAAGAAGCCCTTTTACCGCGTCGTCGTCGCCGACAAGCGCATGCCGCGCGATGGCCGGTTCATCGAGCAGCTCGGCACCTACGATCCCCGCCTGAAGGAGCACGCCGTTCGCGTGCGCCTCGACCGCGTGGATCACTGGCTCAGCCAGGGGGCGCTGCCCTCCGAGCGCGTCGAGCACATCATCGACGTGTACCGGAAGGCGCAGCCCGCCGAGGCTACGGCCTGAGCTCGTCGTCACGAGGAGCATCGTGAAAGAGCTGGTGGAGTACCTCGCGCGAGCGCTCGTGGACGATCCGGCGCCGGTCGAGGTCTATGAGAGCGGCACCCCCGACGACATCGTGTTCCGGCTGAAGGTCGGACGCGATGATCTCGGCAAGGTGATCGGCAAGAAGGGCCGCACCGCCAAGGCGCTGCGCACGCTCCTCGCCGCGGCCGCTTCCAAGCAGAACGCGCGCGTCACGCTCGAGATCATCGAGCCGGGACGCGACGGCGCGGAGGCCGGCAGCGACGAGGGCGCGAGCCAGGAGGGCGGACCCTCGGAGAGGGCCGAGCCCGAGGGAGAGGCGGACGCGTGACCCGCGAGGGCGACGCCGCCTCGGACGATCCCTGGATCTACATCGGCCGTGTCGCGCGTCCCCATGGAGTGCGCGGGGCGGTGAAGCTGCACCTCGAGAACCCGGGCGGCGAGCTCTTGCGTGACGGGCTCGTGCTGCGGCTCGAGATCCGACAGACCCCCGCCGGCAAGCCCGCGTCCGCGAAGACCGTCACGCGGGACGTCACCATCACGCGCGTGTACGGGGGCGCCAACGTGGACCTCGAGGACGTGGGCGATCGCGACGCGGCCGAGGCGCTGCGCGACGCACGCGTGCACGTGCGCCGGAGCGAATTCCCCGCCCCGGGCGACGACGAGACCTACCTCGTGGACTTGATCGGCTGCGAGGTGCGGCACACGGACGGCCGGCTGCTCGGGGTGCTCGAGAGCTTCAGCGACAACCGCGCCCAGCCGCTCGCCGAGGTGCGCACGCCGCAGGACGAGGGGGGCGCGCTCGTGCTCGTGCCCTTCGTGCCCGGCATCGTGGCGGACGTCTCAGAGAGCAGGCGCCTCGTGGTGCTGGCGCCTCCGCTCGGGCTGTTCGAAGAGCTCGCGGACGACGACGAGCAGAGCGGGGCTGAGCGGCGTGAACCGCCACCTTCGGGTGGCACCGAGGGCGAGCCATGAGCGCGCGCTTACAGGCCACGTTGGTCTCGCTCTTCCCCGAGAGCCTGCACGGCGTCTGGGACGCGTCCATCCTCGGCCGCGCGCGCAAGGCGGGCGTCATCGACATCGACGACGTACAGATCCGCGACTTCGCCAGCGACAAGCACAAGAACGTCGACGACAGCCCCTCGGGCGGCGGGCCCGGCCTCGTCATGCGCGCGGACGTCGTCGTGGCGGCCATTCGCGAAGCCAGGCGGCGCGACGACGAGCGCGGCCTCGATCGCAAGCGACGCGTCATCCTCCTGGACGCCGCCGGCAAGCGCTTCACGCAAAGCGACGCCGAGCGCCTCGCCGGCTACGACCACCTCGTGCTCGTGTGCGGCCGCTATGAGGGCATCGACGCGCGCGTGGAGGGGTACGTCGACGAGGCGCTCGCCATCGGTGACTACGTGCTGACCGGAGGTGAGCTCGCGGCGGCGGTGATCCTCGACGCCACCTGCCGGAGCCTCCCCGGCGCGCTCGGCAACGACGCGTCGAGCGAGGTGGAGAGCCACAAGGCAAAGCGCCTCGAGCACCGGCAGTACACGCGGCCGAACACCTTCGAAGGGCTCGCGGTCCCCGACGTGTTGCTGAGCGGTGATCACGGCCGCATCGCCAAGGCGCGGCAGAAGGACGCCCTCGTGCGCACACATGCGCGCCGCCCCGATCTCCTGCGCGAGCAGCCGCTCAGCCAGCAGGAGCAGCGCCTGCTCGACGACGAGCGCGTGCCGTCCCTCGCGCCCACGCCGCAAGGAGGGCCCTCGTGAAGCGCGCCGCGGTCGCCCTCGTACACCACCCGTGCCTCGACAAGCACGGCGAGGTGTACACGACCTCCATTACGAACCTCGACGTGCACGACATCGCCCGCTCGTCGCGGACCTATGACATGGGCGCCTACTACCTCGTCACGCCCATCCACGCGCAGCAGGAGCTCGCGCGCGGCATCGCCTCCTTCTGGGAGACCGACGTGCGCGGGCAGAAGGTGCCGACGCGCGCCGACGCCATGCGCCTCGTGCGGGTGGCGACGACGATCGAGGACGCCATCCTCGAGGAGACCCGGGCGCTCGGCGCTCGTCCGCTCGTGGTGGCGACGAGCGCGCGCGAGACCGAGGGCGCCGCCTCCTGGCCGGCCTTTCGCGCGCGCCTGCCCGACGCCTGTGGCGTGCTGTTGTTGTTCGGCACCGGCTACGGCCTCGCGCCGGCCGCCATGGAGCTCGCCGACGTCGTGCTGACGCCGATCCATGGCGCGGGCGAGTACAACCACCTCTCGGTGCGCTCCGCGGCGGCCATCGCGCTCGATCGGCTGTTCTCTCCGGACCACACCGCGCCGGACCACGACTGATCTCCCCCGCTACCAGACGGCGGGCTCCAGATCGGCGAAGTGATCGAACGTCGTCACTACCTGCCGCAGGCGCAGCAGGTCTTTGATGCGCTCGGGTGGCGTGTGCTGCGCGGGGCCATCGCGGACGATGACCTCGCCCTCCCGCGCGTCTCCCTCTGGGTAGCGCAGCGCCCGCCCGTCGTCGTCGAGCGCGATGCGATAGCGCCGCACGTAGGGCCGCGCGCGTCGCTCCTTCATCAAGCGGCCGTTCTCGCGCGCGAAGCCCTCGTCCCACGCGGCCAGGATGACCTCGCTGTTCACGTGCGCGCTCAAGAGATCGAGGTTGTAGGTGCCGATGAGCGTGAGCTTCCCGTCGACGACCACGCGCTTGGCGTGCATGAGCTGGTCACCGTCGCTGACATACAGGCGCAGCGTCGGTGCGCGCGCGAGGATCTCCGGCCAGGCCGCGATGAAGAGCGCCTGCGAGAGGTCGTTGTCGCTCGAGCGCGGGCCGTTCGTGTAGATGTGCACGACGACGCCGCGCCGCGAGAGCTCTTCGAGCACCGCGAGCCCGTCCTCCGTCAACACGAGGTAGGGCGACTCGATGTAGACCTCGTGCTCGGCGGCGCGCAGCACCGAGAGCACGCCGCGCCACACCGCGCGGTCCTCGTCCGCCGCCAGGGAGGGGCCATACAGCACGCGTACGCGCGCGCTCGTCATGCCGGCAGCGTCGTGTCCCGAGCGCCCTTCGGGCAAAAGCCCGTAGTGGCTCGGGTAGCGCACGATCTGCTCGAGCACCGGGCGCGCGGCGACGAGCGAGGCGTAGGACGGCGCGAGCGGGAGCGTGGCGGCGGCGCGTCGCTCGAGCTCGGCCGCCGGATCCGTGAGCCCCGGGAGCGGGCCGAGCGCGCCCTTCAGCCACAGGTCCATGGCGTTCGCATAGAGGAGCAGCTCCTCCCCTCGCGCCTGCTGCCCCTGCGCGAAGGGGAGCGTGACGGCCCGGTCCTCGATGCGCTCGTTGTAGGGCGCCTCGAAGTCGGTCTCGAACGCGCGCGCGAGCGCTCGCCCCGTGCGCTCGGACGCGACCCAAACGTCGACGTCGTAGGCCACCGTAGGCAGCTCGGCGGGGCTCGCGAAGTAGTCGGCGGCGATGTTGCGTCCGCCGACGATCCCCTCCTCCTCGTCGGCCACCATGACCTTCAGGTGGCTGCGCGCCACCGGCAACAGCGGCGCGAGCTCTTGCAGCGCGCGCTCGAGCGTCGCGAGCGGCGGGTTGTAGACGCGCACGTCGGCGTGGCCGGTGCCGATCAGCGTCCGCAGCAGCCCCCGGCCACCGAACGCGCTCACGAGCGGCTTGCTGCCGCGCGCGTCGACGAGCAGGCGCACGTCCACCCCCGCGAGCGCGCGCTGGTAGAGGCGTCCGACGAAGGCGAGCCCGAAGCAGTCGTCGTGCAGGATGAAGTAGGCCACGTCGAGCGAGCGCTCGGCCTCGTCGAGCATGCGCCAGCGCTCGGCGAAGGAGCGCGGCGCGTCGTCGAGCACGCGCACCTCGGCGCGGGCCTCTTGCTCGGAGAGCTGCGCGAAGGCGCGCTCGAGCGGCACGCGCGGCGGCGGCTGCGCCCGCGCATGAGCCTCGTCCCCACAGCGCGCAGCGAGCGCCAGCAGGCCACAGAGCAACAGCCCCGGCGGCAGCGCGAGCGCGAGCCCGACGAGCGTCCTGCGCGACATGCAGTCCGACGCAGCAAGGCGTGCGCCAGGGAGCGCGGCCTCAGAGCTGGTGCAAGCGATCCCGAATGCGCTCGAGCAGCGCTCGCACCAGCTTGAGGCTGCGGATGTGTCCCTTCAGCGACGGGGAGCGCTTGTCGCCGGCCTCGAACTGCAGGTCCTCGAAGAACTGGATGGCCTGCTCGAGCCCCCACACGAAGGAGTCGGTGCTCTGTCCGATCTTGCGCAGCGACGGCAGCACCTCGGTCTGCAGCGCGGCGGAGTTGGTCGTCTCCTCGAGCTGATCGGCCTTCAGCTTGATCTCGTCGCGCTCGCGCGTCATGGCCGCGAGGTCACCGATGAGGCGGTCGATGCGATCCTGCAGCATGGCGCTGCGCTCGCGCACGAGGGTGAGCTCCGAGCGCAGCGACGTCGCCTCGCGCTCCCGCTCCTCGGCGTCGCGGCGCACGCGCTCGAGCGCCTCCTCGACGTGCGCGGGTTCGGGCCGGCGGTCCATCGCCGAGACCTTTCGCGACAGCACCTTCAGCTCGAGGTCACGCTCGGCCTCGCCCGCCGCGTGATTGGCGCCGAGCACCTCGACGGGCGTCTGCACCACGGCCTGGAGCATCTGCACGAGCTCGCCCGGCGCAGGCAGTGGCCAGGGCAACACCGACGTGGCGCCCTCGTGGCGGAACTGCGCCTGCTCGCGCGGGTCGTTGTACTGCGAGGAGATGAACACGACGGGGACGTGCTCGAACTTGCCGCGGAACGCGCGCATGAACAGCTCGCGCAGCTCGGGGTCCGTCGTCGGGCTGATGAGCACCGCCTGCAGGTTGCGCTTGAACGCGGCGGCCATCATCTCGCTGCCCATGGTCGCGCGCTGGACCTTCAGGCCGGAGCGCTTGAGCGCCTCGGTGGCCGTGTCGCCGAGCGGTTCGAACACGAACATGCCCGCGCTCGCCTCCGTCATGGGAGCGAGACGGGTGGCTTCCGCGTCGTCCTCATGCAGGTCGACGGAAAAGTCGATATCGAGGAAGTCGTCTTCGTCCGCGCCCATGGCTACGGGACGGAGATACGCCCTGCGGGGTTGTAGGTGCAAGTGCCTGTTACGGCGTCACAAACGGGTCCACCCCGAGAGGCTGCCGGTGGGCCCATCCACACTGATGTCGTAGTCGGCGCGCCGGTTCCTGACCTCGTCGGTCTCGTCGGCGGTCTGCACCTTCAGCACGTCCTCACCGAAGCCCCGCACGTACACCGGGATGCCGACCCCGTGCGATTTGAACCAGGCGCCGATGGCCCGGGCGCGCTGCTGCGAGAGCGTGCGGTTCGCGCCGCTCGGCCCGACGGTGTCGGTGAAGCCGGACACGAACAGCCGCATCTCGCCGCCCCCGACGGCGACGCCCTTCGCGTAGCGCTTCACGGTGACCGTCATCTCCGCGAGCGCGGCTCGCAGCTTCGCCTCCTCGCTCGGCAGCACGTCCGACTTGCCGCTGTCGAACACGACCTCCTCGTGCGGGATGGAGATGACGAACGGGAAGAACTGCGCCGTATAGCGATAGTCGGCCTCGTCGTGGACGGCGACGTTGATGCGCAGCACCGGCCCCTCTTTGCCGGGCACCCAGTCGACGGTCAGCGGCGTCCCCGCGGCGGGCATGTCGAAGGCGACGGACCGGCTCGCGAGCAGCACGTCGTCCTCGCCGTAGACCTCGACGGAGACCTTCTTCACGGGCGCGTCTGCCTCGACGATGACGCGCTGGTTCGTCTGGATGTCTTGCTGATCGTTCGTCACCTGGAACTTGATCGCCGACAGCACCTCGCTCGCGAAGCGCACGGGCATGGAGCCGGTGGCGCCGTCCGTGAAGCTCACCTGCAGCTGGCCGGTCCACTCGAGCTTGCCGGGCTTCTTGTGCGGCAGCTTGAACTCGAGGGTGCCGCCCTCCTTCACTGGCCCGAGGCTCTGGCGGTGCTTGCCTTTGGACGAGCGCACCTCGAGCGTGGCCCGCCGCACGTCCTTGTGCGCGGTGATGGTGAGCGACGGCTGTTGCCCGACGGGGACCTTGCCCTTTACGGCGGCGGTGACGTCGTCGGCGTAGGCGGGCGCGGAGAGGAGGGCGAGAGCGAGGACGGGCAGGGCTGGCGCGCGGGTCATGGCGGGAGCATGCCGAGGGGAGCGCTCCGGGGCCAGGGGGCGGGTGGAGGGTGAAGAGGCGATCACTGATCACACCTCATGCCCTCGTCTCTCCGCGTTCCGTCCTCGTCATCGCGCCGTTGGCTCGTCGACGGGCGAGTTTGCGATGCACGATGATGAGTGCTGAGGATCGAGCGCCGAGGGGCGGGGACCGATCCTGGCGGCCGAGCTTCGTGTCGATCGCACGCGACGCTGCCTGCGCTGTCGAGCGCGATCGACGCACGCAGCCCAGCCGCGCGCACCGGAGCCCCCCCAGAGCCCTCCCAGAGCCCGTACGCGTGTGCTACCGGCGGGGCGTGTCCCTCTCGTCCCTCCCGCCGAGCGCCGTCGTGCTCTCGCTGCTCACGGTGCTCGCCGCGCTCGGCGTCGTCACGTTCGAGCGGCCCGTGCGGGCGGCCACGAGCTTCGTGCTGGCGACGCTCGGGGCGTCGGCGCTGCTGCACCTGACGGGCGCGGCGTCCGTCGCGGGGCTCTTGCTCTGGCTGCTGGGCGCCGGCACGGGGCTGCTCCTTTTGACGACGATGCTGCTCTTGAACCTGAGCGTCGAGGAGGCCGGGCGCCGTCGCTTCAGCGTCACGCGCACCGTGGCGCTCCTCGTGGTGGCCTGGCTCGGCGCGGCGCTGGTCGCGGTGGTCACGGGCGTCGATCGTCCCCCGTGGTCGGCGCCGGGCGCTTCGTCGTCGTCGCTGGGCGTCGCCGTGTTCGAGCAGTGGGGCGTCGCGCTCTCGCTCACCTTCTGCGCGCTCGCCGCCTCCTGCGTGGCCGCGCTCCTCCTCGTGCGGCGGCGGGCCTGACATGACGTCCGCGCTCCTGCTCACGGGAACGGCGCTGTTCATCGTCGGCCTCGGCGGCGCGCTGGTGCGGCGCTCGCTGCTGGTCGCGCTGCTCTCGCTGGAGCTGGCCGGTCTCGGCGCCGTCGTCGTCATGGTCGGCTTCGCGCTGCCCGAGCAGGACGAGGCCGGCCTCGCGCGCGCGAGCGTGCTCTTGTTCGTCGCGGTCGCGCACGCGGTGCTCGGCGCTGCCGTCGCCATCGCGATCTTTCGTCGCCGCGGCACGCTCAACCTCGACGAGCTGCGCGAGCTGCAGGGGTAGCGCGTGCGCGTCGCCGTCGTCGACCTGCTCTGGCTGATCCCGCTCGCGCCCCTCGGGCTCGCGGTCGTGCTCTTCCCCCTGAGCCGCGGCCTGCCGCGCCCCTTCGTCGCCACGCTGGCGCTGCTCGCCTGGTTGTCGTCGTGCATCGCGAGCGCGCTCGCGTTCCAGCGCGTGCTGCGGGAGGGCGCGTGGGACGATCTCTCGCTCACCGGCAGCTTCGTCGGCGCGACGCTCGTCGCGCACGATCCGCTCGGCGGCGTCGGGCTCCGGGCCGATCCGCTCGGCGTGCTGCTGGCGCTCGGCTTCGCGCTCGCGGCCGGCGTCGTCCTCGTCGGCAGCGTCGGCGCCTGGGGCGGCGGTCCCCGCATGACGCCGCGGCCCTTGTCGTCCGGGCAGCTGCTCGGCCTGCTGGCGCTGTATGGCTTGACCGAGCTCGCTGCCTTGTCGACGTCGCTGCTGACGCTGTTCACGGCCGTCAGCCTCGCCTCGGTGCTGTCGTGGGCTTTGCTCACGGGGGCCGACCCGAAGCGCGAGCAGCGAGACGCCGCCGGCAGCCTCTTCGTGCTGCACCGCGCGGGCGACATCGCGCTGTTCCTCGCGCTCGTCCTCGTCGTTACCTCGTGGGGCGTGAGCGACGGCACGCTGTTGGCCGAGAGCTCGGCCAAGATGGACCTCTGGGAGCGGATCGCCGGCGGACCCTTCCGCGGCTTCCCCGCGCGCGCGTTGTTTCAGGCCACGGGAGCGCTCGTCCTCTTCGGCGTGGCCTCGCGCGTCGCCGTGCTGCCGCTGCCGATGCTGTACCGCCAGGCGACCGGGCTGCCCGCGCCCGCGCTCGCCCTCGTGCACGGCGCGGGCTCGTTCGCCATGGGTGTCGTCGTGCTCCTGCGCAGCGCGCCGCTGTGGGATCGCTCCGAGCTCGTGCTCGCGACCGCGCTCGTGCTGGCCGCCGCGGCCGCCGCCGTCGCCGCGCTGGCCGCCGCCACCAGCCGTGACGTGCTGCGCATCGACCTCCATCTCTTGCATGCGGTCGCCGCCCTCGGCGTCGTCGCGTCGCTCGTCGGGCAAGCGTCCGCGGCGGTGTTGCTCACGCTCCTCGTCGTCGTGCTCGGCCCCTGTCTGCTCGGCGCTACCGGCGCGGTGCTAGAGGCCCTGCAAGGACGCTCGGACGCGTTCGAGCTCGGCGGCCTGTGGCGCTCGCTGAAGGTGGCGGATCGGACCCGTGCGCTCGCGACCCTCGCGCTGTCGTCGCTGCCGCCCTTCGCCCTCTGGCTCGCGCTCGAGCGCACGCTGTTCGAGAGCCTGCGCGGACCGGTGGCGCCGCCGGTGGTCGCCGGGCTCCTCGTCGTCTGTGCGGCGCTGCTCACGTTCGCGGGCTTTCGCGCCCTGCACCTCGTGTACTCGGGGGAGGCGCCGCGCTCGGCGACGCCGGCCAATCTCGTCGAGGCGCCGCTGTGGCGCTCTCTGCCCGCGCTGCTCGTGAGCCTCTCCGTGCTCATCCTCTGCGCCGTGTTCGCGCTGCCGAGCGCCATGGCCGGCCCCTTCGTGCCGGGGCACCAGGAGCCGCTGCAGAGCTACCTCGAGCCCGTCTGGCTGTCGCTCTCGCACGAGGCGCTCCAGGGCGGCGCGCTCGAGGAGGCGCGTCGAGCGCTGCCGCTCTCGTGGCGCCTCGGCGCGATGGCGCTGCTCTTCGTCGTCGGGGTGCTGGCCTACGCGTTCTCCGCCGCGCTCTACCGGAAGGGCCCGACGCGTTGGCACGAGCGCCTCGTGAAGACCCGCGTCCCCGAACGGACCGCCGCGCTCGCCGAGAGCGCCCTCGGGCTCGAGCGCGTGTTCCTCTCGTGGCTGCCCTCGTTCACCCTGCGCGCGGCGCGCGTGCTCAACGCCATCGTGCTCGGCGTCGTGCTGGAGGGGATCGTCACGCGTGCGGTGGCGCTCGCCGGCAGCGCCGCGCGCGTGCTCATCCGCGTGCTGCACAACGGCGACGTGCAGCGCGCGCTCTTCTTCGCCGTGCTCGTCGCCGCCGCGCTGCTCTTCGTGTGGGGCCGATCATGAGCGCGTGGATGGACGCCTACCTGATCCCGCTCCTTCTCGGCGTGCCGCTCATCGGCATGTTCTTCGTCGCCGTCATGCCCGGAAGCGATCGCATCGCGCTGCGCCACGCCGGGCTCGGCGCCGGCATCGTCACCGGCCTCATCGCGCTGCGCGCCGTCTGGATTACCCTCGTCGCCGCCCCCGCTGAAGCGACGCAGATCCTCGAGCTGTCGACGAGCTGGGGTGGCCTCGTGCCGGGCGGTATTCGGCTCGGGCTCGACGCCGCGCGCGCGCCGCTTCTGCTCGTGCTCGTGACGCTCGCGCCCATGACGCTGCGCGCGGGCGCCCCTCGCATCGTCGAGCGCACCAAGGGCTACGTGCTCTTGAACCTGCTCTTCCTCGCCCTCGCGATCGGCGCCCTGCTCTCCCAGCACGTGCTGCTGACGCTCGCGCTCCTCGACGCGTCGCTGTTGCCGCTGCTGCTGCTGCTCGGCCTCTTCGGCGGCCCCGTGAAGGGCAGCGCGGCCCTGCGCGTCGGCATGAGCTGGCTCGTCGTCGACGCCGTCGCCTTCGCGGCGCTCACCTGGCTGGTCGCGCGCGCGCCGGGCGGGGACACCAGCGCGCTCGCCCACGTCGCCGATACGCTCGGCTTCGAAGCCCGCCTGCTCGTGTTCGTGCCGGTGGCCCTCGCGGCCGCCCTTCGGCTCGCGGTCGTCCCCGCCTGCGCGTGGTTCAGCTCGTTCTTCCGCGAGGCGCCGCTCGCCGCCGCCGCGCTCGCCGTCGTCGGCGTCATGCCCCTCGGCGGCTACCTCCTGTACGACGTCGGCGTCGCCCTCCTCCCCGCCGCCGCGACGACGTCGCTGCCGCTGTCGCTCGCGCTGGCGGCCGGAACCTGCCTGCTCGGCGGCTGCCTCGCCGCGCTCGAGCGTGACCTCCGCCTCGTCGTCGCCGGCGCCGGCATGGTCTACGGCGGCGTGGCCTTCGCCGGGCTCTCGAGCCTACACCCGAGCGGCATCGCGGCCTCGCTGCTCTTCCTCTCGCTCGGCGGCGCGCAGCTCGCGTTCCTGCTCTTCTGCGTCGACGCCCTCGAGCGCCGTTACCTGACGAGGGACAGCACCGAGCTCTTCGGTGTCGCCGACGAGCTGCCCGGCCTCTGGCGCCTGACGCTGCTGGCCCTCGTGCTCGTCGCGGGCTTCCCCGCGCTGGGCGGCGGCGCGCTGCTCTTGCCGCTGTTCAGCGGGCTGTTCGACTCGCCCGTGCTCGACCCGGCGGGCGTGCCGCGCAACATCGTCCTCGTCGTCGCGCTGGTGGTGGCGCTCGGCTACCTGCTGCTGGCGGTCGCCCTGGTCATCGCCGCGCGCCGGCTCTCTTCGCCGCACTTCCGCGCCGAGGCGCGCGCGCGGGCCTCCTTCTCGGGCTGGCAGTCGCTGCGCCTGTGGCTCCCCCTGCTCGTCATCCTGGCGCTCGGCTTCGGCGTGAAGGTGCTGTTCCCGCGCGTGCGGCACGTCGTCGCCGCCCGCTTGGCGCCCCCCGGCGCGCTAGCGGCGAGCGAAGGCGACGAGGAGGTGCGGCCGTGACCTCCGACCAGATCGTCGCGCTGGCGCCCTCTGGGCTGTTTCTCCTCGGGGCGCTGCTGTGCCTTCTGTTCGAGGCCGCCGGTACGCCCATCGGCGCGCGCAAGCAGGGGCCGCGCACGCACGTCGCGCTGCTCGCGTTGACGACGTGCGCGGCGGTGTTGTTGCAGGCGGTCGTCGCCTGGGATCTCGCCTTCGAGCCGCGCCGTCTGTTCGGCGGCGCGCTGGCGCTCGATCACCTCGGCCTGTTCGCTACCGGCTGCGTCGCCGTCGTCATCGCGCTCGCCGTCTGCGCGGCCGCGTCGGGGCTCGCCGAGCGCGACGCCGACTATGGCGACGCCTATGGCTTGCTCCTGCTCTCCGGCGCCGGGCTGTGCGCGCTCGTCCTCGCGCGCGAGCTCGTGACGGTGGCGGCCGCCGCCTGCTTGGTCGTCGTGCCGCTCGTGCCGCTCGCCACCGTCGACCGCCGCGCGCCGCAGGGCACCGAGGCGGCGGTGAAGCTGATGAAGTGGAGCAGCTTCCTGTTCGCGTTGCTCGCCTTCGCCGCGGCCCTCCGCTACGGCGCCGCGGGCGACACCGCGCTCTGCGTCCGCGGCGGCGACGACGCGCCCGCCCTGGCGACGACCGCCTCCGTCCTCATCGGCGTGGTGCTCTTCGCATGGGTCGCCGCCGTGCCGCTCCACATCGTGCGCGTCGACGTCGTGCACGGCACGCCGCCCTTCCTCGGCGGCCTCGTCGCCTGCGCCTTCCCCCTCGCCGGCGCGGTGCTGCTCGTTCGCTGGCTCGGCTGCGGCGGCGCCGAGCTCTTTTTTCCGGCGCCGCTCGATGATCTGCTGCGCGTGACGGCGCTGTTGTCCCTCGTCGTGCCCCCGTTGGCGGCGCTCGATCAATCGCGCGTCAACCGCGTGGTGGCTCACCTCGTGTGCGCGCAGGCCGGCCCGCTGCTCGTCGCCCTCGTGGCCCACCGCGGCGACGATCTCAGCACCGGGGCGCTGTTCCTCGTCCTCGCCGGCATCATCGCGGGCGGTATGGGAGCGGTGGTCGCGCAGGCGTTCCTCGAGCGACCCGGCGTAGAGGGCTCCACCTGGGAGCGCTGGAGCGGCGCTGGACGACGTCACCCGCTCTTCGGGCTCAGCCTCCTCTGGCTGTGGTCGTCGCTCGCGGGCGTCCCGGGCACCGTCGGCTTCGTCGGCCGTGTCACGGTAGGGCTCGCGGCCTTCTCGGCCGGGGAGGTCCTGCTCGGCGTCGCCGTCATCGTCGCGCCCGCGCTGGCGGCGGCGCCGATGTTGCGCTTGGCCATCTTTCTGTTCGCGAAAGCCCTCGATCGCGATCTCGAGGTCTCGCCGAGCGGGTGGCGCGCGTTCGTCGTCGTGCTGGCGTGCCTGGCGGTGTTGTTGCTCGGCGTGTTCCCGCTGCCCTTGCTCGACCTGGCGGCGAGCATGCGCTTCCTCGGGGCGGGCTGATGTCCGCCCCGCTCGCCCTGCTCCTGACGCTCCTCGGGACCGCGCCCGTGGACGAGCCGCCGCTAGAAGAGCTCAAAGAGCCGCCATGGAGCGAAGCCATCCGGCACGGCCCAAACGCAGCCACGATGGCGGAGGATCAATGGGAGCTTCGCCTCGGCCTCGGTATCCGGCATTCGACGGCCGACGAGGGGTTGGCGGACTTCGTTCCTCTGCTGCCGAGCGGCGTGTTTTCGTTGAGCTATGGCATCACGGACCGACTGCAGTGGTCGACCGCGAGGCGCGCGGCCTCAGGTCTCCCTTGGGTCGGTTCAGTACGTCGGGCTGCGCCGCCTGCCGCTGGTCCAGGTCGAGCTGGGTCCCGCCTGGACCTTCGACGTCTACGCGTCCATCGCCTACGGCCTACGGGACAGGCACATCGCGGACGAGTACGTGCTCGGCGTCACGCACCTGTTCTGAGAGGAATCAGGAGGACGAAGCTGCTCGACAGGACTCGGAGGCAAGCGTCAACACCGCCGCAGCGTCTTGCGGCAAGCTGATCGAGAGCTCGCCTTTGGCGTCCACTGTCCAGCGCCTCCGCCCCCACGCGCCCTCCGCCAGACAGACCTTCACGTCGACGTCACGCGGCAGACCCGTGAGCGTCCGCTCCGCCGCGGCGCCCCGATGCACGACGACGAGCAGATCCTCACCCCGCCGAAACGCCAGCGTGGCGCTCTCGTCGTCGGTGACCGCCAGCGTCGTCACATAGTCACGCGAGCGCAGCGACGGAGCGCTTCTCCGCAGCCGCAAGAGCTCCCGCCAGAGGCCATGCAGGCGCTTCCCTTCGGTGCTCTCGAGCTTGCTCCAGGGCATGTCCGCGCGATTGAGCGGCCATTCACCCCCGCCGCGCGCGAGCTCGTCGCCCCAGGTCACGAGCGGGATGCCGCGCACGCTCATCTGCAGGAACGCCGCGAGCGGATAGCGCTCGGAATCGTCCCCAAGCCGGTGCACAAACGTCGACGTGTCGTGCGTGTCGAGCGAATGCACCAAGGGCGGTCCCTCGGCTGCGTGCCATTGCTCGAGATGATGCGCGAGCGCTTCGGCGCGCATGCGACCGGTCAAAAAGCCCTCGACGAGGCCGCTGAAGGAGAAGTCGAAGAGCGTGTCGGCCGCGCCGCTGTCGACGTACGCGCGCACGTTCTCGTCCCCGGGGGCCGCTCCCCAATGTTCCGCGATGGTAAAGAAGCTGGTGTCTGATTCCGCCGGCAACGCGCGCTCTCGAACCGCGCGCTCGCCTCGGTCGTGGATCTCCCACAAGAGCTCCGGGTCCACGTGCTTGGCGGCGTCGAAGCGGAGGCCGTCGATGCCGAAACGGGTGAACCACCCCGAGGTCCAGCGCACCACGAGCTTGCGAACGCTCTCCTTCTCCGTCTTCAAGTCGGGCAGCCCGAAGAGACATTGTGTGCGCTCGTTCCCGTCGTCCGGGCAGGTGCCGAGCTCATTGGAGCGCACCCAGGCCGGGTTGTAAGCGCCCTTGGCGCCATAGCCGAAGTGGTTCGTCACGACGTCGAGCACGACGCGGAGCCCGAGCTCATGTGCGCGCTCGACGACGGCTCGCAGGTCTTCTTCGTCGCCGAAATGATGCTCGATGTGCGTGTGCCGCTCGGGCCAATAGCCGTGGAAGGCGAAATGACGCTTACCCTCGGGCCCTACCGGCTTCGGCACCTGCGGCGGCAGCGGGGTGAGCCAAATGGCGGTGACGCCGAGGTCGGCGAGATAGGGCAGCTTCTCGTAGAGACCGCGCAGATCCCCGCCGTGGTACGCGAGCGGATCGGCCGGATCGCGGGCAGCGAACGCCTCCTGGTCAGCGTCGTGGAAGCGGTCGAGCAGGACGAGGTAGAGCGCCTGATCCTCGAGCGTGCGCGGATCGAAGCCGAGCGGCGTCGTGCCAGGAGGAGCGGGAGGCTTCGCGGGCTCCTCTGCCGCCGCTGTCTCGCCTGCCGCCGTGTGCTCCAAGGGCTCGGCATCGGCAGCGGGCGGGGCCTCCTGCGCCTGTTCGATCCCCCGGGCCACGACGTTGGACATCGTCTCGGACGCGGTCGCGCACTGGCAGGTGGCAACGACGACAAGGGCCCAGGGCAGGGCGTGGAGGTATCGAGGGCTCAAGGCAAGAGGTCCGCGATCCGAACCGCAGACGACGTGCCCGGCAAGATCACCTCCGCGTCGTCCGCGAAGATCTCGGTCTTCGTGAACAGCCCGTCGGCGGTGCGCCCGACCCGGACCTCGAGGCGCCGAGACTCCACGTCGAGCAGCCAGTAGGTCTCGTAGCCGGCGCTCGCGTACACGCTGGCCTTGCGGCGGTCCATGGCGAGGGACGTGTGCGCCACCTCGACGACGAGGATGACATCGGCGGGGCCGGGCAGGGCAGCCAGAAACGAGCGCGCGTCCCCCCGTACGACGGCGACGTCGGGCTCCGGGATGCTGTCCACCGTGCCGGCCACAGGGCTGTGATCGCGGACGTGGAAACCACCCCCGTATGCCCGCTGGAGCACGGCATGTATGAGGACGGTAAGCGTTGAGTGAACGGGGCCTTGCGGTGTGACGACGACCAGCTCCCCCTCGATGAGCTCCACGCGCTCGTCCGGTGAGAGGACGCCCGCGTCCACCATCCGCATGACCTCGTCCGCCGTGAAGCGGCGGGTGTCGTAGCCCTGTGCCGAAGAGACCATGCGCAACTGTACCCAGCGGCGAAAGCGCGAGAAACCGCCGGACTCCCAAGCCCCAGCCACCCACCCGGCAGGCGATGCGCACTTGATAGCCCCCCCGAGAGGCGCTAAGCCCAAGCGTTCCAACCGTTTGGGAGAAGTCCATGGCACGCGTCACCGTCGAAGACTGCCTCGAGGAGCTCGACAACCGCTTCGCGCTCGTGTTGCTCGCCACGGGCCGCACCCGCCAGTTGATGAAGGGCAGCCGTCCCCTCGTCGACAACCAGAAGAACAAGGAGCCGGTCATCGCCCTGCGCGAGATCGCCGCGGGCAAGGTCCGCTTCGATCGTCCGGTGCGCAGCGTGCTCGATCGCCGGCTCTCCGAGCTGCAGGCCGAGTACGAGGCCGCGCACGGCCTCCAGGTCTGAAGACGCCGGCGACCCCCCGGGCAGCGACCAGCAGGGCAGCGATGCATCCGCGAGCGCACCTCGAGGCGCGCGGTCTGCGCCCGAAGCACTCCTTCGGACAGAACTTCCTCCAGGATGAAGGCCACCTCGCCGTCATCGCGGACGAGGTGCGCTATGCGGCGCCGAAGGAGGGCGGCCGTGCCCTCGAGCTCGGCGCCGGCACCGGCGTGCTCACCGCGGCGTTGCTCGCACGCGGGCTGACCGTCACCGCCGTCGAGCGGGACCGCGATCTGGTGCCCCTGCTTCACGATCGCTTCAAGGCCGAGATCGCCGCTGAGCGCCTGACGCTGCTCGAGGCCAACGCGCTCACGGTGCCCTATGACGACGCGCTCTCCGTGCCTGGCGTCGTGTGCGGCAACCTGCCGTATCACCTGACGAGCTCGCTCTTGCTGCGCGCGCTCGACGAGGTGAGGCGCCTGACCGGCGCCGTGTTCCTCGTGCAGTACGAGGTCGCGCAGCGCATCGCCGCCGAGCCGGGCAGCAAGGCGTGGGGTGTGCTCTCGGTGCTCCTGCAGCACCGCTTCGACGTGGACCTCGTGCACAAGGTGCCGAAGGGCGCCTTTTGGCCTGTCCCCGAGGTGGACGGCGGCGTGCTGCGCATGACGCCCCTCGCGGAACCTCGCGGCGGTGTGGTCGACGCCGGCGTGCTCAAGCGCGTGGTGAAGATCGCCTTCCAACAGCGCCGGAAGACGCTGCGCAACGGCCTCGCGACGCTGGGGGGCGCGGAGCTGCTCGAGGAGGCGGGCGTGAGCCCGGCCGCGCGCGCGGAGACGATCCCCGTCGTCGGCTTCGTCGCGATCGCTCGCGTGCTCGAGAGCAGCGGCGTGACCGGCGCCGCAGCTGCCGATGAGCTCGGTGACGACGAGGGGGCGACGGGAGCGAGCGATGCCTGAGGGGCCGGAGGTCGAGACCGTCCGCCGCTCGCTCGAGCCGCACCTCGTCGGACACAAGCTCGGCGCGGCGTGGGTCTCGCGCAACAAGCTGCGCACGCCCGTGACGACGAGGCAGCTCTCGTTCCTGACCGGCCAGCGCGTGCTCCGCCTCGGACGGCACGGCAAGCTCATGTGGCTCGACGCCGAGGGCGGCGGTGGCCTGCTCTTGCGCCTCGGCATGACGGGGAAGTTTCTCGTCGAGGACAAGGGCAGCGTCCGTCACCCGCACACGCACGTCGTCGTGCCCATCGACGACGGCGCCAGAGAGCTGCGCTACGTCGACGTGCGGCGCTTCGGCGAGGTGGTGCCCTTTCACGACGCCGCCGAGCGCGACGACGAGCGCGCGCGGCTCGGACCCGATCCGCTCTCGTGGACCGAGCCCGAGCGCCTCTCCGTCGTAGAGGGCCTGAAGGCGACGAAGCGCACGCTCAAGGACGCGCTGCTCGATCAATCGCTCATCGCCGGCGTCGGAAACATCTATGCCTGTGAGGCGCTGTTCGCCGCCGGATTGTCACCGCTCGCGCGCGGATCGAGCGTCTCGCGGGCCGCGCTCGAGAGGCTGACCCTCGCGGCGCAGGCGATCCTCGAGGACGCCGTCGAGCACTGCGGCACGACCTTCTCGGACTTCGTGGACGCGCTCGGCGAACGCGGACAGAACCTCGCGCACGTTCACGTCTTCCAGCGCGAGGGTGAGTCGTGCCCGCGCTGTGGTCGCGTCATCGAGCGCATCGTGCAGGGCTCGCGCAGCACCTTCCTGTGCCGACGCTGTCAGCCGGTCCGGGCGCGCGCGCGCTCTTGATCGTCCGATCCCGGCCGCTCAGGTGCCCGAGGCGCGCGACAGCATCGCGTGCAGCAAGACGTTGCCGCCCGCCGTGATCCATTCGGGCTTCGCGTCCTCCACCTCGTTGTGGCTGATGCCGTCGACGCAGGGGACGAAGACCATCGACGTGGGCGCGACCTTGGAGAGGTAGCAGGCGTCGTGTCCGGCGCCGGCCACGATGTCGCGGTGCTCGTAGCCGAGCGAGCGCGCCGCCTCGCGCACCGCCGACACGCAGCTCTCGTCGAAGGCGACGGGCGCGTAATAGAAGATCTGCTCGAGCTCGGCGCCGAGGCCGATGTCCTTCGCGATCTCGTCGATGCCGGCGCGCACGGCGTCGTCCATCTTGCTGAGCGTCGCGTCGTCGGGGTGCCGGATGTCGATGGTGAGGAACACCCGCCCCGGGATCACGTTTCGCGAGTTCGGGTAGACGTTCATCATGCCCACGGTCGCGCAGGCCACGGGAGCGTTGTCGAGCCCCACGCGATTGATGAGCTCGACCACGCGCGCGGCGCCGAGCAGCGCGTCCTTGCGGCGCTTCATCGGCGTCGGGCCCGCGTGGCTCTCGACGCCCGTGAGGGTGAGCTCGTACCAGCGCTGCCCCTGCCCGTGCGTGACGACGCCGATGGGCAGGCCCTCCTCCTCGAGGATCGGGCCCTGCTCGATGTGGACCTCGAAGAACGCGTGCACCGGCCGACCGCCCACGTCGTCGTCGCCCGCGTAGCCGATGCGCGCGAGCTCCTCGCCCATGGTCTTGCCGTCCGCGTCCGCGCGCGAGAGCCCGTACTCGAGGTCGAACACGCCGGCGAACACGCCCGAGGCCACCATGGCGGGCGCGAAGCGGGAGCCCTCCTCGTTGGTCCAGATGCTGGCCTCGATGGGATGCTCGGTCTCGACGCCGTGATCGTTCAGCGTGCGAATCACCTCGAGCCCCGCCAGCACGCCATAGACGCCGTCGAAGCGGCCGCCCGTCGGCTGCGTGTCGATGTGCGAGCCGGTCATGACCGGCGGCAGCTCGTCGTTCTTGCCCGCGCGCCGCGCGAACACGTTGCCCATCTTGTCGACGCGGATGGAGCAATTGGCCTCCCGGCACCAACGCACGAACAGATCCCGCGCCTGCTTGTCGAGGTCGGTGAGCGCCAGACGGCAGCTGCCGCCCTTCTCGGTGGCGCCGATCTTGGCGACCTCCATGAGGGTGCCCCACAGGCGCTCACCGTTGATGCGGAGGTCGTTGGGTCTGCTCATTCGCTCGCTCCTGTCGTGGACCCGCGAGCGTACACCAACATCGCTCGGGCGTTCACCACGAGGGAGAGCGCCGTTGCGCACTGCGTCCGTCGCTCTGCGTCCGTCGCTCTGCGTCCGTCGCTCTGCCGTGCGCGCTCAGGGCACGATGAGGAAGTCCTTCACCACGGCCATGTGCTGCATCGAGGGGGCGTCGCTGTCCGACTCTTGCGCGGGCCAGACGTCGCTCAGCGGCGTGTACACGCGGGTGTCGAACACCAGGCCGTGTGGAAACGACTGCGCGCCGATCACGACGGGGACGTGGAACGCCTCGAGGTCCGCGTCGGGCAGCACCCAATCGTAGGGCTTGCTGCGGCTGGCGTTGGTACCTGTGACGCCATCCTGGTCGACGGGCTGGTGCGCCAGGCTCACGACGGCGGAGAGCGTCGTCAGCGCGGCCTCTCCGGCGCTGGCGGTGTTGAGATCACCGCCCATGACGAGCAGGTCCTCGTCGGGGACGTTGGCGTTTACGTAGTCGACGAGCGCCTGCGCCTCCTGGTCACGCGTGCCCGCGTTGGCGGTGAGCAGGTGCAGGCTGACGGCCCACAGGTCCTTGTCGCCGGGCACGTCGATGCGCGTCCACACGAGCTCCCGGTTGGTGGTCTTCGGATCGTCCCACACGCCGGACTCGACGATCGGGTAGCGGCTGACGACGCCGTTCGCGAGCTGCGCGCTCTCGCGGTGGTATTCGAACTCGGTCCCGAAGGTGTCGTCGACGAGCTCGCGCAGGTCCGCCGCGGTGTTGTTCCCGTAGCTCATCTCCTGCATGAGCACGACGTCGGGCGCGAGGCCCTGCAGGATGCGCTGGCCGTGTCCGAGGTCGTACGACTGGAAGTTTCCGCTCGTGAGGTTCGAAGCCACGACGCGAACCCGCACGCCGCCGTCCGGGAGCGGGCCCGCGTCCTCCAGGTCTCCTGCATCCCCTCCCGGCTCGGGGTCGGTGCCGCCGTCGGGCGACGGTCCCGCGTCCGCCTGAGGGCCCGCGTCGATCGGAGAGCCGCTGTCTCGTGGGCCCGCATCCGCTGCGCCTGCATCGTCGGCGCCTGCGTCGACGACGCCGGCGTCCTCGACACCGGCGTCCTCGACACCGGCGTCCCGCACACCGGCGTCCCGTTCGCCTGCGTCCCGTTCGCCCGCGTCCTGTGCGCCCGCGTCGTCCTGTGCGCCCGCGTCGCCGACGACGGGTGGGGCCGGGGTACAGGCTACGAACACCACGGCCAGCGAGATGACGACGAGCTTCCGCATGGCGCCGGGGATACCAGGCTGGGTCGAGAGCCTCAAACCGCCCGGCGATCGCTGCTAGATTCCCTGCCGCCCCGCGCGGGGCACGGCTCGTTCGTCAGAGAGCTCTTCAGGGAGCTCTTCAGGGAACGCTTCAGGGAGCGGCATGGCCGGGCTCGTCTTCGGCAAATACGAGAAGATCCGCCGCCTCGCCGAGGGGGGCATGGGCGAGGTCTGGCTCGCGCGCCAGCAGGCGAGCGTCAAAGGCTTCGATCGCCTCGTCATCCTGAAGGCGCTCAAGAACGATCTCGCGCGCGAGCCCGGCTTCGTCGAGCAGTTCCTCGACGAGGCGCGCGTGGCGGCGACGCTGAACCACCCGAGCATCGTCGCGCTCTTCGAGGTCGGCGAGTGGGGCGGCACGTACTTCATCGCCATGGAGTACATCGCGGGCGATGACCTCTCGCGCCTTTGGTACGCGGCCGCCAAGCGCGGCGTGGGGCTGCCGTTCCAGGTCTCGGTGAAGATCGTCCACGACGCCGCGCTGGCGCTCGACCACGCGCACCACGCGCGCGACGTGCACGGGCAGGCGCTCAACATCGTGCACCGCGACGTGAGCCCGCAGAACATCATGGTGCGCGCCGACGGCGTCACCAAGCTCGTGGACTTCGGCATCGCCAAGGCCGCGAACCGCGTCTCCATCACGAAGACCGGCACGGTGAAGGGCAAGCTGCAGTACATGAGCCCCGAGCAGGTGCGCGGGGAGGCTGTCGACGGGCGCAGCGACGAGTTCTCGCTCGGCATCGTGCTCTGGGAGATGTGCACCGGCAAGCGGCTGTTCAAGGGCGAGAGCGAGCTCGCGACGCTGAACAAGATCCTGCAGCTGCCCATCCCGACGCCGTCGTCGCTGGTGCCGGGCTTCCCGCTCGAGCTCGAGCGGGTGATCTTGCGGATGCTCGAGCGGGATCGAAAACGACGTTACGCGCGCTGCTCCGAGGTCGCGCGCGAGCTGCGCGGCTACCTCGATCGAGCGGCGTCGCACAACGGTGAGCTGGCGGTGGCGGACTTCGTCGACGACATCCTCGGCGAGGAGCTGCGCGCGCGCACCGCCGACCTGACGCCCATGATCAGCGACGAGGGCGCCGCGCTCGACGGCGCCCGGCTCGCGGCAGGCGACGCGGGTGGGCGCACCGAGGAGCGCCCGACGCACATCCCGCACAGCGCCCAGTCCCCGGACGCGAGAGCCGTAGGCGAGCTCTTGCGGGAGCCGACCACGCTGTCGGGCGAGGACGACGTCGTCGGGGGCTATGACCCGGCGAGCTATGGACCCGCGACGCAGCCGGTGCCGGCCATCTTCGATGACGACGACGAGGACGCGGACCGCATGCCGGCGCCGCTGCCCGCGCGCGTCACGCGGGACGAGCGCAGCTCCGCGCGGGGGTACCCGGACGACGACGACGACGCCGCCGTCGCCGGCGGGGCCGCGACCGTGCCCATCGCGGCGCTGCCGCCCGAGGACGACGACGTGGGCGACGTGGGCGACGTGGACGACGCCTCCGCGTATGCGCTGCCGGCGCGCTCGGGCGCCACCCGTTGGGTGCTGGCCGGCATGCTCGCCGTGCTCGTCGCCGCCGGGGCGGGCTTCGTCGCGTTCGACGCCATGGTCCTCGAGGGGCGGACGCGCGCGCGGGCGGCGGCGCTCCTCGGGGTGAGCGCTCCGGCCCCGCTCCTCGATGACGCGGCGCTGTTCACGACGCTGCGTGCGGATCGCCCGCAGGCGGTCGAGGCCAGCCTGCGCGAGCTGCTGGCGGTGTACGAGGCCGCGACGGGACGCCCGCGAGCGGAGGCCGCTGCCTTCGCGTCGATGCTGACGAGCGCGCGCGCCCGACAAGAAGCCGGTCGCGCGTTCGCGCTCTCCCTCGTCGTCGATCCGGCGTCGCAGGCCGCGAGCGAAGCGGCCAGTCGCGAGGCGCGGCGGCTGCGCGTCGAGGCCTACAAGCTCGCGAGCGAGGCGCGCACGTTGGCCGGCGACCTGCCCGAGGCCTTCCTCGCCATGGCGTCGTACCAGGCCGAGCGCGGGGCGGCGGTCGAGGCGGAGGCCGATCTCGGCGGGCTCGAGCGGACGCTCGCGCACAGCGAGCGCAGCGATGCCCAGAGTCGGCGTCTCCAAGCGGAGGCCGAAGCCCAACGCGCGCTCGCGCGCGCTTCGGCGGCGTTTGCGGGCCGGGTCCACGAGGACGACGCCGCACCCGCCGCGGCGAGCGACGCGCGCGACGACGAGCGGCGGCGCTGGGCGGCGTGGTGGCTCCTCGTGAAGCGCACCCAGCCCACCGATGGCGCGGCCGCGCGGGCCGTCGTCGACGGCGTGACGGCGGACGAGAAGGATCCGCGAAAGGTCGCGCTCGACGCGTGGGCTCGCGCGCTCGCGACGTCAGCATCGCCGGCGACTGCAGCATCGTCGGCGACGCCGTCGGCGGCTCGGAGACCGGGGGATGACGCCGGCGAGGCGAAGGTCGCCACCAAAGCGCCGGCGGGCTCGAGCAAGGTCCTCGAGCAGAGCGCGAGTAGCCTCCTCGCCGCCGCGAAGCAGGCGCAGGCCGACGGCAAGAGCTTCGAGGCGGCGACGTTGTTCCGAAAGGCGCTCAAGCAGGACGCTCGCAGCGTCGAGGCCTGGATGGGCTCGGGCTGGGCGTACATCGACCTCGAGAAGGGCGACGCCGCCGTGCGTTCGTTCCGGCGGGCGGTGTCATTACCGGGGGCGCCCCCCGAGGCGCAGTTCGGGCTCGCGGAGGCCTACCGCTTCTCGGGACAGAAAGCGCAGGCCATCAAGGCCTATGAACGCTATCTGTTGCTGGCCCCTGCGGGACCCGACGCAGCGGTGGCGAAGAACGCGCTCGAGGCGCTTCAGGACTGAGCCGCGCGCTCATGAGCCATCTTCCCCATCGAGGCGAATCGTCTATGGTCGCCGTCGCATTCGGGCCGTGCTGCCTCGAGCGCACAGAAGGATGAGCGCATGGACGTCCGCTGCTCCCGCTGTGGGGTGGAGTACGAGTTCGACGACGAGAAGGTCAAGCCGAGCGGCGTGACCGTCAAGTGCACGAGCTGCGGCCACGTCTTCAAGGTGTCGCGCGCGACGGCCGAGGACTCGGCGCCGTTCATGACCTCCCCGAGCGGCGAGGGCTGGATGGTGCGGCACAGGGACGGCACCGTCACGCGCTTCAAGGAGCTCACGACGCTGCAGAAGTGGATCGTCGAGCAGAAGGTCGGCAGCAACGACGAGATCTCGCGCACGGGGCGCACCTGGCGACCGCTCGGAGACATCGCCGAGCTCGCGAGCTTCTTCGACGTCGTGGAGGCCGCCAACGCCGCGCGCCACGCCCAGCTGGCCGAGGCTCCGACGGCGCCGCCGCAGCCCGCGCAGCCACCCCGCGAGGCGCTGCCTGAGCGCGTCCCCACCGCGCCTTTTCCGACGCCGGGACCGGCCGCGCAGGGTCTGCCGCTGGCGACGACGGAGGCGAGCGAGCCCGGGGTGCGCACGCCGCCGGCGGGACCGCGCGAGCGACAGGCGCCGGCCATCGTCCCCGTTCCGCCCGAGGCCGAGATGGGCTTCTACCGCGCGGAGGTGGACGAGCTCGACGACGAGGATCCGGTGCTCGCCTGGCGCCGTCGCGCGCGACGCCGCAACGCCGCGCTGGTCACGCTCGTGCTGCTCGTGGGCGGCGGGCTCGGCCTGTTCTTCCTCGCGCGCCCGACGTTCGATCGTCTGCTGGCGGGCGGCATGGCGCTCGTGGGGCTCGAGGCGCCCGCCGCGGTGCACGCCGGTCCGACGCGCTCGGACGACGCCGAGGCGGAGCTCCTTCGGCGCGTGAGCGCGGCGCTGCTCGGCCGCGCCGACGGGCAGGCGGCCCTCCTCGCCGAGCTCACGACCGCGGTGCAAGACGAGAACGCGCCCGCCGTGAGCGTGGCCGCGCTGTCACAGCTGCACGCCGCCGCCGCCATGCGCGCCAGCGACGAGGCCCGGCTGCTCGAACGGCTCCTCACCACACCGTCGCCCACCGAAGATCTGCCCGGGCGCCTCGAGGACGCGAAGAAACGCGCGGCCCATCATCTCGCCGAGGCCTACTCGCTCGCGAGCCGCGCGCGCACGAGCGCCCCGGAGCTGGCCGACGCGGACCTCGCGTTCGCCGCGTATCAGGCGGCGAAGGGCGCCGCCCCCGAGGCCGGCGCCGACGTCGAGGCCGCCCGTCGTCACGCCGGCGCGGATGAGCGCGTCGCGAGAGAGGCCGCTGCGATCGTGGCGCTGGCGGGCGCGCTCGCGGCCAAGGATGACGCCGGCCGCTCGTCGGCCACCGAGGCCGTCGCCAAGGCGAGCGCGGCCGCTCCCGACGACGTCCGGCTGCGGGAGGCGGCGCTCGTGTTGGCGGCGCTCTCGCCGGCCCCCGTCGACGCCCCTTCGGCGCGTAGCGCTGCCGAGGCATGGCACCGTGAGGCGGCGAACGATCCTCGCCCCGCGCTCATCCTCTCGTTGCTGCCGGCGCCGCAAGACGCCGCGCCCTTCGAGAAGGCGGAGGCCCCGGCCGCGACCGGCGACGCCGCGAAGGACGCCGACGCTCCCGACGCTGCCGCGGCGGCGAGCGACCACGACGACGACGACACGGAAGCGAAGGGCAGCGAGCCGCTCGACTACGAGGCGCTGCTGAAGCGCGCGGACAAGAGCCGCATCCGAGAGCGCACGAGCGCGGCGCTCAAGCTCTACAAGCAGGCGGTCGACCTGCGGCCGCAAGCGGCCAAGCCCCACGTCGGCATGGGATGGTGCTATCTCGACCTCGAGAACAACCGCGCCGCGGTGGACGCGTTCGCCTACGCCATCATCCTCGACAAGGATCTCGGGGAGGCGCACTTCGGCCTCGCGGAGGCCCAGCGCTACAGCGGCAAGAAGGAGGCGGCGCTGCGCTCGTACAAGCGCTACCTCGAGCTCTCACCCTCCGGACCGGATGCGCCGGTCGCGAGGAACGCCATTCAATCGCTCGAACAGGAGCTCCAATGACCGAACCGCAATCGCGTAGCGCTCGCGCGAGCGAACAGACGCTCTTTTCCGGCGTCTACACCGCGCTGGTGACGCCCTTTCACGACGACGGCAGCCTGGACCTCGAGTCCTACCGCGCGCTCATCGAGGAGCAGATCGCGGACGGCGTCGACGGGCTCGTGCCCTGCGGCACCACGGGCGAGGCGGCGACGCTCACCGTCGAAGAGCACCTCAGCGTCGTCAAGGCTTGCGTGGAGCAGGTGAAGGGCCGCGTCCCCGTTCTGGCGGGCGCGGGCAACAACAGCACCGACCGCGCCGTCGAGCTGCACCGCATGGTCAAGGAGCTCGGCGTCGATGGCGCTCTGCACGTGACGCCCTGGTACAACAAGCCAACGCAGGAGGGCCTCTATCAGCACTTCCGCGCGGTGTGCGCCTCGGCGTCCTTGCCGGTCGTGCTCTACAACGTGCCCGGCCGCACCGGCGTCGATCTCCTGCCGGCCACCGTCGAGCGCCTCGCGCGCGACGTGAAGGACGTCGTCGCCATCAAGGAGGCCACGGGCTCCACGCAGCGCAGCGAGGAGATCCTTCGGCGCACGGCCGCCGTGCGTGATGACTTCGCCGTGCTCTCGGGCGAGGACAGCCACGTGCTCACGCTGCTCGCGCAGGGCGGACACGGCGTCATCAGCGTCATCTCGCACCTCTGCGCCAAGGACCTCGCGGCCATGTTCGCGGCCTGGCGCGCGCGCGACACCAGCGAGGCGGCGCGCCTCTCGCGCAAGGTGAGCCCGCTGCAGCCGGCGCTGTTCTTCCGCGCGAACCCGATCCCCGTGAAGACGGCGCTCGCCTGGCGCGGCAAGATGAAGGAGGTCTTCCGCCTCCCGCTCGCGCCGCTCGACGACGCCGAGAAGGCACAGCTCAAGGCCAGCCTCGCAGAGGCCGGATACCCGGCGTGACCGTCCGCGTCGTCGTCCCCGGGGTCGCCGGACGCATGGGGCGCCTCATCGCGCGCGAGGCGCTCGGCGACGAACGTCACGAGCTCGTCGCCGCCAGCGCGCGCCCCGGCAGCGACGCGGTCGGCGCCGACGTCGGCGTGCTGTGCGGCGGCGCGGCCGTCGGCGTGCTCGCGTCCCCGCGGCTCGACGACGCGCTCTCGACGCTCGAGGAGGCCGAGCGGCGGGCGGCGGTGCTCATCGACTTCACGCGCCCCGAGCTCACCGAGGTACACGCGGCGTGCGCGCGCAACTTCGGCCTCGGGCTCGTCGTGGGCACCACGGGGCTCTCGCGCGCCGCCGAGCGGGCGCTCGACGAGGCGGCCAGCGCGGTGCCCGTGCTCGTGGCGTCGAACTGCGCGCTCGGACCAAACCTGCTCATGGAGCTCTCGCGCATCGCTGCCCAAGCGCTGCCGGACGCCGACGTAGAGATCGTGGAGCTGCACCACCGGCACAAGCGCGACTCGCCGAGCGGCACCGCGCTGTCGCTCGGGCGCGCCATCGCGCAAGGCAGGGGGGAGCAGCTCGACGAGAAGAAGCGCACCGAGCGCTCGGGAGACGCACCGCGCCAGGAGGGCGAGATCGGGATCTTCGGCGTGCGCGGCGGCGACGTCGCGGGCGAGCACACGGTGTACCTCTTCCTCGAGGGCGAGCGCGTAGAGCTCACGCACCGCGCCACCGACCGGCGCATCTTCGCGGCCGGCGCCCTACGCGCGGCGCGTTGGCTGCACGACAAGCCCGCCGGGCGCTACGCCATGCGCGACGTCCTCGGCCTCTCGCTCTGACCGGCGACACGGATGACCGGCGACACGGAGTCATGGATGCGTCTCGTCCGCGTGCTGCTTCCTGGTGAGCGTGAGCCCGTGTGGGCCGACGACAAGGGCGATCGGCTGGCCGTCCTCTCGGCTGCGCCGTGGTGCGAAGGCGGGACCCACGTCGTGCGCGAGGCGATGGCCGGCGACGCGCGGGTGCTCGCGCCCGCGGCGCCGACGAAGGTCGTCTGTGTCGGCCGGAACTACGCCGCGCACGCGAAGGAGCTCGGCAACGACGTCCCCGCCGAGCCGCTGCTGTTCTTGAAGCCGCCGTCGTCGCTCATCGGGCCGGGCGCGAGCATCGTGCGGCCGGTGCACATGTCCTCGCTGGTACACCACGAGGGCGAGCTCGCCGTCGTCATCGGCCGCCGGCTGCGCCACGCGAACGAGGCGGATGCCCGCGCCGCGCTGCTCGGCTACACCATCGGCAACGACGTCACCGCGCGCGATCTGCAGCGCAAAGAGAACAAGTTCACGCGCGCGAAGGGCTTCGACACGTTCTGCCCGCTCGGGCCCGCGCTCGTCTCCGCGGATGAGGTGCGGGACCCACAAGCCCTGACGCTGCAGGTCACCGTCGATGGCCAGGTGCGCCAGGAGGCGAGCACCGCCGACATGATCTTCCCGGTGGTGCCGCTGCTCTCGTTCATCTCCCGCGTCATGACGCTCGAGCCGGGCGACGTGGTGTTGACCGGAACGCCCGAGGGGGTCGGACCGCTCGAGCGCGGGCAGGTCGTGCGCGTCAGCATCTCGGGCCTCGGCGCGCTCGAGAACCCGGTGCGCGACGAGGAGCTCGCGGAGCCAACGGCGCGTCACCGCTGAGGGCGAGCCTCCGGCACCCGGGCGCGGATCGACCGCGCCGAACAGCACTGAAAAGACGACCCAATTGGTTCGGAAAGCTGCGCCGCGAGGCGTTCGACGTTATTGTCCCCGCTCGCGGCCCACGGGGGGTTTGCACGCCGGGCCGGCGGAGACTTTCATCGATGGTCGACTGGCAACAGCTCCTGGAAGACGACGACAACGAGCGCAAGAAGGCCGGCGGAGACGGCGCGGACGACGCTTGGCGCTACGAGGCCGCGGAGAGCCTCTGCGAGCTGTATTACGAGACCTACCGCGCGCAGAAGCGCCGCACCGGGCAGCGCATCGATCATCGCCCCGGCTCCGATTTCCAGCGCTTCATGGACAGCCACCTCCGGCCGCTGTCGAAGTACGCCGTGTGGGAGGCGCTGTTCCCGAACCGCGGCTCGGCCACGAGCGCGCAAGCCATCGATGAGGCGCTGCACCTGCTCGCCGACACCAAGCTCGTCGATCGCGTGTACTCGGGTGACATCGTGACGGTCACGAAGATCATCCAGAACATCCAGAAGAAGCGCGCGAAGTACCTCGAGGGAGGCTGAGCCTCGCTGCCGGCTCAGCCGGCGGAGAGGGGCGTCGAGCTCCTTCCGATAGCGCGCGGCCACGGCCCTTCGCTTCCCGTTCCACCTCGGTGTCAGCGCGCCGTCCTCGACGAGAGGCGGCGCTCGACCGACGGCGCGGACGCGGGCGCTTACCCGAGCGCGCGGCGGATCCGCAAGTAGATCCGCGTGCTGATCCAGGACGACGCTGCCCTTTCGACATTCGAGCGGCGCGAAGTGGCAAGCGGCGCACGCCGAATGTGCTCGAACGACAGCGCTTGCGTCGCGCGCGCGAGCACACCGCGCAACGCGTTCTCTCGACGACGAAAGTCACAGCAGTGGGCCCTTGGGCGTCGCGCTCGGTCGCTATGCCAGTCGAAGCTCAAGGGAGGTTACACAATGGTTCGCTTCAGCTCTTTACGACTCTTGCGCCTCAGCCTCGCTCCCGTCGTCGTGGTCGGCTTCGCTGCCTGCGGCGGCGACGGCGGCGGAGATGACGACGCCGGGGCGCTCTTCGAGGACGTGTTCGGCGACGGCGGTCTGCTGGACGGCGGCGACGATGACGACGCCGGCGAGGACGACGACGACGCCGGCGAGGACGGCGACGACGCCGGTGAGGGGGGTGACGGGCCGGACGTCGATTACGTCCTCGACGCCATCAACACCGACGCGGCGGGCGGCGCTCAGTTCGTCGGCGCGACGGGGCGCTGGCGCGCGGACATCAACGGCACCATGGTCGGCGGCGCGCGCGTGCTCGAGGTCGGCGCCGAGTCCATCGCCGTGCGCTTCGACGGCGGCGGCGCCGGCACCTACACCTGCGGCACGGACGCGCTCATCTCCTACAACGCGCGTGACGGCGCCGGCGCGCCGCTGCTCTATTCGACGCGACCCGAGGGCGCGGCCTGCAGCGTCGTGGTCGAGACCTATGACGAGGTGGGCGGACGCATCCGCGGCTACTTCGACGCGAGCCTGCTCGAGGGCGCCGGTGGCACGCTCGATCTCTCGGGCGCCTTCGACGTCGAGCGACTCAGCGATATGTGAGCCTCGCCGTCAGCCGTGGCGGGCAGCATCGCCTCCGCCCTTGCGCCAGACACCGGGCGGGGCGGGGGCGATGTCCGCGGCGGGCACGATGACGAAGAGGCCGTCGTCGTAACAGAACAGGCGCGCGCGGACGGGAGCGTCCGCGCTCGGCAACCATCGCTCGAGGCGCGCCACGCCGATGGCGGGACGCGACGGCACGACGACCAGCGCGCCCTCCGCGGGGCCGGCTATGGCTGCACCTCGACGGTGATCGTGTGCGAGAGCTCGGGGCCGTAGGACGCGTGTACGCCGTCGGCGAGCTGCAGCGTCAGGGTGTGCTTGCCGGGCGAGAGCGGCAGCTCGGCCTCGGTCTGTCCCTTGCCGTAGTGGATGTGCGTCGCGTCCGCGGGGACGATGGTGCCGAGCGCGCCGGGCTTACCGTCGACGATGACGTGGTGGTGACCGCTGGTCTTGTCGAGCGGATCCTCGCCGGCGGGCCGCACCGTCATGCCGGCGATGCCGAACTTCAGCTTCACGGGGCTCTTCACCTTGGCGCCGTCCTTCGGTGACTCGAAGAACACCTTCGGCGCCTCCTTCGGCTCCTGGACCTCGACGGTGATGGTCTCGGCCATGGCCGGCCCGTAGGAGAGGTGCGCGCCGTCGGCGAACTGCAGCGTGAGCGTGTGCTTGCCGGGCTTGAGCTCGACCTTCGCCTCGGTCTGGCCGCCGCCGTAGTGGATGTGCGTGTCGTCGGCGGGCACCGCGGTGCCGGCCGGGACGGGCTGCCCGTCGACGATGAGGTGGTGATGTCCCTTGGTCTGGTCGCTCATGGCCTGTCCGGCCGGGGTCACCGTCATGCCCTCGACGCCGAACGCGAGCGACACGGGGGAGAGCACCTTCGAGGCGTCCTGCGGGAAGGCGAAGAACACGCGCGCCTTGGCGTCTTTTGGACCCTTGGTCGCGGCGCTGTCCGGGACGGCCGCGTGCGCGGCGTGCGCGTCCTGAGCGCCGTCATCGCCCGCCTTCGCTTCCTCTCCGCCTTCGGAGGCCTGGCCGCCGGAAGCCGGGGCCGCTTGCTCCTCACAGCCGGAGACGGCGACAGCGAGGGCGAGGACGGACAGAAGACACGCGGGGCGGCGGAAAGGAGTCGCCATGAGGACCTCCAAAAAGGGGCAGAAAGGCGCAGATGCCCAGATACACGAGGAAATCTTTGGATCCAAGCTGGACGATGCAGCGCCCCCTCGCTAGAGCCCTGATTCGAGCGACCTGCGCGGCCCCTTGGGCGCGTGACGACGACGACAGCGCCGAGCGCGCGAGACGAACCGAGAGCACGAACCACCGCGCGGGCCCCGCCCAGGGCCTGATGCAGCCGATACACCCGCGCTTGACCCGACCGACCGGTCAGTCTAGCTCTGCAGCCCACGCCCGATCCCGACCGACCGGTCAGTCGAGAACCTCATGGCAGCCCGCAAGAAGGCCCCCGACAAGACGAGCTCGCGCGCCGCGGCGGCCGTCCCGAAGGCGGCCCCGACGACGACGAAGGCGCGCGCCAAGGGCAAGGCGCCGGCGCCCCAGCGCGCGCACGCGACGCGCTCGAGCGCTGCCACGCGCGGCGCCGCGAAGAAGGCCAGGGCGAAGGCGAGCCCGGAGCTGAGCCAGGAGGGTCTGCCAAACCCCGAGGACAAGGCGGCCGTCATCCGCCACGCGGCCTTCGTCTGCTTCTCGAACCGCGGCTACCACGAGACCTCCGTCGACACGATCTGCCGCGAGGCCGGCATCTCGAAGGGCGCCTTCTACTGGTACTTCGAGAGC
>CAYLZW010000012.1:43888-45403 GCA_964388085.1 uncultured Myxococcales bacterium | reverse complement strand
ACGAGCAGCTCGTGGTAGCCGGCCTCGTCCGCCTCGGCGCACTGCAGGTTGCCGTCGAGGATGAGCACGCGGCCGAGGCGCTCGGTGTCGATCACCTGGATGCGCTGAAACTCGCTCTGCGTGTCGAGCAGCACCTCGTTGACGCCGATGGTCCACATGACGTCGGGCGCCCAGGCGTCCGTCAGCCAGCGTTGATCCGCCGACAGGCCTTGACCGCGAATCATCTCGTTCATGCAGGCACCGGTGTGCGCGCGCCCACGTCGATGAGCCCGCGATCATGCAGCTTGAATTCGAAGCGGCCGGCCTTGAGCGCGTCGCCGAGGAGGCTCGGCATGCGCTCGAGCCCGGCCGGGTCGGCGCAGGTGAAGAGGTCGACCGCGGCGTAGCCGTGCTCCGGCCAGGTGTGCACCGACAGGTGGCTCTCGGCGATGACGAGCACTCCGCTCACCCCTTGCGGGGCGTAGCGATGAAAGCACTCCTTCACCAAGGTGCACTTCAGCTCGGTCGCCGTCTTCAAGAACAGCGCACGCAAGAATTCTACGTCGTCGAGCAGCGCCTGATCGCAGTCGTACAAATCGAGCAGCGCGTGACGTCCGAGCACCTGCACCGTTGGCCTCCCCAGATCCCTTCCGTCCGTGCGCGAGCCGCGCGGCGGACGAGTCACTCGCCCGCGAGGACGAAGTGGAAGATGAGCGGCGCGACGATGGTCGCGTCCGACTCGATGATGAACTTCGGGCACTCGGGGTGCAGCTTGCCCCAGGTGATCTTCTCGTTCGGCACCGCGCCCGAGTAGGAGCCGTACGACGTCGTCGAGTCCGAGATCTGACAGAAGTAGTTCCACAGCCTGACGTCGTGCTTTTGCAGGTCCTGCTCGATGAGCGGCACCACGCAGATGGGGAAGTCACCGGCGATGCCGCCGCCGATCTGGAAGAAGCCGAGGCCCTTGTCGGCCGTGATCTCGAGGTACCAGTCGATGAGGCGCCCCATGTACTCGGGGCCGGTCTTCATGACCGAGAAGCTCGTCTCGCCGCGGCGCACGGCGGCGACGAACATATTGCCGAGCGTGGAGTCCTCCCAGCCGGGCACGAACAGCGGCAGATTCTGCTGGGCGGCGGCGAGGAGCCAGCTGTCCTTCGGGTCGATCTGCTGGCTGCCGTCGAGCTCGCCCGAGAGCAGCAGGCGGTACAGGTACTCGTGCGGGAAGTAGCGCTCGTTCTTCGCGTGCGCGTCGCTCCACAGCGCCAGCATCTTCTTCTCGATGCGGCGCATGGCCTCCTCTTCGGGGATGCAGGTGTCGGTGACCCGGTTCAGCCCGCGCTCGAGCAGCGCCACCTCGTCGGCGGTGGAGAGATCGCGGTAGTGCGGCACGCGCTCGTAGAAGTCGTGCGCCACGAGGTTGAACACGTCCTCCTCGAGGTTCGCGCCGGTACACGAGATGCCGTGCACCTTGCCCTGGCGGATCATCTCCGCGAGCGTCAGGCCGAGCTCGGCCGTGCTCATGGCGCCGGCGAGCGT
>CAYLZW010000012.1:0-43788 GCA_964388085.1 uncultured Myxococcales bacterium | reverse complement strand
TCATCTCCGCGAGCGTCAGGCCGAGCTCGGCCGTGCTCATGGCGCCGGCGAGCGTCAGGAACATGCGGTGGCCGCCCTCGAGGTGCCTTAGCCAGCCTTCGGCGGCGTCTTTGACGACGGCGGCGTTGAAGTGGCGGTACTCCCGCCGGATGAAGTCGCGGATGTGAGAGGAGGTGTAGGTCATGGCTGGTCGTTCCCGTCGCTCGCGCAGGCTCCTTTTCAGCTCGCTCCAAAGAGAGGCTGGACGTGGGCGCCCGCCCGAGCGCTGCGAAGCCTCTCGGGGGGCAGGAAGCCTGCGGAGGGCAGCAAGATCACGAGGGCACGCGCCGTCGCGCGCGAGCGGACCCTAGCGACTCCCGTCCTCAGCCGGAAGGCAAAAGGCGCCGCGCTCTTGCCAGTCCTACCGGCGGCGGATTTGACCCCTCCCGACGGCCGCTCCTAGGATGGCCTTGACCTCGGCATCTCGTCGAGAGCGAAGGCCTGATGTCGGCGCAGCAAGAGCAGAAGCCAGCGACCAAAGCACACCCGGCCGTCGGTCCGGACGGCAAGCTCGACAAGCGCGCGCTCATCGAGCAGTACACGCCCTTCGTGCGCAGCATCGCCGCCAAGATCAAAAAGACGCTCGCGAAGAACATCGAGTTCGACGACCTCGTCGCCTACGGCATGGCCGGCCTGCTCGAGGCCGCCGAGCGCTACGACCCGAAGTTCGGCGCGAACTTCATGACCTTCAGCTACTACCGCATCCGCGGCGCCATCTACGACGGCCTGCGCGGCATGGGCTGGGTCTCGCGCAGCGAGTACCAGAAGATCCGCTTCGAGGAGCGCGCCACCGCGTACCTCGAGAACATGGCCAACCGGCAGCTGGGCTCGACGGCCGAGCACAAGAACGTCGAGGACAACATCGAGGAGCTCGCCGATCAGGTGAGCCAGCTCGTCACCATCTACGTGACCTCCCTCGAGGGGCTCGACGACATCCAGATCGAGGACAAGTCCGGCGTCGCCGCCGACTCGCGCTTCGCCGATCTGCAGATGAAAGAGCACGTGCGCGACGCGCTCACCCGCCTGCCCGAGGCCGAGCGCAAGCTGCTCACGCTCTACTACTTCAAGGAGATGAGCCTGCAGGAGGTCGGCAACGAGCTCGGCCTCTCGAAGTCGTGGACCTCCCGTCGCCACGCGCAGGCCATCGAGAAGCTGAGCCGCATCCTGCAGGACATCCTGAAGGAGTCCTCGCCCGCCAAAGGCGCCGCGAAAAAGCCCCCCGTCGGGCGCCAGAAGGTCACCTAGCCGAGCGCACGCGCGTCCACGGTTCGCGCCGGCAGACGAAATCATCAGCCAAGTCAGCTGGTTACGACGGCGAAAGCAGATCGGGGCAGGGCCAGCAACGGGCGGACCGGACCTGCGATAATGCCAGTGTCGGTTTGTTGCGAAGGGCCAGGAGCCCTTCTGCGTTGCAGCTTTTAGAGCTTTTTGGAGGTTTTCATGGCGGACCCGATCAGTGGAGGCATTGGCAAGGCCTCTCAACAGATGATGCAGGAGCTTCAGAAGCAGGCTCAGGAGCTTCAGAAGACGCAAGGCGCGGACAAGGGACAGTTCGCCCAGGTCCAGCAGGCGAACCAGGTCCAGGACGTGAAGCAGGTCCAGGAGGCGCAGAAGACCACCGAGACGACCAAGGCCGTCGACGTGCTGAAGGCGGCCCAGACAAACGCCGTCAACAAGGGCGACGACGTGCGCCTCGGCGTCAAGACCGTGGACTCCGCGAAGGAGGCCAAGCAGAGCGGCTTCAAGACGCTGCTCGATCAGATCGTCGGCGGGCAGAACAAGCTCGACGACATCATCAAGCTGTCCATGTCGGGCAAGAAGTTCGACTTCCAGCAGCTGCTCGCCATCCAGGCGTCCGTTCACAAGTTCAGCCAGGAGCTCGAGCTCACCTCGAAGGTCGTCGAGAAGGCGACCAGCGGCGTGAAGCAGACGATGCAGACGCAGGTCTGATCCCGCGCAAAGCACGCACAAAAGTCTCACGCGAAGCCGCCGAGCCGCAAAGGGAGGCCAGAAGCCTGTTCTCCTCTGCGGCTTTGCGGCTTTCCGTGAGATCTGCGCTTTGTTCGCTCCGACGATGAACACCGTGTTGACGTGCGTGTCCGCGCGCCGGACGCTTGCTCCGATGCAGAGTGCTCGGATGCGTCGGTATTGGCTTGCCGGCTTTCTCGTCGTCGCCCTGGGCTGTGGCGAGGAGCCGTCGTTGTCCTCGCCGGCGGACGAGGGCGCCGCTGACAAAGAGCGCGAGGTCGAGCCGCACGCGCCGGTGCCGGTGCCGGCCGAGCCCGTCGAGGTCGCGCCCGTGGAGGCGCTGCCCGCGCAGCTTGGGCCGCCGTACCCCATCGTGCTCGTGCACGGCTTCTCGGGCTGGTCGGACGCCGGCCCGCTCGAGTACTTCTTCGACGTGCTCACGGACCTCGAGGAGCGCGGCGAGCACGAGGTGTACGCGCCCGCGCTGCCTCCCTACAACGGCTCCGACCAGCGCGCGCGGGTGCTCGCGGCCTTCATCGACGAGGTCATCGCCGAGACCGGGCGCGCCAAGGTGCACCTCATCGCGCACTCCCAGGGCGGCGTAGACTCGCGGCGCGTGGTGAGCGCGCTCGGTTACGCGCCCAAGGTGGCGTCGCTGACGACGGTGGCGAGCCCGCACCGCGGCACGCCGCTCGCCGACGGAGCGCTCGTCGCGCCCGACGGCATCTTGAACCCCGCCGGCCGGATGCTCGCCTGGCTCATCGGCGCCGTGGACTCGCCGCCGAACGACGACTGGGAGAGCGACGGCGGCGAGGGCACGCCGGCGGATCCGTGGCAGCCGGACATGGTCGCGGCCGCCACGCTGCTATCCAGCGACGGCATGGCTGCGTTCAACGCGTCCCACCCAGACCCTGAGGGGCTGCCCATCTTCTCGGTGGCCGCCTACTCGAACCTGTTGCCGGCGCCGGCCTTGTGCGACGACGGGCTCTGGGAGGTGCCCGGTCGGGTCGACGCCATGGACGCGCTCCTCGTCGGCAGCGGTCTCTATCTCTCGGGCGCGGACCTGTTCGAGCCGCGCGCCAACGACGGCATCGTGCCCACCGACAGCATGCCGTGGGGCACCCTGCTCGGCTGTGTGCCGGCCGATCACTTCGACGAGATCGGCCAGATCGCGGACCTCCTGCCCGGCCTCATCTCGGGCTTCGATCACAAAGCGCTCTATCGCCGGCGGATCGCGAACGCGCGCGCCAGCGAGGCGAGCAGCGCCGCGCCGCCGCCGTGAGCGATCCCCTCGACGAGTACCGGCAGGCCCGCGCGAAGATCGACGAGGCCGCCGCCGCCGTGTTCGAGCGGCGCGCGCGGGACATCGTCTGCGCGCGCGGCTGCTCCTCCTGCTGTGTCGAGGGGCTGAGCGTGCTCTCGGTCGAAGCCGCGGCCATCCGCGGCCTGCTCGACGACAAGGGGCTGAGCGGCCGCCCGGCGCCGCCTCCCGGCGGCTGCGCGTTCCTCGACGCCGAGGGCGCCTGCTCCATCTACGAAGCGCGGCCCATCGTGTGCCGCACGCACGGCCTGCCCCTGCGCATGTCGTCGTCCTCGTCGACGGCGGTCGCGCCGGCGGGCGCTCGGCGCGCGCTCAGGGTGCTGAATGACGTCGAGGTCTGCGCGCTGAACTTCACCGAGGCGAGCGCCCTTGCCGCCGACGTGCTCGACGCCGAGCGCATCGCGGCGCTGCTGCTCGTCGTGGAGCAGCGCTTCCGGCAGCGCGCGGGCCTGCCGGGCGCCCTCGAGCGCGTGCCGCTGTCGTCCCTGGCGGGTTAGGCGTGTCCCTTGGGGACAAGCCCTAGTCGGCGCCTGCGTCCGGGGCGCCCCCGTCGGCCGCGCCGCCGTCGCCAGGGCGACAAAAGCCGTCCTCGGCGCACACTTCGGCGCCAAAGCACTCGTCGCTGCCGGGCGTGCAGGGCTCGAGGCCCGTGAACAGCTCGCAGCCGCCGCCGGCGAGCAGCAGCAGCGCGAGCGGCAGGGCAGGGAGGCGGGCGGACGACGTCATGGGCCGAAGAGCGCGGACGAGCCTGCGGCTCCCGTGGCGATCACCGCGAGCGCTCCCGTCGCCACGGCGGTGACGACGAGGAGCTGGCCGGGCATGCGCGCGTCCCGCCGCTCGGCCGGCGCGAGCGCCGTGTCGGTGAAGCGCGTGCTCATCCACAGCGCGCCGAGGCCGGCGCCCACGGCGGCGACGACGCTGGCCGCGGCCACGCCGCCGAGCACCATGGGCAACACCGGGAGCGCCGCCGCTCGTGCGGGAGCGCTCGCGTTCTGGTCGGAAGGCAACGAAGCTCGCTCCGCGGAGGGCGCCGCCTCGGCGGCGCGCGCGCCGGCGGCGGGGTGGCTGGCCGCGGGCCGCAGGTCGATGACGACGGATGTGTCCTCGAGCGCCTTGACGAGCACCACGCGCTCGGCCGTCGGGAAGCCGGGCTTCGCGACGCTGACGACGTGCTCGCCCGGCGCGAGCCCGCCGATGGCGCCGGCGAGCGGCGTGCTGCCGCGCACGGCACCGTCGACGCGGACGGTGGCGCCCTCCTGCACGACGTCGAGATCGAGCCCGCCGACGAAGAGATCGGGGGCGAGCAGCTCCACGGCGGCGCTCTTCATGACGGCGGACAGGCTGTCGCCCGCGCGGATCGTGCGGCTCACGGTCGTGCGCGTGCGCCCGATGTCGACGTCGATGAGGATGGCCGTCACGACGACGCGCTCCTCGGTCGCCGCCGCGCGCAGCACCGCGAGCAGCTCGATCTCCATGATGACGCCGGCCTTGGTCAGACACTCGAGGTCGCCCGGCTGACAATCGAGCCCGAGAGAGCGCACCGAGTCGAGCAGGGTCGTCGCCTGCCCGCGCGGCAGCACGCGAAAGCGCTTGAGCGCGGCCGCCTCGTCGCGGAAGGCCTGCTCGACGGGGCGCATGCGCTCGGCGTCGGCCCCGAGCTCGTGCTCGAGCGGCAGGATGAGGAGCTGCTCGGGACGCGGCTCGCGCGCTCGCTTCGCGTGCAGCTCGGGCGCGGGCAGCACCGTCGTCATCAGAGCCAGCGTCATCACGACGACGCCGCGCGCGCCCGGCTGGCGCGGCGCGCGACCGCGGAAGATCTGGGGCGGGCGCGGCATGGCGAGCATCCTACCCCCGCGGGCGGCGGGCGAGCGACTGTCCCGAGGTACCTGCACGCGCATGCGGACTGCTAGGGTGTTTGCGCGCGATGACGACGAGCAAGCCGAGCCCGGTCCTCGAGACGGAGGTGGCGTATCCGCACCGCTTCGGCCCGTATGCGCTTCTGTGCGCGCTCGGACGCGGCGGCATGGGCGCTGTCCACCTCGCCAAGCACGGCAGCGTCGCCGGTATCGAGAAGTACTGCGTGGTCAAGACGCTGCGTCAGAAGCACGTCGACAACGAGGAGTACATCTCGCGCTTCATGGACGAGGCGCGCCTCGTGGTGCACCTCGGGCACCGCAACATCTGCCCCATCTTCGACGTCGGGCGCGTGGGCGCGAAGTACTACCTCGCCATGGAGCTCATCGAGGGGCGCGACCTCAACACGCTCGTCGAGAGCTGCTGGCGCGCGGGCAAGGCCGTGCCGCCGGCGCTCGCGATGCACATCGTCTGCGAGGTGCTCGAGGCGCTCGACTACGCGCACCGCCGCACGCACCCGGTCAGCGGCGAGCCGCTGCACATCGTCCACCGCGACGTGTCGCCGCACAACGTGATGCTGAACTTCGAGGGCGAGGTGAAGCTCATCGACTTCGGGCTGGCCGCGTCGTCGCTGAAGGTGGAGCGCACGGACCCGAAGATCGTGCTCGGCAAGCTCTCCTATATGTCGCGTGAGCACCTGCGCGCGCAGCCCGTCGACGGACGCCACGATCTCTTCGGGGTCGCGGTCATGCTCTACGAGATGCTGGCGGGCGAGCGCTACTACGCCGACGTGCCGCAGGACCAGATCCTGCCGCGCCTCGCCGACGGCACGCACGTGCCGCGTCGCCTCGCCGGTTTCGACGACGAGCTGCGCGGGATCCTGGCGCGGGCCCTCGCGAGCGACGCGCGCGAGCGCACGGCGACCTGCGGCGAGCTGCGCGACCAGGTGCAGCAGTACATGCTCCGTCGTCAGCTCTCCGCCAGCACGCGCGAGCTGCGCGCGCTCATGGACGAGCGCTTCCCCGGCGAGCACACCTCGGTGCGCGCGCTGCTGCAGCGCTTCGTCGACGTGCGCCCGCCGCCGCGCGAGCAAGACGAGTCCACCGTCATCGCGCGCGCCGGCACGCGACCGGTCGCCGCATGGGACGGCGTGCGGAACCCGATCACAGAGCCCACGGGACGAATCGAGATCCCCTCGCCGCCGCCGGCCGCCGATCGCCAGGCCGCGCGGATCGCTCCCCGGCTGGTGGCGCAGGCTCCCTTGTCGCCGGCGCCCCCCGCGAAGGCTCGGCAGACGGCCCTGTGGGCCGCTGTAGCCGCGCTGGTGGTCCTCTTGGGCGCCGCGGCGGTCGCGTGGCTGTTCGTGCTGCGCCCGGCGCCAGAGGCGCCCCAGGTGGCCCTCGGGGAGGGAGCGATCGCGCCTCGGCCCGCGCCCGCGCCGCCGAAGCCGCCGCCATCCGAGCCCGCCGCCGGAGCGCCGTCCGCGTCGGGCGCGGCCGATCGCGCGGCGCAGGCAGAGGGGCAGGTAGCGGCGCCGCCGAACGCGGCGCCGGCGAAGGCCGTGGCGCCGGCCGCGGAGCTCGCCCCCGCCGCGGAGGTCCTTCCGCGCAAGCCGGCTCGTCGCGGCGCGCGCCGTCGCGCGAGCGCGGCCAAGCCGCCGCCGCTGCCCGCCGACGCCACGCCCGAGGAGAAGATCCGCTACCTCGACTCGCACTGCGGCGAGCTGAGCTGCGCGCGTTCGCTGGTGGACCGCTTCGAGAGCGTCGGCCTCACCGGCATGACGACGGACGAGGTGCGCGCGTTCTGGCCGCGCGTGAACCGCTGCGCGAGCTCGTGCAGCGAATGAGCACGGCAGCGACGAAGGGGCGAGCGCTCGCGAGCCGCCTGCTCAGAAGGACGCCTCGAGGCCGAACACCGGCAGGATCGGCAGCCCGGGGAAGCCCTCCACCTCGGAGTAGTCGTAGTTGTAGGTGAAGAATTCGTAATTCGCCTGGTTGGTCGCGTTCTGCAGATCGAGGAAGAGGCCGAGCGCCCAGGTGTCGAACACGAAGCGCTTGTCGACGCGCAGGTCCACCTGGAAGAAGCCGGGCAGCCGTCCGCCGAGCGGCGGGCCGTCGACGCGCAGGTAGCGAGAGCGGTCGGCGTCGTAGATGCCGCCGATGGCGAGCGTCTGCGGGTTGCCGGTCACGTAGCGCAGCGCGCCGCCGAGCTCGAAGCCGAAGGGCAGCTGGTAGCTCAAGGCCACGCTCAGGATGTGCGTCTGGTCGAGGGGCGCGAGCCGCCAACGGACCGGATCCTCGTCGAGATAGCGGCGCTCGGAGCGCAGGATCGTATAGGCGAACCAGCCGAACAGGCCGTGGTCGAGGTGCTGCCGCAACAGCACCTCGCTGCCGAGCACGCGCCCTTCACCGACGGGCTGGATGAACGGCTCGCCGCTCGCGTCGAAGGCCAGCGGCGAGCGCACCGGCACGGGCAGCTTCGAGAGCGTGCGGTAGAAGACCTCCCAGTCGAGGTAGAGCGAGCGTGTCAGCCAGGTCTCGACGCCGAGGCCGTACTGCCAGCCCTCCTCGAGCGGCAGCGCGGGGTTGCCGACGTCGCGCGAGATCTCCGTCGGCTGCGGCATCTTGTGGTAGCGGCCGACGTTGCCCTTGAGCGTAAGCCACTCGAGCACGTCGTAGCGGAAGGAGAAGCGCGGATCGATCGACGTGCGCACCTCCTCGTAATAGCTCGTCAGATCGCTGCGCAGCCCGCCCACCAGCAGCAGCGGCCCCAGCTCGAGGTCGGTCTCGGCGTAGAACGCCAGCGCGGTGCCGAGCACGTCACCGGCGCCCTTGAAGCGCGGCGGGTCCGCCGTCGTCGGCCGCGGGAACAGGCGCTCGTCCGGCAGGATGAAGGGGACGTCCGTCTTGAAGAAGAACCAGCCGGCGCTGTTGTCGGTGCCGACGGAGATGCCCCACTGCTCGAGGGGGCGCAGCTCGGCGTGCGCGTAGAAGCTCGTGCGGCCGACCTCGAGCGCGAACAGCGACTCGTCGAAGCGGTTCTCGCTGTAGGTGTACTCGATGAGCGGGGAGGCCTCCGCGCGAAAGAACGGCCGCCCGTCGTCGTGACGCCTGGCGCTCTCGAAGCGCCAGCGTGGGTAGAAGCGATGAAAGCCTGCCGTGATGCCGGTGCGCTCGGGGACGCCGGGCCCGAGCTCGCTCGTGTCGACGGCGAAGTCGAGCTGGTCGTCGGTGCCCATGAGCGTGAGCGACAGCGTCTGGTGATGGGGCAGCCGCCAGGCGATGCGCGCCTGGTAGTCGGAGTAGCGCGGCGCGAGCGTGAAGGTCGTCCCCTGCAGATCGACGAACCTCCCCACGACGTCACCGATGTTGAGCACCTCGGCGACGTAGCTGCGCCGAGCGGCCACGAAGAAGGCGCCGCCGAGGACGGGCCCCTCGAGGCGGAAGTTCGTCTGCAAGAGGTCGACGGTCACCGCGCCCGAGTAGGTCTCGAAGTCGGGATCGCGCGTCACCACCTCGACGACGCCCGCGTGCGAGCGGCCGAACCTGACGCCGAAGCCGCCCGGATAGAGCTCGAGGCGCTCGATGACGTCGCTGTTGATGATGCTCGGGCCGGCGCCGAGGTGGAACAACAGCCGCGTCACGTGCCCGTCGATGAGGATGTTCGAGTCGTCGGGCGCCCCGCCGCGGATGACGACGGCGCCGAGGCCAAAGGGAGCGCGCGCCACGCCGGGCAGGCGCTGCACCACCCGCAGCGCGTCGCCGAAGGTGCCGGGCACGCGCTTTACCTCCTGCGCCGTCAGCACGCGCTTGCTCACCTCGCGCTGATCTTTGCGGCCGCGGATGACGGTCTGGTAGCCATCGCTCGTGGAGCGGCGCAGGTGATAGCGCACGTCGGTGACGACGTTGGCGGCCAGCGTCTCCGTCACCGTGAACGGCTCGAAGCCGCTCGCCTCGACGTGCACGACGTGGGTGCCGGCCGGTACCCCGCGCAGCGCGAACTCGCCGTCCTCGTCGGCCCAGGCCTCGATGTCGCGGCCCTCGAGCGCCGCGCCTTCCAGCCACACGAGCGCGCCCGGCACGCGCTGCCGCTCGGCGGCCACCATCACCCGCCCACGGAAGTTCACGGGCGCCGCCTCGGCGTCGTCAGCCGCGAGGGCCTCGGCCTCCGCCTCGCTCAGCTCGCGCTCGCGCGCCACTTCATCGATGGCAAAAGTGATGATGTATTCCACCCGCACCGCGACGGGCTCTTTCCCAAGGCGCGCGGGCGTGAAGCGCAGGTTCGTCACCGCCCCGAGCGCCGCCCAGGCGAGCCGCGCGTCGGGCGCCGCCTTCACGAGCGCGCGCGACACCTCGCCCTCGGCGTCGATGTCGATGTCGAGCAGCACCGGGCCCGAGACGCCCTCGGCGAAGGCGTCCTCGGGGTAGCTCGGCGCAGCGTCCTCGAGCAGCGCCGGCGGCGTGATGGCCGGCGGCGCGTCTGGTGCGTCGTCCTCGGCGACGGGCGCGTCCGCACCCGACGCTGACGTGAGCGTGAGAAGCACGAGAAAAAGGCCGCCCATCACGAGCGGCCTAATGCCTCACGACCTCGTCGGGAACAACGAGGCTGGAGACGATCGTGAGCGAGCCCTGGGCGAGCTAGAAGCCGAGCGCCTTCTTGCGCTCTTCGGCAGTAGGCAGCGGGTCCTGCTTGTCGGTGATGGTCGGCAGGCCCGGCGCCTTGTCGGCGTTGACCTGGATCCAGCTCTGCTTGTCCGAGGGCACCTGGCCGTCCTCGAAGATCGCGCTCACGGGACACTCGGGTTCGCAGGCGCCGCAGTCGATGCACTCATCCGGGTCGATGTAGAGCATGCGGTCGTCGCCGTGGAAGCACTCCACGGGGCAGACCGCGACGCAGTCGGTGAAGCGGCAGTCCGTGCAGTTGTCAGTGACGACGTAGGTCATCTCTCATGCCTCCAACACATCGCAAGGATGAAGTGTTTGCGGCCGTTTAGCATGCGGCACGAGGCGCGACCACAATCGTGTGCGGCCGGCCCGCTACTGAAACAGCTCCCAGTTGAAGCGGTAGGTGATGACGCTGTCGACCGGCTGCCCGTCCACCTGTGCGGGAGCCCACACAAAGCGCTCCATCGCCTGCAGGGACAAGTTGTCGAGGACCGGGTGCAGGCCCTTCACCACCTTCACCTTGCGCGTCTTGCCCTCGCGCGTGATCTGAACGCGCAGGATGACGAGGCCCTCGACGCCCTCCTCCTTGAGCTGCCGCGGGTAGGGAGGCCGGTACTCCTTGAGGACGCGGGCCGACGAGGACACGTTGGCCGCCCGCACGGGCGCGAAGTCCTCGCTGCCACCGGCGTAGGCCTTCACGTCCTCGGGCTTTGTGAACTTCTCTTTGTTCGGGTCGCCGAAGGTCGTGTTGCCGACCCGCACCGAGGGGCCGCCGCTGTTGGTCACCGTCGAGCTCATGGAGATGCCGGTGACGAGCGGCACGGGCTCGCTCGGCGGCTCCGGCGGGGGCTCCTGGTTCGACGGCGGCGGCGGCAGCGTCTCCTTCGGGGGCTCCGTGATGACCTTCGGCTTCGGCTTCGGCTTCGGCGGCTCGGGCTCAGGCTCTGGCTCCGGCGGCGGCGGCTCGGGCTCAGGAGGCGGCGGGGGCGGCGTGTAGATCTTCATCTCCACGCGCTGCTGCGGCTTTGGCAGCGGCACCGACGCGGCGCCGGCCGCGACCACGACGTGCACCGACAGCGCCACGAAGAACGACGCCAGGAAGACGCCCGCCGTCCCGACGGTGACGCCGCCGGAGAGGCCCCTCAGGTACGCCTGCGACGTGGCCGCGGCAGAGCCGGAGAGCGGCACGAACGGGGCTCGTCCGCGCTCCTTCTTGGTGCGCTCGTCGTCGTCAGGCAGGGAGGGCTGCGGCGACGTCACCGCGTCTCAGCCCGTCGGCGATTCGATGTTGAGGGCGAACTTCGTGATGCCTTCTTGCTTCACGAGGTCGATGAGCCCGATGACCTCGCCGTGGCTGGCGGACTTGTCGGCGGCGATGACCGCCTGCAGGTCCTTCTTGCCGGCGGCGAGCTCGGCGCGGATGTGCGCCCGCACCTTCTCGTGATCGCTCTTCTCGCCGTTCAGGTACAGCGCGCGCACCTTCGTCGCTTCATCGACGGTGTAGGTGAGCATCACCGTCGAGGGCTCGGTCGCGTCACCGGTGCTGGCCTCGGGCAGGTCCACCTTCAGCGAGTCGGCGACCACGTAGCTCGTCGTCACCATGAAGATGACGAGCAGGCACAGCATCACGTCCACGAGAGGGGTGACGTTGATGTCGCTGATCAGCCCGTCGTCGTCGCCGCTGTTTGCTCCGCCGGCCATGGAGGGCTCCCTACTTGCTTCCGGGGTGCTGCTTGAGGTGCGCCACGAGCACGTGCACCAAGGCCTCGGCCCCGGTCTGCAGCGTCCTGAGGCGGCGGTTGAAGTAGTTGAACGAGGCCACGGCGGGCAGGGCGACGAGCAGGCCGACCGCCGTCGCGGCGAGCGCGGCCGAGAGCTTCGCCATCACCATGCCCGCGCCGACGTTGCCGCCCGACTGCGTGCCGAGCTCGAACAGCGCGGCGATGATCTCGAGCACGGTGCCGAACAGGCCGATGAAGGGGGCGTTGTTGCCGATGGTGCCGAGGAAGGCGAGGCCGCGCTCGTAGCGCAGGCGCTCGACCTTCTGCGCCGACTGCGCGACCTCGTGGATGGCGTCCTTGCCGAGGTGCGCCACCTCGAGGGCCGCGGTGAGCGGGCGCGCCTCGAAGCCCTTGGCGTTCTTCACGAGCTCACGCGCCTCGTCGTACTTGCCGCGCAGGAAGAGCTGGTTCAGCTCCACCGCCATGGAGCGCACGTTGCCGCGGTTCAAAAAGAAGAACAGGGCCCGCTCGATGATGACCGCGATGGAGGCGACCGAGAGCAGCACCATGAACCACATCACGACGTCGCCCGCGCCCGTCCGGGAGAAGCGCACGATCAGCTCGGTGATGTTCATCTCTCTCCTCGACGATGACGACGTTGCATGTGGGGGGCTCGCCGAAGGTTGGCGAACTCACTCTGTTAGGGACGGAGCGAGGAGGTGTCAAGCGATCGCGGGCACGGCGTCGCCGCCCTCGAGCGCAGCGCTCAATGGACCTCGCGCAGCCGCTGGTCCTCGAGCGTCCAGACCTGCAGCTTCTGGTAGCCGAGCCCGGCGCCCGCGGCTTTGGTCGCGAGCGCCCGCGTCTTGCGCTCCGACGGGCCGAGCTTCTCGTACTCGCCCTTCTCGACCCAGCACAAGAGGACCGGCTGGGTGCCCTTCAGCTCCTTGCACGGCAGGCCGTTTGGGTCATCGATGACGACGGTCACGGGGCCGGCCGGCGCCGTCTGCTCGAGCCACAGCAGCACGCCGCCGCCCCCGGCGAGCACGAGCAGCAGCGTGACCAGGAGCAGCTTCTGGCGGGCCGAACCGACGCTCAAGCGTGCCTTCGGCGCGCTCGGGGCCGGGACGTGCGGCTCGCTGGCGGGCGCGCTCACCTTCGTGCGCGGTGAGCGCTGGCGCTTCTGGTAGCGCAGGAGCAGGCGCTGTCGGCGATCGCTCGGCAGCTGCTCGAGGGCGGCGGGCAGCTCGAGGGTGATGTCGAGGGCGCCCTCGCGCTCCTTGAACACGAGCAGCGTCTCGACGATGGCGTCATCCTCGAGCTGCCTCTCCTTCAGGTACTCGTACACGGGCCCGAGCGGCAGGCGGCCGCTCGCGCCCGAGCGCTCGAGCAGCTGGTCGACGAGCAGGACGAGCCGCTGCTGGCCGATGTCCTGCTCCTTGAGCGCGCCCGTCCGCAACACGCCGTTGAGCGCGTTGATGACGTTCCGCTTCTTCTGTTCGAATTCCGCGCCCACCGGATCCCCTCGAGTGCGACGCAGGCTAGGAGCGCCCCCGGATCACGGTCAAGAAGGGCCGGCGGACGTAGCCATTCCGAGACTGGGGCATCCGGGTATGCTCTCGGCCGATGCCGCGGCCTGCCTCTCGGAGAGAGCCCACCGGACCGAGGAGCCTCGAGGCCATCCTCGTCTACAAGAAGTCCAAGCTCGCCCTCTACGTCCAGGAGAAGCGCAACAAGCGCGTCAGCCAACTGCTCGACGAGGGCGCCGCCATCGTCGAGAACCTGCGCCCCTCGCACGAGGCGCACGCGGCGACGCTCGAGCACGTCAAGCGCACCCTGCAAAAGGCGGGCGTCGTCTTCCGCACCTGCTACCGGGCGCGCCTACGACGAGAGGAGACCGAGGGCCGCCTCGTCGTCACGGTGGGCGGGGACGGCACCGTGCTCGACGCCAGCCACCGCATCGAGAACGCGCCCGTGCTCGGTGTGAACTCCGATCCCACCCGCTCGGTGGGCTTTTTGTGCGCCGCCCGCAAGGAGACCTTCGCCGCGCTGCTCGACGACGCCCTCGAGGGGCGGCTCTCACCGACGCGCGTCCGGCGCCTGGCGGGCACGCTCGACCCCGGCTCCTCGGGAGCCGCGCCGTTGCCCTTCCCGGTGCTGAACGAGATCCTGGTGGCGCACCGAAACCCGGCCGCCACCGTGCGCTACCGCATCGAAGCCCGCGGTCACGTCGAGGTGCACAAGAGCTCCGGCGTGTGGATGGCCGCTCCCGCCGGCTCCACCGCCGCCATCGCCTCCGCCGGCGGCTCCATCCAGCCCATCGACGACGATCGCTGGCAGCTCTGCGTGCGCGAGCCCTACCTGGCCGACCTCGCCACCGAGGAGCTGCTCGGCCTCCTGCTCGGGCACGACGAGCGCGTCACCTTGGTGAGCAAGATGCCGCAAGGGGTGCTCTACCTCGACGGTCCGCACGTGCGCTTGCCGTTCCCGCTCGGCGCCACCCTGGTGATGTCCGGCAACGGAGCGCCGCTGAACCTCTACGTCACCGAGGAGATGCGCGCCCGCCGGCGCTCGCTGGGCGTTCGGCTGCAGAAGTGGTCGAACGGCGCTTGAGGCTTTGCCCTCGGGACGGAAGACTGAGGGGCAGAGCCCTTGGCCGAGATGGCGGAACGGTAGACGCAGGCGACTTAAAATCGCTCGAGGTTCACCCCTCATGCGGGTTCGAGTCCCGCTCTCGGCACTCTTTGGGCATCCCCGCCGGCAGGTCGCTCGCTGTCGTCGACGTCGAGGCGCCGCACGCGCGGTGTCCGACGCCGCGCCGCCGTGCTCAGAACGTGCACGTGACGCCGTCCATCTCGACGCCACCCGCAGAGTTCGTGACTTCGACCTCATCGGCGCAGCGGGTCAACAAGTCCGTGCGCCACTGGTTGCCGAAGGCCTTCACGGCCACGCCGCTCTCGAGCAACAGCGCAGGTCCATTGCTGACATTGACGAATGAATTGTTACCAGGCGTGGTTCCGGAGGAGCCAAAGTTCTGGTTCAAGGAGCTCGTGATGCGGATGGCGTGCCGATTCATCGTAAAGGAGTTGTAGAACACCTTTGGAGCCGCCGAACCCCCGATCAGGACGGCAAACCCGCCGGGGCTGCCTGGATAGGTGAAGACATTGTCGGTGATGTTCGCGGCGCCATGCTTGATGTCGACGCCGGTCTCCACCTGGTTGAAATTATTGTGTGATATGCCGGTGTTGGCGCTCGATTTGATGACGCTGATCCCGCGCAGGATGGCGTTGAAATCGTTCTCCAGGATCGTAGGGGTCCCGGATTCGCACTCGAGCTCGATGGCGGTGTCCACGTAAGCGCCGGTGAAAATGTTCTCGGCCACGCGGGGGCCGCACACGCCGCCCAGCGCGGAGACCCCGACGCTGACGTTGAACCGGTTCCGCTCCACCATCGAGAAGCCGCTCGCGGCCGTGCGCACCCCGATGGCGCCCGGCACGTCGGACACCAGCTGAAAGCCCGTCAAGGTGGCGTCTTCCGCGAGGTCGAACATTCGCGGCGGCGTCTGGCCGACCCCCTCGACGAGCGGAGCGAGCGATAGGTCGTCCGGGTTGCCGATGAGCAACACGTCCGTGGGGACGGAGAGGGGGAACACCTCGCCTCCCCCACTCGAATAGGGCTGAGCGCTGCCCGCGACCCAGATGTGGGCGGGGGGCTGCGCCTTGCTCAGCGCGTGCGTAATGGTGCGGTAGGGCAAGCAGCCGAGCGTGTCGCCGGAGCGGTTCGTGCCCGTGTCGCGGCTGACCGTCAGCGTCGGGTTGACGCCGGCCGGCACCAGCGGCGGAGCGCAAGGTCCACACTCGTCGTCGCGCGGGTGCGTGCCCACGCGAACGGGGCCCGAGCCCACCTCGACGCGGATCTGGCTGCCGCACAGGGGACCGCCGGGCGCCCAGGTGTTCCCGTGCGCCGGCACGACGTTCGTGTCCGTGCCGAGGCGATGCAGGATGACTCCCGTCGCCACGGCGCTGAAGACGTTCTGGCCCGGCGTCGCCGGCGTGCCGAGGCTGGCCCAGCCGCTGCCGGAGAACACGACGGCCGGGCCGGTCTGTAGCAGCGAGAAGTCGTTGCCCTCAATGACGTTGCCGGCGCTGTTGTTCTCGATGTGAATCGCTCCATCGGGATAGCTGCTGGCGAAGACATTGTCCCGCACCTCGACGTTGCCGGAGCGGACGCGCAGCGCCGGCAGCTGCATGGAGCCAAAGTTGTTTCCCTCAATCACGACGCCGCCGACCAGCGCGTCCACGCCGCTCTGGGTGGTCAGGATGTCATTGTCGCGCAGTTGGGTGTGGAAGCTGCCCGTGTCGATCTCCAAGGCGATCTCGCCGATGAACGTGTTGTGCTCGAGGCTGACGTTCTCGCCGAGGGTCCTGATCGCCGGGTGGCCGCCGGCGCTCTCGACGACGACGCCCACGACCCGGCCGTAGTTCCCGAGCCGCAGCGTCGAGCCGCTGCCGCTGCCCCGCAGCGTCGGCCCGTCCGTCCCTTTGCTGGCGATGTCGCCGATCAGCACGAGGTCGTTGAGCTCGAAGCTCGCGCTCGTCGGCACGTGTACGCCGCTCGTGATCCAGATGGCCTCTCCGGGGCTCCCCGCTGCGAGCGCGGCCTCGAGCGTCCGGTACGCGACGCAGTAGGGATCGGCCGTCTCGTCATCGCCGCTATCGGGGTCGACGACGCCGTGCAGCACCATGCCTTCGCTGTCGAGGAAGGCCTGCACCGAGGAGGGGGGCTGGGGGGCGGTGCAGGTGGCGGACGGGGTAACGGTGATGGTGGCGCCCACGGACGGGTCGCCATCCTGGTTGAAGACCGTGACGAGGAACCCATAGCTCTGCCCGTTCGAGAGCCCGCTGATGGTGTGCGGTGACGTGCACGCGTCGCACGAGGGCGTGCCGTCGCTCGGCCCCGTCGGGGGGATGCCGGGCGCATAGGCCACCTCGATGTGGTCGTAGCCCTCCGCCGGCGCCGTCCACTGGAGCGTCACGCTGCCGTCCCCGGGGATCGCCGAGAGGCCGCTGACGTCGGCGGGAGGGTGGGCCGGGCCGGCGTCACTGCCGGGATCCGTGACGCCGGCGTCCCCGTCGGCGCCGCCGTCCAGCGCGCCTGCGTCGGCTTCACCCTCACCCTCGCCCTCACCCTCACCCTCGCCTTCGCCTTCACCTTCGCCTTCACCTTCGCCTTCGCCTTCACCTTCGCCTTCACCTTCGCCTTCGCCTTCGCCTTCACCTTCACCCGCGTCGTGGAGGAGCTCACCGCGGCGATCCGCCGGGCGCTCGGGCAGAGGACAGGCGAGGAGGCCGGCGACGACCGCGAGCAGCATGGCCAGGCGTACGTGCACGATGGATCCGTTCACTCCGCACCTCCGGCGGCCAGCGCCCACACCGCCCCGCCTGTCGCGGCGGCGACGCCGACGCCGGCGACGACGAGGCCGAGGACGACGCTCAGTTGGCCGTAGCTCCCGTAGTCCGCTTCGGCCCTGTCGAGATCGGCGAGCGCGCCGTCGTAGGCGGCGAGGTTCGTGGCCTGCTCGGCGCGTGACTTCGCGTCCGTGTAGCTCAGATACGGCAGGAAGCCGACGACGCTGACGACGCTGCCGACGACGGCGCCGAGCCCGCCGACGCCCACCACCGTCCACGGGAGCCAGGCAGGGAGCGCGGGCGCCTCGGCGACGGGGACCGCCGCGTCGAGCGACCGCAGCGTGATGTCGTGCTCGCTCGCGAAGCGCTCGAGCACCCCGTTCGCCAGGTAGGGGATGCGCGCGGGGAGCTGCTCCAGCGACGTGAGCTGCTCGGAGACGCGGCCGAGGGAGCGGGCCTCTTGCGAGTCGAACAGGTTGAGCGTCACGACGCGCACCTCGCCGAGGCGCGTGACGTCGCCGAAGAGGACGAGGTTCGCGCCCATTGCGCCCGCGAGCTCGGCGACACACGACTCGGTGGAGCAGCCGAGCGATTGCTTCTCGCCCTCGAGCGCGATGATGCGCTTGACGTCGGCGTTCGAGATCACGTCGAAGCGCTCGATGCACGACAGCTCGACGGCGAGCAGGCTCGCGATCCCGCGCGCGACCTCCTCGTCCCCCGGCGGCGCGCTGGGCTCGAGCACGAGCACGCGCAGCCGGCTCGCCGCCTCCTGGCGCGTGCTCTCGACCGGGTCATCCCCCGCCGCCTCGTCGAGCGTGGCGACGGGTGGATCCTCCGCGGCCGCAGCAGCTCCGGCGGCGTACAGCGAGAGCAGCATGATGTAGGCGTACGAGCGCATCCGTCTCCCCTGGCGTCCCTCGACGACAGGAGCCTAGAGCACTGAACCGCTTGCGCGAAGCCTCGCAAGAGAGAGCCCTGCGCAGGCCGAGTCCCCGGGCGGGGGGAGCTCGGCCTGCGCAGGGCACGGACGCTCGAATGGAGCCGAAGCCGGCGCGCCCCTCAGCGACGACGACGCGCGAGCGCGAGCGCGAGCAGCCCGAGCAGGGCCAGCGAGGTCGGCGGCGAGGTGTCGCTGTCTCCGCCCATGGCGGCCTGCGCGCAGCCGCCGAAGAAGGCGGGGGCCTCGGGCGTGTCGCTCGCGGGCGGCGCGGCCTCGGGGGGCAAGCACTCGACGGTGATGGTGTACTCACCGCTCTGCGAGTAGGGGCGAACGCGCACGCGCACCTCCTCCTCGCCGGGCGGCGAGAAGGTGAGCGCCGGATCCCCCTCGGCGTCCGCGAACACCTCGCTCGAGTGCGGGCCGGTGGTGGCCGTGACCTCGAGGTTGCCGGCGACCTCACCGCTCACGTTCACGACGACGTTGTCGCCCGCGGGCGCGTCCACGTCGAACCAGTCCTCGACGCCGGGCTCGGTCGAGACCGTGAGCGACTCGCCGCACTCGAGCGACGCGGCGAGGTCCCAGGTGTCGTTCGTGAGCGCGCGGTCGGGCGCGGCGCCGTCCTCGATGACGACGGTGCGCGCGCCGCTCTCGGCCCTGTTCCCGAGCAGGTCCGTGGCCGTGACCGAGAACGAGGTCACGCCGGCGCGGCGGGTGCGGATGTGCCAGGTGTAGGTAGCGCCGTTCACCTCGCAGCTGCTGCGACCGTCGTCGTACGGGCAGGGGTATTCGCGCCAGTCGTTCCAATTGAGCTGCACGGCCGCGATGCCGCTGTCGTCGGCGGCGGTGGCCACGATCTCCATGTGCTCGCCGTGCGGGTAGGGCACCCCTTCGCGCGGGGACACGATGCGCACCTCGGGCGGATACTCGTCGTCGGGCGGGCCGCTGCCGTCGGCCGAGAGCCACACCGAGCGCTCGTCGCTGTTGACCACGTTGCCGACGACGTCGCGCGCGCGCACGCGGAAGGTGCGCAGGCCCTGGCCGACCTGGATGCTCCAGCGGTATTGGTCGCCCTGCTTCGTGCAGCTCCAGGCGCCGCCCTCGCCGGGGCACGGCATGGACTCGTTCGAGAACAGCCACATGAGCTCGACGGCGACGAGGCCTATGTCGTCCGTCGCCTGCGCGAGCACCTCGATGGTGCTGCTCGCGGGCAGCGTGGTCTCGTGCTCGGGGGAGAGCAGCGTGACCGTGGGCAGCTCCTCGTCGGTGGGTGGGATGGGCGCTGGGCTGCCGTCGTGCGTGCCGAGCTTGTCGTACAGCACCTGCACGCTGTTCTGGCTGGTGCCGTTGCAGGCGCACTCGCGCGGCTCGTACTCGCCGCAGGTGGCGTACTGGTTCTGGAACTCCTTGTCGCCGCAGTCCGACAGATACGTCATCGGATCTTCGCAGAGCATCTGGTGGTCGAGCGTGAAGGCGTGCGCGATCTCCTGCGCGGCCGTCTCGCAGACGTCGCGCACAAAGCGCGGCGAGCCCGCGTACACGTCGGAGAACGTGTACACGATGGCGTTCGGGATGACCTGGCAGCCGTAGGGGTCGTAGGGCGCGACGCCGGCGACGCCCCAGGGCATGCCGATGTCGTCGGGAGAGCCGCCGACGACGGACTCGAGGTACGTGCCGCTCGTGGGCTCCACGTCGGTGACGTTCACGTTGAAGCGAGCGAACAGGCCTTGCACGCACGAGAGGACCTGGTCCCACTGCGCGTCGGTGCCCGAGAACGCGCCGACGTCGCCGGAGCCGCCCGACACGATGCTGGACTGGTTACGGGAGGAGTCGTCGCTCTGCGCGCTGTAGTAGGTGCCGCCGTGGCGGTTCAGGAAGATCGGCAGCCGGTCGGTGGCGGCGTAGATCGGCACCGTCGCGGACTGCTCGGGGGTGAGCTCGACGTACGTGGCGATGGGGCGGAGCGGCGAGCGATCCAGCATGTCCTGGATGCGAGAGGGCAGCACGCGCTCGGACGGGGGAGCGGCGAGCGCGGCGGTGGACGCGAGCAGCGTCAGGAGCGTGAGGGCGACGGTCGACGAGCGGAGCACGCGCGGCATGAGACCTCCCTGGGCGGCGCTCCTCCGGGCTCGAGGGGGACGGGGACGTGCTTCCGAGAGCACCACCCGGAGGTGCGCGCGCGCCAGTAAGAAAGGACCATGCCAGCTCGCCGTACACCCGCCTTCACGCACGCACACCGCATACGGCTGCCGTTTGCGCCGGCCGCATCGGTATGTAGGCGTAGGTAGTGAGACCTCCCCCTGTTAACGGAGGGAGCACCCCAAGGCAGCACAGTGATCGCCCGCACGATCACGGCACAAGCGCGATGCAGGAAGCGTCCCGGCAGGGAGCGTCGCTCAGGCTGCCGGCAATAGCGCCAGCGGATCGGCTTTGGCGCCCGAAGCGCGCAGGGCCTCGAGCACCAGCTCGGGCATGAAGGGCATGCGCACCACGCGCTGGCCGACGGCGTCCGCGATGGCGTTGCCGACCGCGGCGCAGATGGGGATGAGCGACGGCTCGCCGACGCCCTTGGCGCCCTCCGGACCGGCCGCCTGCGTCTTCGACACGCCGCGCGACTCGAGCAGCACCATCTCGATCTCGGGCGCGTCGAGCGCCGAAGGGATGATGTAGTCGGTGAAGTTCGGGTTCAGGATCTTGCCGTCCTTCTGGTTCAGGCGCTCCATGATGGCGTAGCCCATGCCCTGCACGACGCCGCCCTCGACCTGGCCCGCGATGCCGTCGGGGTAGAGCGCGCGGCCGACGTCGTGCGCGCAGCAGACCTTCTTCACGCGCGAGCGGCCGGTGTAGGTGTCCACCTCGACGAGCGCGATGTGCGTCGCGTAAGCGTAGGCGGAGTAGGCCTGCCCTTGGCCGCTCTTCGGGTCCCACTCCTTGCGCGGCGGCGCGTACCAGCCGGCCTTCAGGAGGTGACGCTTCTCGCGGAAGGCGGCGTCGACCATGGCGTCGAAGGTGATCCGTTTGCCGCCGGCCTGCGCGAAGCCTCCCTCGATGACGACGTCCTTCGGCTTTGCCGACAATAGCCGCGCGGCGACCGGCGCGAGCTCGGCCGAGAGTTGCCGGCAAGCGTCGAGCACGGCGTTTCCGCTCATCGTCGTCGTGCGCGAAGCCACGGTCGGCCCGGAGTCGGGCACGAGATCGGTGTCGACGAGCTTCGTCTCGATGACGTCGTAGCGGCAGCCGAGCGCGTTCGCGGCGATGCGCGCGAGCACCGTCAGCGCGCCCTGGCCCATCTCGGTGTTGCCGACGGACACCGACACCGAGCCGTCCTTATGGACCTGCACGAGCGCGCCCGCGCCCTCGAGGTACTGGCCGCCCGCGTGCAGCAGACAGCCGTAGCTGATGGTCGACACGCCGAGGCCGAGGCGGGTGCGGCCGCCCTTGTCGTTGTGCGCGCGGATGTGCGCCTTGACGTCGTCGAACTGCAGGAGGTCGACGGCGCGCTCGAGCGTCTCCTTGCCCTCCACCGGCGCGTGCAGCTTCTCGCCCGTGGCCGTCGTGTCACCCGCGCCGAGCAGGTTCTTGCGCCGGAGCTCGACGGGGGACATGCCGAGCCGCCGCGCGAGCTCGTCCATCTGGCTCTCGGTGGCGACCGCCACCTGCGGATGACCGAAGCCGCGGAACGCGCCCGAGAAGGCGTTGCAGGTGTAGACCGTGTGCGTGTCGACGCGCACGTGCGGTACCCGGTAGGGGCCGACCGCGCTGGCGTTCCCGCGCTCGGCGACGATGGCCGCGAGCCCCGCGTAGGCGCCGGCGTCGACGAAGACGTCGATCTCCATGGCCACGAGCGTGCCGTCCTGCTTGGCGCCGATGCGATGCCGAACGCGCTGCGACTCGCGCTTGCTGCTCCAGCGGATGTCCTCGCTGCGGTTCAAGATAAGCTTCACCGGGCGGCCGGTCTTCCAGGCGAGCACGGCAGCGCAGGCGGCCGGCTCCGACGGGTAGTCCTCTTTGCCACCGAAGGCGCCGCCGGTGACCGTCTGGATGACGCGCACGCGCGAGAGCGGGATGCCGATGATGGTGGCGACGGCCTCCTGCACGTAGAACGGGCACTGCATGGAGGCGTAGATGGTGATGCGTCCGTCGCGCTCGGGCACGACGACGCAGCCCTGCGTCTCGAGGTAGGCGTGCTCCTGCATGCCGAAGTCGAAGGTCTCCTCGATGACGACGTCGGCGCCCTTCATGGCGCGCTTCGGATCGCCCTTGTAGACGCAGCCCTTGGCGCACAGGTTCCCCGTCGGGTGGTCGTCGTGCAGGAGCGGGGCGCCGTCCTCGAGCGCCTCCTCGACGTCGAACACCCCCGGCAGCGCGCGGTAGATGCCCTTGACGAGCTGTGCGGCCTCGCGCGCCTGCCGCGGGGTCTCCGCAGCGACGAGGGCGAGCCGGTCTCCGAGCCAGCGGACCTTCTTCTCGGCGAGCAGCGGCTGGTCCTTGGTGCCGGCGCCGATCTGGTTCTCCCCCGGGATGTCCTCGGCGGTGACGACGGCGATGACGCCGGGCGCCTCCTCGGCCTCGGTGGTGTCGACGAAGTCGAGCCAGCCGTGCACCACCTCGCTCGTGGCGATGGCGGCGTGCAGCATGCCGGGCAGCACCATGTCGTCGACATAGAGGGCCTCGCCGTCGACCTTCGGCAGCCCGTCCTTGCGCTCGGTGTAGGGCTCGCTCGCCGGCGCTGTCGTCGCGGCGGTCCGGCTGAGCGGCGCCTTCTTGTCAGGTCGCTGCGCGCGGACGCGGGAGGCGCCGGTCGTCGTGTTCAGGGAGCCGCGGGCGGAACGGGATACCTTCAGGTCCATGGCCGGAAGGTAGCACGAGCGACAGGGATGGCATCGTTCCGTCGGCGGGCGGCGATGGTTCGAGCCTCTCGGTTCCCGCCAGGCCCGAGACCGCGCGACCGTCAAGGCGCCAAGACCAGCTCCACGTGCGTCTCCGCCGTGATGTTCGGCGCCACGTCGCGCGTCACGCTGCCGTAGTAGTCGCCGCCGTCGCCGGCCGCGAGCACCTCGATGAGGTAGGAGCCGGGCACGAAGGTCTCGCGCAGGGCGAAGGTGCGGTCGCACTCGACGGTGACGGTGTCGTCCGGCTGCTCGCTGCCGATGCGGGTGATGAGCACGGTGACCTCGGGGACGTCGAGCTGCGCGCAGGTGCCGCCGGCCACGTCCCAGCTGACCTCGATGTCCGCGAAGGACTCGAACACGCGCGCCAGGGGCAGGTCGCCGAGCTCGTTGGTCGCGTTGCCTGTCACCGTGACGTCGAAGAGGCCGTCGTAGAGCAGGATGTCGTCGTTCTGGTAGCGGCCGAAGGCCTCGAGCAACACCGAGTACCCACCCGCGGGCAGGTTATCGAGCACGACGCCCTCGTCCTCGCAGTCGAAGGTGTCCACGAAGGAGACGGCGCCGTCATTCGACTGGATGTCGACGAGCACGCCGTCCACGCCGGCCACGCCGCAGTCGATCACGAGGCTGTCGTCGGTGGGGTAGAGGAAGCCCCAGAAGAACGCCAGCGAGCCGCGCGGCGCGGGCTGCTGCTGCTCGCCGACGCGACGCAGATCGATGACGCCGATGTCATTCTCGACACCCTCTTGCACCTGCACGAAGCCCTCGCCCTGGAAGAGCAGGCGGCCGCTGCGCGAGAAGGCGTCGAGCAGGATCTCGTAGGCGTCGGGCGAGAAGTCCGTCAGCGTGAGGCCGCCGCCGAAGCAGTCGACCGTCTCGCTGAACACGACGCCGCCATCGGCGAGGACCTGTACGTCGACCTCCGCCACGCCGGCGAGGTCACAGTCCTGCTCGCCGGCGAAGCTCCACGCGAAGGTGATGGAGCCGTCGAGCGGCGGGGCCGGCGGGTTGTTCACCACGCAGCCGCTCGCGGCGGTGGCGAGCGCGACGAGGGCGCCGAGGGCGTGCAGAGAGAGGTTCTTGGCCGAAAGCGTCTTCGAGGTCATCGCCGTCACCCTTCGGATGGGAGCATCAACCGGTGCGAGGCCGCGAGCGGACCTCAGCACACGGACGGATGGAGAACGACCCGGATTCATACCGCGTTCGGGAGCTGTGCTTCAGCGCACGAGCGTTGTCCTACATCGTCACCAACGACGGTGCGCAAGCTCTACACACGAGGGGAGCCACGAACGCCAAGGACCTCAACGGCGCACTTCGTCGGCCGAGAACACGACCTCGCCCACCTGCGCCTCGCCGGCGCCAGCGGCGGCCCGCTCCGCCTCGAGGGCGGCCAGCTCGGCCTCCAGATCGCGGAAGCGATACTGCGCGCGCCCGCTCTCGCTGACCTCGACATCCCCGCCCATCTCCAGCACCGCGCGCACGAGCTCCTTGTCGCCGGGCGCGGATCCCGCCGCCTCGCGCCACGCGCTCTCGAGCTCCTGCTCCGACAGCGGCGCGCCCTCGCCGCGCGAGGCTTGCAGGCGATCGAGCACCCGGCGCAGCACGCTCCGGCGGCCGTTTTCGTGCGCGACCTTGCGCTTCACCGCGGGACGCTTCAGCGCGCGCCAGAGAGGCAGGGCAAAGAGCGCGGTCGAGAACACGGCCGGGATGACGCCGAGTACCCAGGCGATCCCGTCCGGCTGCAGCAGGAAGCCCTCGAACAGCCGGAACACGTCCGCGACCGTGAGGCCGACGGCGGTCGCGAACAGCGCCATGACGAGGTTGAAGCCGTTCAGGAGCGCGATCAGGAAGTTGCTGCCGGCGGGGTTCCCCGTCAGCTCCGGCACGCGGACCTTCTCGAACAAGGCGGCCGCTCGGGTCGCGCTGTGGCTCTCGCCCGCCGTCCGCCGCACCGCCGGGAAGCTGTAGGTGATGCCGCCGTCGTCGCTGACGTTCACCTCGCCGTCGTAGTCGAGCATCAAGCGCGCGAGGAAGGGCTCCGCCTCCTCCTTGGGGATGCCGAGCACGCGCATGACGTCGCTGACCCCGATGCGGCCGGCCTGCCGGCGGATCTCGACGAGCATCCGCTGCTCGCGTTCGCGCGGATCCTCGGGCGGCGCCTCCGGGCCGAACACGAAGCGGTTCACCTTCTGGTAGAAGGGCACCCCGTCCTTCTTCTTCTGCCGACGACGAGGGTCGACGCGCGCGGGGTGCATGCCGGGCGCGAAGGTCCACGCGGGGTGGAAGGTCCAAAACAGCGCCTCGGCGACCACGCGGAAGAGCAGGTAGCCGAGGTGGAAGCCGCCCTCGATGCCGCGCCCGCCGCGGCTGTCCGAGTCGCGGTTGCCGCTCATGGAGGCGACGAACAGGCCGATGACGATGGCGAGGAAGGCGACGGCGTAGCCGATCATGACGACGGAGATCCACGCCCGCACGAGGAAGCGCCCGCCCGCCTTCAGCACGCGGCCGGCCTTCTGCGTGAGCTGATGCCAGCGCGTCAGCTCCTTGCGCGGCTTGTCGAGGCCGCGCGGGAACGAGAACAACAGCTCCCCTTCGCTCGTCGCCTTGAGGTTGCCCGGGTAGCGCTCGAGCAGCGCGTACAGGCCCTTCTCGGCGTCGCGCAGGGCGAGCCCCGAGCGCGCGGCAGCGTCGGCCACCGTCAGCTCGCCACGGTGGCCTTTGAGGGCCTCTTTGAGGGCCTCCGCTGCCGGGGCGGCGTCCATGGGGGTCACGCGCTGATCGGCCATGCCGAAAGGCTAAGCACGAAAGCGCGCGAGGGCAGCTCTTTTCGCGGTTTGAGCCGCCGGAGCGCGCGCGGGCGGTCTCGTCCGGGGCTACTTCGCGTAAGGCCCGCCGCGGGAGATCTCACCGGCGCGGTAGATCTGCTCGCTGACGACGAGGATGGCCAGCCGATGGGCGAAGGTGAGCGGCGACAACGCCCACACGTCGTCGGCCGCGCGCAGCACCTCGGGCGCGTGCCCCGTGGCGCCGCCGACGAGGAGCGCCACGTCGCGGCCCTGGGCGAGGCGCCGCTCGAGCTCGCGGGCGAAGGCCGGGGTGTCGAGCCCGCGGCCGCCGGCGTCGAGCGCGATGCGCGTACAGCCGCTCGAGGCCTCGAGCAGGCGCTTGCCCTCGTCCTCGCGCACCTTCTCGTCGGAGGCGCCCTTGGCGCGCTTGCCCGGCTTCAGCAGCACCAGCTCCGCGCCATAGCGGCGGATGGTGCGCGCGCTGAGATCGCGCGCGACGTCGAGCAGCGCGTCGCTCTTGGCGTCACAGAGCGCGATGACGCGGACGGCCATGCCGGAGGCTCGTCAGCGCGGCGCGGAGAGGGGCTCGCCGCTTCGGTTCAGCCCCATCTTCTGCAGCGCCGCGACGCCGGCCTCCTCGTCGACCTCGATCTGACCACCGTCGGACCAGAAGCCCTCGAGGTCGTAGTAGTCGCGCGCGCTGTCGAGAAAGACGTGCACCACCATGTCGCCGTAGTCGAGCAGCGCCCAGTTGCCCTGCTTCAGCCCCTCCACGCCATAGGGCTTCACGCCGCCCTTGCGGAAGGAGTCGTCGACGCTCTTGGCCATGGCGATGGACTGCCGCTCGCTGAGGCCCGAGGCGATGACGAAGTAGTCGGCGTACCCGCAGATGCCGCCCACGTCGAGGATGAGCACGCGCTCGCCCTTCTTGTCGCTGCACAGGTGCGCGGCGGCCTGCGCGAGCTCGAGGGCCGCCATGGGCGCCGCCGCGCGCACGGGCTCGTCTCGCCCGAGCCGCTCCTTGGCGGGGTCGTCTCTCTCGGAGGGCCCTTCGGGCGGGTGTGTAGAGGCCATGGCCTGACAGCAGAGCAGAGGGCGAGGCGCTTGTCATCGCCCTCGTGGGTCTCTTGTCAGCTTGTCATCTCCGGCGGGGCGGCGCCGTCGTCGTCTCGCGGCTGAGGGCCCGCGTCGATCGCGCCGGCGCGCGGCAGGCGCACGCGGAACAAGGCGCCCTCGCCGAGGCGGGACTCCACCTCGAGCACGCCGCCGTGCGCCTCGACGATGCGCTGGACGGTGGCGAGCCCGAGGCCGGTGCCGGGCGCCAAGCTGCCGTCGACGCGGTAGAAGGGCTCGAACAGCCGCTCGAGCGCGTTCGCCGGGATGCCGGGCCCGTCGTCTTCAATCTCGAGGCTGTAGCGCTTCGCGTCTTGCCGCCCGCGTACACACACGTGCCCATGCCGCGCGCCGCCCGCGAACTTGAGCGCGTTGTCGAGCAGGTTCGTGACCACGATGCGCAGCAAGCGTGGGTCGCAGCTCACCTCGCCGTCGTCCACGCGCGCGTCGACCGTGACGTCCTGGGTGGCGAGGCGAGGGCGCAGGTCCTCGAGCGCCGCCGCCACCTCGTCCCGCACGAGCGCGCCGCTCTGGGCCGTGTCCGCCTCGCTGGCCGCGTTGCTGCGCGCGAAGGCGAGCAGGCCGTCGAGCACGTCGAGCGCGCGCTCCGAGGCCCGCCGCAGCTGGCGCGCCACCACCTTCACGCGCCCGGCGTCGCCGCTCACGGCGTCGAGCGAGCGCGCCGCGATGGACACCGGCGCGAGCAGGTTGCGGATGTCGTGCGCCGCGCGCCCGGCGAAGATGTCGAGCTCCTGGTTGTTGCGCGCGAGGCCGTGCAGGCTCTGCTCGAGGTCACGGCGCGCGCGCTCGGCGCGGAAGGCGTAGGTCCAGATGGCGGCGCCGCCGGCGAAGAGCAGGAGGCCGAGCGTGGCGATGATCCACAGCGACAGGCTCAGCCTCGCCCCGGCGTCGTCGAGCAAGCGCTCGCTGGCGCCCTCGTGCAGATGGGCCAGCGTGTCCACCTGCTCCTGCAACGCGCGCATCAACGCCGTGGCCTCGTCGAGGCGGGCGGCGGCGGCCTCCGCGTCATCGTCGCGCAGGGCGGCGCCGGCCTGGTCGAGCTCGTCCCTGGCGCGCGCGAGCCGCTCGGTGAAGCTCGGCCAGGCCTTGCGCTCGGCCCTCGACAAGAGCGGCTCGAGCTGCCGCAGGTTGGCGTCGATGCGCTGACCGGCGCCCTCGGCGCGGGCGAGCCGAAGCCTCACCTCGGCGGGCGGGTCGTCGAGGGCGTGGAACATCGCGAGCTGCATGCGCGCGAGCTGCCGGCCGATGTCTCCGATGAGGAAGGTCGAGCGATCCGCCCTGCGCGTCAGCATGCCGACGTCGTCGCGCGCGCTCTGGAGCTCGAGGATGGCGCCGAGGATGACGACGATCGACAGCACCGCCGCCGCCAGCGCGCCGTACAGGAAGACGCGATGCCGACCGCGCGGGTCGAGCAGCGGAGGCTCGAAGGCCGTAGACACCTCGTCGATGCGGGACACGATCGGCACCCTAGGATCGGCCGCCGCGCACCACCACCCCCGCCCGTGGTCGACGTCAAAGCACAGCCCTCAGCGGGACTTATCGCTGCTATTCGTCTTCGATGACGATCGAGGGCAGCGGCGTGATCGCCGTCTTCTCGCGCTTGGTCTCGCTGATCGCGCTCGTGCCCACCGACGGCTCCGGCGCCGCCCGCCGCGACTTCTTCTTCTTCTTCACGATGGGCTCGAGCGACTTCTCGGACGGGAACGAGGGCTGCCGCCCGGGCGCGGGCGCGGCGCTGACGGGCGGCGGCGCGGGTCTCGGCCGCGGCGGCGGCAGCGAGGGCGGCGTCTCCGCACGACGAGGACGGGGCGGCTCGGGCTTGCCCGGCGCGGGCGGCGAGCCGCGCACGGTGTGCGGCCGCGACGTCGAGAACACCTCGTCCTCGGTGTTGCTCACGAGCGCCTGCGTCACCCCGGCGGCCGGCGTCGCGCGCGCGTCGAGGCGCCCGGACAGCTCCAGATAGCGCAGCAGCACGGCCATCTCGCCCTTTGGCAGGGTGCCGGTCTCGGCGAGATCCTCGAGCTGTTGCCAGCCGCTCGCGAGGCGCTGGAGAAAGCGCTCCTCCGGCGGGCCAAAGCCGTACTGCGCGAGCGGCGCCGGCAGCGGGCTCTGCGGCGGCGCGCGCAGGCGCACCTCGCGCCCCTTCATGTCCTCGACGAAGGCGCGCCTCGCCTCCGGGCCCATCTGCTGTCGCACGGCGAGATAGATGACCGTGTGGATGTTCAGCGGCGTCGCCGAGAAGCCCGACAGATAGGAGAGCCCGCGGGCGAAGGTGAACGGCCGGCTGCCATAGCGGCAGAAGTGCTCGGCCTTCTTGCGCGCCTGCACGGCGAGCACGTCCTTGAGGGACTGGTCGTCGAGGTAACCGAGCTCCTTGAAGACCTGCCCGGCGAGCCGGTTGTTGGCCCAGATGAGGCGCTGCGCCGCGACGAAGCCACGCCCGTCGACCCGGCCGAGCTCGAGCAGGAGCTGCCCGAGCGGGTGGATGTACTCCGAGAGCTGCACGCCGACGGGCTGGCCCTGCATGAAGTACATGTGGTTGTTGCCGGCCGCGTCCTCGACGGAGAGGCGGCCCGTGGCCTGCGCTCTCTGCAGCGCCATGAGGACCTCGTACATCGGGTCCGCGTCGAGGTGGCCCACGAGCGAGCCGTCCTCTTCGATGGCGAGCGGGTCGAACACCACGCCGTGACCTCTCCCTGGCGCGTCGTGCGCTGCCTGTCGCACTCCTCTTAGCACGCCGCGGAGAGCGGTGAGCCCGCGCGCACCTCCTCCTACATCCGATCACGCGCGCGCTGGTGCGCGTACGGCACATCCGGCACGACGACGGAGAGTGCCTCCTGCAGGAACATCAGCGGACCGCAGCGCGTTTCTTGTCTCGCCCACGGCCGGTGTTAGCGTCCGCCGGTATGACGACCCCCGAAGGAAGCTCCGGCATGGAACCAGCGGCGCAGCACGGTGACGACGTCACGCAGGAGGCACACGGTGTCGTCCCGGAGCGCATCGTCGCCCCCGACATCGTCGGCAGGAGGCACAGCGGCAAGCTCGTCTGGCTGCTCCGCCTCGCGGGCTTCGTCGGCTGCATCGGCGCGGTCATCGGGGGCGTCGCGGCCGCGCTGCTCGTCGGCGTCTACAGCCAGGACCTGCCGCCCATCGTCACCGTCGACGACTACCGACCGAAGCTGGCCACGCGCGTGTACTCCGTCGACGGCCGCCTCATCGGCGAGTTCGGCACCGAGCGGCGCATCCTCGTGCCCTACGAGCGCATCCCGAAGAAGCTGCTGCAGGCCTTCATCGCCGCCGAGGACAAGAACTTCTTCGAGCACGGCGGCATCGACTACCTCGGCAACGTGCGCGCGGTCGTGTTCCGCCTCATTGGCAAGACCAACCGCATCGGCGGCACCTCGACCATCACGCAGCAGCTCGCGAAGAGCCTGCTCATTCAGCACATCGGCTTCGAGGCCGCCACCGAGCGCTCCATCGGCCGCAAGGTGAAGGAGGCCGTGCTCGCCAAGCGCCTCGAGGCGGCGCTGACGAAAGAGGAGATCCTCTATCTGTATCTGAACGAGGTCTTCCTCGGGCACGGCGCCTACGGCGTGCAGGCGGCGGCCGAGCACTATTTCCGCAAGGACGTCTTCGAGCTCACGCTCCCCGAGGTGGCGCTGCTCGCCGGCCTGCCGCAGGCGCCGAGCCGCTATTCGCCGCTCGTCAACGAGAAGGCGGCGCAACAGCGCGTGCGCACCGTGCTGCGACGCATGCGCGACAACGGCTTCATCACCAAAGAGTCCATGGACGCCGCGCTCGCCGTCAACCTCGTCGAGATCGTGCACCCGCGCGACGACCGCTTCCGTGACACGGCGCCCTATTTCACCGAGCACGTGCGCCGCTACCTCTACGACAACTACGGCGAGGAGGGCCTCTACGAGGGCGGCCTGCGCGTCTACACGACGCTCGATCTCGAGCGCCAGAACCACGCCGAGAACGCGCTCACCGAGGGCATCCGGGCGACCGACAAGCGGCAAGGCTATCGCGGCGCCATCGCGAACCTCGAGAGCGTGAAGGATCGCGAGAAGCTGGCCAAGCTCGTCGAGCAGAAGCAGATCGAGGGCAAGGAGCTCGAGCAGGGCTGGCCCTATATGGCCGTCGTCATGAAGGTCGACAAGGCGAAGCAGTGGGCCGAGGTGAAGGTCGGCGCCACCGACGGCATCGTCCCGCTCGCGAGCATGCGCTGGGCGCGGAAGCCCAATCCCAATGAATATTGGGAGAACCATATGGTGACGCGCGTCGAGCAGGTGCTGAAGGCGGGCGACGTCATCCTGGTGACGCCGACGACGCTGGCCGAAATGAAAAAGGCGGCCATGACGCCGGACGCCCTCGCGGCGCTGCCGAAGCGTCCGGACGGCGCCAATGTGCCGGCCGATCCGAAGGTGAAGCTGCCGCCCTGGGCCCGCCCCTTGTTCGCGCTCGATCAGGCGCCCTACGTCGAGGGGGCGCTCATCGCCATGAACCCGCACACGGGCTACGTGGAGTCGATGATCGGCGGCTATTCGTTCGAGGCCAGCGAGTTCAATCGCGCCTTCCAGGCGTGTCGTCAGCCCGGCTCTGCCTTCAAGCCCATCGTCTATTCGGCCGCCATCGTGCGCGAAGACTACACGCCCGCGACCATGGTGCTCGACACGCCCATCACCGTGCGCGACGCCGACATCGGCAAGAGCTGGAAGCCGCAGAATTTCGAGATGCAATACAAGGGCGAGGTCACCGCGCGCGAGGCGCTGATGAACTCGATGAACGTGCCCGCGCTGCACACCATGCTGAAGGTCGGCGTGAAGGAGGTGCTCGTCTGGGCCAAGCGCCTCGGCATCAAGACGGAGCTCAAGGAAGAGCTCGGCACCGCCATCGGCAGCTCCTGCGTGACGCCGTGGGAGCTCACGAACGCGTACACGACCTTCGCGCGCGGCGGCCTCCGCCCGGAGCCGGTGTTCATCAAGCGCATCGTCGACCGAGACGGCAAGGTGCGCGAGGCCTACGCGGCGGCCAACGACCCCTGGCAGACGCAGGACCAGCAGCTCGACAGCCTCTACCGCCAGCTCCTCGATCCGCCCTTCCGCGTCATGGACGCGCAGGACGCCTTCGTCACGAACTACCTCCTCACACAGGTGGCCACGCACGGCACCGCCGCGCGCGCGAGCCGGCTGCACCAGCCCGTCGCGGGCAAGACCGGCACCACGAACGACAGCTTCGACACCTGGTTCGTCGGCTACACGCCGAGCCTCGTGACCAGCGTCTGGGTCGGCTACGACACGTACGAGATGCCGCTGGCGTCGAGAGAGCAGGGCGGCCGCACGGCGCTGCCCATCTGGCTCGACTTCATGACGAAGGCGCTCGAGGGCAAGCAGGAGCCGCCCTTCAAGGAGCCCTTCGACATCTGCTACGCGCGCGTCGACTCCCGCACGGGGAACCGCGTGTACGACGCCGTGCCGGGCAGCTTCGTGGCGCCCTTCCGCTGCGGCACGGAGCCGACGAGCGCGCCGGTGGCGGGCGTCTCCCTCGAGGACGCGGTGAAGCGCGGCGGGATCTGACGCCGGCCGGTCCCCGTTGCCATGTAGGTGTGTTCATTGCATCTGAGCGCCTCCTCTGGAGGTCTCGATGATCGCTTCTCGCACACCGCTCGTCCTGGGCTGCCTCATCACGGCCTACGCCCTCGCGCTCACGCTGGCGTGCGACCCCACCGGCCCTGGCCCCGAGGGCGAGGAGGAGACGGGCATCCCGGTGCTGGGCGATGGCGTGCACGAGCTGAGCGGCGTGACCATCGAGGAGCTGCTGACGGCCGACGACGGGTTGTCCGTGCCGCGCGACCTGGCGCTGCATCCGGACGATCCGTCCATGTTGTGGGTGCTGAACCGCAGCGACTCGATGCTCATCGCCTTCGACGTCGGCAGCGATGAGCAGACGACCAGCCTGCGCGACGAGGTGGGCAACTATCACTTCATGCCCGAGGGCTCGGCGTTCGCCTTCGGTCTCGAGGGCACCTTCGCGACCGCGCACGAGGAGGACACCCTGACGCAGGGCACGGCGACGCCGGAGGACTTCATGGGCCCGACGCTGTGGGACTCGGACCCCGCGTTCTTCGACGGGGGGCACCCGTCACACCTCGACATGCTGCACAACAGCCCGAACGCCATGGGCGTCGCCTGGGAGACGGGAAACGTGTTCTGGGTCTTCGACGGCTACCACGGCTCGCTCACGCGCTACGACTTCAACGAGGACCACGGCTACGGCGGCGAGGATCACCGGGACGGCATCGTCGCGCGCTACGCCGAGGATCAGGTCAAGTACGTCGAGGACGTGCCCTCGCATCTCGAGCTCGATCGCGAAAGCAACCTGCTCTACGTCGCGGACACCGGCAACAACCGCATCGGCGTGCTCGACATCACCACCGGCGAGAAGGGCAGCTTCCTGTTCCCGAACTACGACGGTGGCGAGCAGTACGCCATGGACGGCACCGAGGTGGACACGCTCATCGACGGCGAGGAGAACTACCACGTGCAGCCGTCGGGTCTCGCGCTGCACGACGAGATGCTGTTCGTGGCGGACCACGGCACGGGCGAGATCGTCGCCTACACGCTCGACGGCGAGCTGGTCGACTACCTCGACACCGGCCTCGCGGGCTCGCTCATGGGCATCGCCTTCGACCCCGACGGGCGCTTGTACGCCATCGACTCCGAGGGCGAGCGCGTCCTGCGCATCTCGCCGAAGAAGCCCTGAGCGCAAGGCTCGCGAGGGCTCAGGCCAGCTCGGAGAAGAACAACATCAGCGACAGGCGCTCGGGGAAGCTGAGCTCCGTCCAGGCCAGGAAGGCGGCGCCGTCGCCCACGGGGCCGCGCACCTCGAGCAGCGCCTGGTCCTCGCGCGCGACCTGGATGTAGGCGCCGTTGTCTATGACGAAGAGCGTGCGATCGGGCAGCTCGAGCGTGTGCTCCGTGAGCAGGCCGAGGCGCTCTCCGCCGCGGGTGAGCTCTATGCCGTCGTCGCCGAGCGTGCCCAGCAGGGGCGTACCGCTGCCGTCGTCGAGCGTGAAGCCGGCCGCGGTGCGCGCGACGGTGATGAGCGTCGTGCCGGTGCGATCGGTGACGCGCACCGAGCTGTCGCCCATGATCGCCCGCCCGATGGACCAGCCCGCGCGGTCTTTGAGGTTGTAGCCGCCCGGCTCGACCTCGAGCCGCAGCGTGCGCTCGCCGCCCGGCGCCATGACGTCGATGGGCTCGCGCGTGTGGCGCGCGCTCACGACGTCGGGGGCCGCTGCCTCTCTCGGCTCTTTGCAGCCGCCGGCCCCGAGCAGCGACGACGAGAGCAGCGCCGTCAACAGCAGGACGCCGCCCACCCGCTCGGGTGGACCTGGCGCACGGGAGCTCGGCATCGACGTCATGACCTGGCGTACTGACGATCAAAGGACGGCACGTCACTCTCCGCTGGTCATGTCGGCGGTCATGCCGAAGAGGGCGCCGCCGATACCGCCGACCACCGCGCCGCCGATGCCGCCGACGACGCCGAGCACGACGCCGTTGCTGATGTTGTTCTCGATGGCGGTGCCCGGCGGCACGAGCACCCAGCCGAGGGCGAAGCCCGTGACGCCGCCGATGACGCCGCCTGCCACCGCGCCGCCGAGGCCGAACATCTGGCAGCGCCAGCTACAGAGCTGACAGCCGGGGCCTCCGCAGCAGCCACCGAACGGGTTCCCGCAGCAGCTCATGCAGCCGAAGCAGCCCTGGTTCGCGCCCGGGCTCGGGGCGGGGGAAGGATCGGGCTCGACGGGGGCGCTCGGCGCCTCGCGCGTGCGGTCGCGCCGGCCGCGGCGCTGGCGGCGCCGATCGTCGCCGTCATCGTCGTCGTCACCGGACTCGACGCGGCGCTTCTCGCGCGTGCGGGACGGGGTCTCCTCCTCGTCGGCGCGCTGTTCGGGGGTCTGTTCGCGGACCCGCTCCTTGCGGAGATCCTGGCGCACGCGGGATCGGTCGGGGAGGCGGCGCGCGCCGTCGTCTGCCTCGCGGGCCGGGGGGCGCGTGCGGCGCGGTGTCTCGCGCGAGCGCCGCTCTTCCGCGGCCTCTTCGTCGTCGTCCTTCTGGTCCTTCTGGTCCTCTTGCTCCTTCTCGTCCTTCGCGCCGGCGTCGTCGTCCTGCCGCCTCTCCTTCGCGTCCTCCGTGATGCGCTCCTTGCGCTCGGCGGCGAGGGACGGGAGGGAGACGGCGCCGACGACGACGGCGAGGAGGGCGCAGGCGGATCGCATGCGGGCATGGTGCGACATCGAAGCGTCTCCCTGCAAACGATCGGCGTTGCGTGCGCCGCGACACACGAGCCAACGTCGTCACGCGCGCGCCGTGGAGAGAGGACGCCGCCCGTCCCAGCGGTATTCAAGCGCTCGCCACGGCGCTACCGTCGGCTCACTGGGGCGTGGATGCGCGACGAAATTCTGGAGGCGCTCGTGGCCGCCGAGGCGGTGACGAGCGCGGACGCGGACAAGGCGCGAGCGTTGCCGCTCACCGGCGTGGGCATGTCCGTGTCCTGGCTCGTCGGCATGGGCTTCGACGCGCGCGCGGTCATCGTCGCCGCCAGTCGCGTGTCGGGCTTGCCGCTGTTGCCCGACAAGTGGCTGCAGAGGCCGAAGCCCCCCGCGCGTCTGCCCGCGGAGCTCGAGGTGTTCGCGCGTCTGCTGGCGGCCCCCGTCGGCACGCTCAAAGGCCAGCTCTGCGTCGTCTACGCGGAGCCGGAGATGACGTCGTCGGCCGCGGCGCGCGCGCTGCCCGAGCACCGCGCGTTCCTCGCCACGCCCGCCGACGTGCGCCGCATCCTGGAGCTCGCGCGTGCATCGGCCGACCCGCGCACCACCCTCGACAGCGACATCCCGCGCCTGCCGAGCGGCGCCATGTCGCCGCTCGCCGACGACGTGCCACGCTTGCCGAGCGGCGCGATGTCGGCGCTGCCTCTTGCCGACGACGCGGACACGGTCTTCGAGCAGCCGCGTCTCGAGGAGGCGTTCGTGACGCTGCCCGAGACCGAGGCGGAGGGCGCCGCGTCCCCTCCGCCCGAGCCGGCTCTAAGCCGAAACGCCCTCGAGCACGCGCGCGAGCGCGCGCTGGCCGCCTTGCCGCGCTTTCACGTCCGCGGCGTGCTCGGCCGAGGCGGCATGGCGACGGTGTACCTCGCCGACGACAGAGGGGCCGACGACAGAGGGGCCGACGACAGAGGGGCCGACGACAGCGGCGCCGCCGGCGAGCCCCGTGGGACACAAGTGGCGCTAAAGCTCATGGAGCCGCACCTCGCCGACGACGCCACCTTCGTCGAGCGCTTCCGCCGCGAGGTGCGCGCGACGTCGTCCATCGACCACCCGAACGTGGTGCGCACCTTCGACGCCGGCCTCGAGGGCGACACGCTGTACATGGCGTCCGAGTACGTCGACGGCGGCACGCTGCGCGATCTGCTGGTCGGCACCGGGCCCATGCCCGTCGCCCTCGTCGCGCCCATCTTGCTGCAGGCCCTGCGCGGCCTCGCGCACGCGCACGACCGCGGCATCGTGCACCGCGATCTCAAGCCCGCGAACCTGCTGTTGTCGACGAGCGGCGTGGTGAAGGTCGGCGACTTCGGCGTGGCCAAGAGCCAGAGCGACAACACGCTGACGCAGTCCGGCATGTTGTTCGGGACGCCCGCGTACATGAGCCCCGAGCAGGCCTTCGGTAAGCCGCTCGACGGCAGGAGCGATCTCTTCAGCTTGGCGACGCTCGCGTACGAGCTGCTCACGGGCCGAAACCCTTTTCACCACGAGAATATGTCGACGTCGCTCTTGCTGGTGTCGAAGGTGAGCGCGCGACCGCTCTTCGAGGTCTGCCCGACGCTGCCGCCGCTGCTCGAGGCGGTGCTCTCGCGCATGATGGAGCGCGATCGCGGGCTGCGCTTCCCGGACGCCCACGCCGCGGCGGACGCGCTCGAGCCGCTCGTGGGCGCCATCCGCGCGCACCACGGCGACGTCGTCAGAGACGCCGTGCGAGCGCCCCGTGAGCAGGCGTTGAGGTTGCTGCGGGCGCAGGCCGAAGCGGAGCTGCGTCTCGCGCAGGTCCTCTTGGCGGCGAGCGAGCCGCGCGCGCGCGAGGCCGCCTTTCGGCTGTTCAAGTCGCAGCGCCTCGACGCCGACAACCCCGCCTCGGCGTCGTTCTTGCGGCAGCTCTGCCAGACGCACGGCTTCACGTTCGACCTCGAGCCCGACGACAAGATCCGAGAGCTCGAGGACGCGCTCGCGAAGAAGCCCGACAGCCCGGCGCTGTTACGACGCGGCGCCGAGCTGCTGCTCGCTCGTCACAACCTGCTCGGCGCTGTCGTGTGGATGCGGCGTTATGCGAGGGCACAGCCGGGCGATCTGCACATGGCCCACGCGCTCGCCAGCATCCTCGGCACCGACCCGCTCGCGCCGTTCACTCCGCCCGCCGCGGGAACGGCCATGAGCGACGACGCCGGCCTCTCGATCGCGCGGGAGCCAGGTCGCGCGCCGCTCGTGTTGCCGGCTTTCGCGGCGAAGCCGGGCCAGCGCGCGCCCCTCGTGACCGGCGAGAGCGACGACACGGCGTATGTCCGCGCCGCGCCGGCGGGTCCGCTTTCACGGCTCGCCCGCAGGCCGCTCGCGCTGTTCGCGTTCGCGGCCGTCGTCCTCGGGGGGCTCATCTCGGTCCCGCTCTTGTTCTCGCGCGACGACGGCGCGGTGACGGACGACCCGGCCGCGGGCGCGGCCTCGACCGGCTCCGCCAGCGCGGACGATCTCCTGCACCCGGATCCGGCGCGACAAAAGGCGCGCCTCGACGTGCAGCGACGCAAGATCGCGGAGAGCCAGGCCCTCGCCGAGAGGGGGCAGCTGGCCGACGCCACCGCCGCGCTCGACGCTGCCATCGCGGAGGATCCGGGCAGCGAGCTCGCCGTGGACGCGCTGCTCGCGCGCGCGCGCATCTACGTGAACCTGCGCCGCATGGCGGACGCGCGCGTGGACCTCGAGAAGGTCACCAAGATGGTCGACGAGACCGACGCGCGCGCGCTGAGCGCCCGCAAGCTGCTCTCGGGGCTGTGAGGCTCGACCCTCGCCCGCTCACTCCGCCCTGGGCTGTGGGGGACGGGACAAAGGGACGCTCGCCGGCATGCCCGTGAGCGGCCGCAGCCACGCGACGGGCAGCGAGCGCGCCGCGCGGTTGTATTCGCTGGCGGCCTCGTCATAGCGCTTTCTCTCGACGGCGATGCGGTTGTGCGCGCCCGCCATCTCGTCCGCGATGCGCACGACGAGCGTCTCCTGGCCCGGCTTCGTGCTGCGCGCGACCTCCTCGTGCAGCGCCCGCAGGCCCTGCGCGATCTGCTGATCGGCAAGGAGTCGCGCCGTCAGGTCGCCCGGCTGCTGAACGTCGTCGACGAGGTCGCTGAGCGCCGCGGCGCGCTGTGATCCCGAGAGCGCCTGGGCCCGCGCGAGCGCGAGCAGCTCGGGCACGAGGGCCGCCCGGCGCGTCAGCACGTTCTCGAGCTGCGCCTGCTTCTTCTCGACGTCGGCGAGCTTGTCGTTGAGCTGCCCGTGCGCGAACAGCGCGCCCACGCCGAGCACCAGCGTCACGGAGGCCACGGCCGCGAGCGCGGCGCGGGTGCGCGTGGTCTTGCGCAGGCGCGCGGCGCGGTCCTCCTCGGCGAGCTGCCGGGCGGCCTCGTCGACGAGGGCGGATCGATGCCCACCTCGGCGGCGCCGGCCTTCACGTCCGCGCGCGAGTGGCGCCCCTGTCCTTCGCGCTCGGCCATGAGCTCGGCCGCGCGCCCGAGCACGCGCTCGGCTTCGTCGTCGGTCATGCCGCGACCGAGGAGCTGCTCTTTGCCCGTGCCGCTCACCAGCTCCTCCCGGCGCCGCCGCCGCCCGACGAGCCGCCGCCGAAGCTCGACGACGACGACGACGACGAGCTCCAGCCGCTCGACGACGAATAGCTCGTGCTGCTCGAGCGCACCTTCATCGGGAGGACGCGGGTGTGACTCGCCCTGTGCCGGCAACGCGGCAGTCGACAGGTGGTGACGATCTCCTCGAGGCCGGTCGAGCTGTACGTCGCCGACCGCAGCGTGTGCGACGTCGACGAGGCCGTCTTGCGCCCACACGCGGCGCAGGCCTTGAAGCCGGAGAACCAGCCGCCCTTGCTCACGAACACGGTCTCTTCGTCGTCGTCACAGCGCCAGACCTGCCAGTCGTAGGCGTGGATGTGCTCCTCGAACTCCTGGTCGCGGTCGAGGTAGGCGTTCTCCTGCTCTTCGCTGAGCAAGCGCATCTCCCGCCGGCACTTCGGGCACTTCTTCGGCCGCCGGGACCACCAGACGAGGAAGGCGACGACCAGCGCCGCGGCGAGCAGCCCGAGCAGCGCCAGCGCGACGCCGGGCGTGAGGCCCGCCTTTCTGGTGACCTTCGAGAACGCGGGCTCCTCCTTGGCGAGCTGCAGGGAGAGCGCGCGCACGGTGTGGACGAGGCCGGTGCCGAACTCACCGACGCGAAAGGCCGGCACGGCGTTGTCGTCGAGGATGTCGCCCACCTTGCCGTCCGGCAGCACGCCCTCGGCGCCGTAGCCGGTCTCGATCTCGATGCGGCGGTCGTCCTTGGCGAGCAGCACCAACACGCCGTTGTCGGCGTCCTTCTTGCCGACGCCCCAGCGGTTGAACAGCTCGTGCGCGAACTGCTTGGCGCTCTTGCCGCTCGTGGTGCGCACGGTGACGACGGCGATCTCGGCGCCGTTTCGTTGCTCGAGCGCGGAGATGGTGCCGTCGATGAGCGTGACGTCGCTCGCGCTGAGCACGCCGGCGAGGTCGGTCACCCACGAGCCGTTGGTGCGCGGGTTCGGCACCTGCTCGACGCTCTCGGCGGCCGCTCGGGACGACGGCAGCGCCACGAGCGCCAGCGCGGACGCGAGCAGGCTGACGACGAGGGGACGCTGTGCGACGTTCACGACGCCTCCACGCTGCGCGCGCTCACGGCGCCCGCCTTCAGCGCCCGCAGCGGGGCCACCAGCGCCTCGATGCCGGTCTCGAGGGCTTCGGCGAAGCGCCCCTCGCGCAGCTTCGGCACGACCTCGCGATCGAGGACGTCGCCCGACTCTTCCTCGCCAATGGCGCCCTCCCAGGCGAAGCCCACCTCGCACTCCACGCGCCGCTCGTCACGCGCGACGAGGACCAGCAGCCCGGCGTGCTGAGGGCCGCCCACCCCCCACTGGTTGAACAGCCAGAACGCGAGCTGCGCCGGCTTCACGCCGCGCGCGTTCGGCGAGATGACGACGACGAGCTCGCCCTCGAGCTCGTCCGCGAGGGCAGAGAGCGCGGCGCGCAGGGCGGCTTGCTCCTCCGCCGACAGCAGGCCGGCGTCGTCGACGAGCGGCCCGCTCCGCGCGGGAGGCGCGCCGAGCACGCGATCGAGAGCGGCGACGCTGAAGTCACAGCCGCGGCACTTCGGGATCGCGTCGCTGACGATGAGGCCACAACGAGGACATTTCATGAGAAGCACCTCATGGAGCACCCGAGAGGAGCCGTCCGTCCGCGCCTCGAGGATCGGCGCGGGGGAGCGAGTCGGCGCATGCTACTTCGCTTCCGGGCGGGCGCGCTGACGCCGAGCGCGGAGCGTCTCGTTTCGCAGGGCAGGACCGAGCAGCCGGCTCACAAGAGCTCGTGCACGCGGTTCACGATGCCGTGCGCGGACAGGATGCCGCCCGCCTGATCGTCGACGATGCTGCCGTCGGCCGCGAAGATGACCAGGCGCGGGATGGCGTCCCCGATGGCGCCGAGCGCGCTCTGTCCGGCCAGCGTGCGCGGACCCGGGGAGAGCACCGGGCGCTTCGTGCCCATGACCGCGCGGTAGCTCTCGACGGCGGTCGGCCCGGGCTCGTCGAGCAGCAGGGTCACGAGCGCGACGTCCTCGCCGCAGACGGCCTGACAGGCCTCGTCGAGCACGCGCGCGTTCACGAGGCAGGCGTCCGACCAGGCGGCGCAGACGTCGACGACGATGACCTTGGCGCCGAGGTCCGCGAGCGTGCCCGGCCGCCCCTGCGCGTCCCGCGTGTCGACGGAGGAGGGTCCCTGCGCGCCCGCCCCGACCGGCGGCCCGTGCGCGCAGGAGAGCCCGCCGAAGGCCACGGCCAGCGCGCAGCAGAGCCAGGGCGCGGACGACGCGGCGGAAGGGGCAACAGACGGGGACGGGCGACGGAGGGTCAAGAGGCGTCCTGTTCGAGAAGCCACGCAGCCTGTGCCTGCACTTCCAGCCGTCACGCGGAGGTGGCGGGCGCGCCGGCCGAAATGCGTAGCCCCAGACGCAGTAGGCCGGGGTAGGCGCGCTGTAAAGGCCGCGCACCAGTGCGCTAAGATACTGATGTCATTCGTAAACCAGGGATGTCCCACACGAGAGCCACACCTGGCATCGATGGTGCTTAGCCGAGGGTCCCCGGGTGAGCCGCCGCCTGCGCTCGCCTTCGACCCACTCCGAGAGGTCCGTATGCGCAACGCCCTTCACCGAGCCGTGCTTCGTCGCCTGGTGCTCCGGCTGAGCGTTCTGACGGCGTTCGCGCTGGCCTTCTTCACCGTGCTGGCGCCAGGCGCCTGGCTGAGCGCCTCGCTCGGCGGCCTCGACGCCACGCTCGGGCGGGTGCTGGTCGGCGCGCTGGCGGCCTCGTTGCTGGTGCTCCCGGCCGCCGCCGTGCTGCTCGGCGGCAGGCGGCCGCGGGCTCGCGTGACCGCCTCGCGCGCCGCGGCCAGCTTCTGAGATCGCCCGATCCGGGCTCTGGCTGGAACTCTGGCAGGGCCGCCGGTCAGCTCCTGGCGGGCACGTCCTCGCGCAGCGGGATCTCGGGGCCCTTGCCCTTCTCGTGCGTCACCGTGACCACGGTGCGAATGCCGCCACGCACCAGGAAGTCGGCCTCCACCGTGATCTTGCGCGGCCCGACGGCGCGGACGAGGTCGTTCGTGATGTCGTTGGTGACCTTCTCGTGGAAGGCGCCCTGGTCACGGAACGACCAGAGGTAGAGCTTGAGGCTCTTCAGCTCGACGCAGAAGCGGTCGGGGACGTAGCGGATCCGGATGTGCGCGAAGTCGGGCTGCCCCGTCAGTGGGCACAGGCACGTGAACTCGGGGCACTCGAACGCTATCTCGTAGTCGCGCTCCGGCGCCGGGTTCTCGAATCGCATCAGCTCCTTGCTGGGCGTGGTCGTCATCCGCAGGCTGTCCTCAGGAATGGGGTCTCAGGGAGGGTTCTGGATCGCGCCCCGGGGGGTGAATCCGCGCTCTAGCGTGGCCGCGCCCAGGGCACAAAGCGGTCGTAACGTCTTGCCTCCGGGGGCTTTCGTCTCTATTCGTGCTTACCGGCCTCGCCGCCCATCGAGCGCACGCCCACGGCCCTGCTCGCCGGCCGGCCAGCCAACTGAGTTTTTCTCGCGCCCGGCACTGGGTTTTTCTCGCGGGCCACTGCGCCGCGCTTTCGATCTGGGACCGACCCGCGGGACCAGGTCACGGGGACAGCCCCGAGGACGTCAGATTCCATGAATCCCCAAGCGTTCGGGCCCGACTCCCAGGCGCCCGACATGAAGCGCCTGCTGCTCACCGTGGTCGTCATGACCGTGCTCATCACGGCGTGGCAGATGCTGAACCCGCCAAAGCCGCCGCCGCCGGAGGTGCCCGCCGAGACGCCGGCGGTGTCACAGGGCGCCGACGACGCGCGTGACGAAGCGAAGGCGCCCGACGAGGAAGCGGCGGCGGAGGAGGAGGTCGCCGTCCCCGGCGCCACGCCGAGGACGCTGCCGCTCGACACCCACGTCCTCGAAGTGGACGTCGCGGGCGCGGGCGAGCACCTCGAGGGCGTCAAGGGCGGCTATCGCGCGACGCTGACCAACCAGGGCGCGCAGCTGAGCGGCTTCGAGCTCACCGGCTACCACGATCACAACGCCAAGGGCGGCGACGCGAAGGGCGGCGACGCGAAGGTCGACGCGAAGGACGACGCGAAGGACGACGCGAAGGCGCCCCCGAGCGGCAACATCGAGCTCGCCAAGGGAGAGCACGAGGGCGCTCGACTGCTGGCGCTGCGCTCGCGCGGCGGCGACGTGACGCTGTCCGACGACGCGGCCTACGAGGTGGTGGAGGAGAGCGAGCACGGCGCGGTCTACCGCCGCACGCTGCCCTCGGGCGTGACGGTCACGCGCAAGTTTACCTTCGAGCCCGCGCGCTTCGCCTTCCGGCACGAGGTCGTGCTCGAGAACAAGAGCGCCGATCGCCAGACCGCCGAGCTCGATCTCGTCCTCGTCGGCGCCGAGCGCGAAGGCGAGCGGCAGGGCGGCGGCATGTTCGCGCCGCAGACCGATCAGCTCGCTGCCGTCTGTCAGGCGGGCGACGAGCGCGAGCGCTTCCTCTCGAAGGACCTCGAGGAGAAGGCCGAGTCGATGTCGGGCCAGGTCGGTTACGTCGGCCTCGATCGCCACTTCTTCCTCTCGGCGGTCGTGCCCGAGCCCGACACCAAGACGGCCGGCTGCACCGTGACGCCGTGGAAGGCTCCTGGCGCGGCCGGCGCCGAGGACGCGGCCGTGGGCCTCGAGGTCGCCATCCAGCACGCGCCGGTGACGCTCCTGCCGGGCGAGCAGGCGACGCTCTCGCACGTCGCGTACTTCGGGCCAAAGCAGCTCGATCTGCTGAAGACCTTCGGCCATGGGCTCGACGAGAACATCGACTTCGGCTGGTTCGGTGTGCTGAGCCGCCCGATGCTCTGGGTGCTCGTGAAGCTCTACGAGAACGTCGGCAACTTCGGCATCGCGATCATCCTGCTGACGTTGATGATGAAGCTGCTCACGTTCCCGCTGACGCAGAAGTCGTACGTCTCCATGCAGCAGATGAAGACGCTCGGCCCCGAGCTCAAGAAGCTGCAGGCCAAGTACGCCAACGACCGCGCCACGCTCGGTCAGAAGCAGATGGAGATGTACAAGGAGAAGGGCATCAACCCGCTGGCGGGCTGCTTCCCGGTCCTCGTGCAGATGCCCATCTGGTTCGCGCTCTACCGCA
>CAYLZW010000011.1:0-47845 GCA_964388085.1 uncultured Myxococcales bacterium | reverse complement strand
CGCCGAGCTCGTAGACCTGCACGATGTTGGTGTGGTTCAGCTCGGCGGCGGTCTGCGCCTCGCGCAGGAACATGTCGACGAAGCGTTGGTCCTCGGCGAGGTGCGGCAGGATGCGCTTGACGACGATCTGCTTGGAGAAGCCCGCGGGGCCGTCTTTGCGCGCGAGGAACACCTCCGCCATGCCGCCGATGCCGAGCCTGCGCTCGAGCATATAGGCGCCGAGCGGCGTCGGCAGCGTCGTGCGCGCCACGCTGCGCAGCGCTCCGCGCCGGGGCAGCGACTCCGTGCCCGCCGCCTCCTCCTCGACGATACGAAGATCCCCGGCGCCGCCGCCGGTCTGTACCTTCTTCGTCGCAGGCAGATCGTCTTCGCTCATGGTGTGCGCTCAAGTCTAGCGCGGCCTCGACGAGACCGCCCCTTCCGCGCCGCGCGCGCAAAGAGCTGGCCTGACGACGTAGGCGAATGTACGACAGAGCAGGAGCACCGAGGAGGACAAGGCATGGGACAGCTCATCGACGGTCAGTGGCGGCGCGGTCGTGTGGACACCACCGAGGAGGACGGCCGCTTCCGGCGCGTGCCGATGAAGTTCCGCGACGTCGTCGAGGACGTGGCCGGCGCGCGCTTCCCCGCCGAGAGCGGCCGCTACCACCTGTACGTCTCGTACGCGTGCCCGTGGGCGCACCGCACGCTGCTCTATCGGAAGCTGAAGCGTCTCGAGGACGTCATCAGCGTCTCCGTGGTCGACCCGTACATGGGCGAGGACGGCTGGACGTTCGGCGCGCAGGGCCAGCCGACCGGCGACGCGCTCCATGGCGCGCGCCACCTACACGAGCTCTACACGCGCGCGGACGCGAAGTTCACGGGGAAGGTGACGGTGCCCATCCTCTGGGACAAGCGCGCGGACACCATCGTGAACAACGAGTCGTCCGAGATCATCCGCATGCTGAACCGCGCCTTCGATCGCTTCGGCGACGCCTCCGTCGACCTCCTGCCCGACGACCTGCGCGACGAGATCGACGCCGTCAACGAGCGCGTCTACCCGAACGTCAATGACGGCGTGTACCGCACGGGCTTCGCCGCCAACCAGGAGGCGTACGAGGAGAGCTTCGACAAGCTGTTCGAGACCCTCGACTGGATCGAGGAGCGGCTCTCGGGGCAGCGCTGGCTGTGCGGCTCACGTTTGACCGAGGCGGACGTGCGCCTGTGGCCGACGCTGCTGCGCTTCGATCCCGTCTACGTCGGTCACTTCAAGTGCAACAAGAAGCGCATCGCCGACTATCCGAACCTCTCCGGCTTCACGCGTGACTTCTACCAGCTGCCCGGCGTGAGGGAGACGGTGCACCTCGATCACATCAAGGAACATTATTACCGCAGCCACGCCACGCTGAACCCCAAGGGGATCGTGCCGAAGGGCCCCGACCTCGACCTCGACGCGCCGACCGATCGGCCCGCGCGCTTCGGCTGACCATCGCGCTCCGGCGCGGGCAGGCCAGCGTCACCTGTGGCATCTTGTAGGCACTCTGAACGCGCCCCGCGAAGGAGAGCCGATGCCTCGGTTCGTGTCACGCTCGCTGTCTCCGCGCACCTCGCTGCTCGCGGCCGCGCTCGTCGCCGTAGGCGGCTGTTACGACGTCGAGGAGCCGGACGCCGGGCCTCCGGCCGCGAAAGACGGCGGCACCATCGATCTCACGCGCGACGCGGGTCCCGAGGTGCGGCCCGACGCCGGCCCGCCTCCGGTCGACTCCGGCCCACCCCCCGTCGAGGACGCGGGCCCTCCCGCGGTACAGATCCTCTCCTTCGGCGCCGACAGCGAGACGCTCGCGTTCCTCTCCGGCACGACGCTGCGCTGGAACACCGTGAACGCGGCGAGCTGCGCCATCGCGCCGGACATCGGCACCGTGGGCCTGCCGAGCGGCAGCCGCTTCGTCGACGCGGGCGCACCGGGTGACAGCGTCAGCTACACGCTCACCTGCCAGGGCGGCGGCGGCCCCGTCAGCGAGAGCGTCACGGTCATCACCGCGCTCGTCGAGCACCAGGGCGACTACAGCGCCAACACCGAGGGGGAGCTCGCGAGCCTCGCCAGCATCAACATCGTGACGGGCAACCTGCGCATCGAGAACGTCGCCGGCGTCACGGACCTCTCGGTGCTCGAAGGCCTCGTGCGCGTCGACGGCCACCTGTTCGTACTGACGAACCCGGCGCTCACGAGCGTCGACCTGCCGAACCTCGAGGACATCGGCCTCTCGCTGTTCGTCGACGGCAACCCGGCGCTGAGCGGCTTCGACCTGCCCGCGCTCGACAGCATCGGTGAGCGCTTCTACAGCTCGCGCAACCCGCTCTTGCCGCAGAGCGAGATCGACGACGTCGTCGCGCAGGTGTCGGCCGCCGAGGGCATCCTCGGGCCGGTGGTGGACTATTACAACGATCCGGCCGCTGTCCTCACGAGCCTCAATCAGCTGATGGTCTGCACGACCGACGGCGTGAGCCCTGCCTACGATCTCGACTTCCACGCCGACGGCAGCGTGCTCGCGTTCAACCGCGGGACCAGCCAGCTCTACGCGGGCACCTACTCCCGCTTCGAGGGGCAGCTCGAGATCGAGTTCCCGGGCGTCACCGGCGAGCTCACCGCCAGCCTGACCGAGCTCGAGTACGATCGGGTGACGAGGGTGGTGTTCCCGAGCGACCCCGGTGAGTGCTTCTTGTCCGGCCTGCCCGGCACCGGCTTCGCCGCCACGACGCGCTACCGCTGTCCGACGGGCGGTGGCCCCGAGCGCATGGACGTGGAGCTCGGGCCCGACGGCGCGGCGTGGTGGACGAACGCGCCCACCAGCGGGGCCGGAGAGACCCTGACGTTCCCCGGCGCCTACGTCGTCGAGGGTGCGTGGCTCTATTTCGCGTTCCCGGCGTCGATCCGGACGGACTCCGCGCCCACCTTGCGCTTCCCGATCGCGCGCCGCAGCGTCGACGGCAGCTCGCTCGACTTCCCCGAGCTGCCGGACGGAACGTCGCCCTGCCCAGCGGAGTGACGCGCCGGTCGTGTCAGGCCCAGGCGACCACCTGCCGCACCATCTTCTGGATGCCGGCGCTCACGTCGCTGATGCGCGCCTCGCCGTACATATAGGCGGGCGCGGTCACCACGCGGTGGTCCGCGTCGATGACGACGTCGCTGACGGCCGCGTTCACGTGCTGCGCGCCGAGCGAGCGCAGCGCCTTGGCGGTCCCCTCGTCGTCACCGATGGTGAGCTTGAGCTGTGGTCCCGAGCTCTTCGTGATGACGGCGAGCAGCGCGGGCGCGATGTAGCAGGCGCCGATGGGGAGCTGCGCCGCGAGCGCCTCGCGCACGACGCGGGCGACGTCTCGGTGCGCGCTGGCGGCCGGCCCCTTCTCGGCGAAGTCGCACAGGTTCTTGACCGCGCCGTAGCCGCCGGGGAGGACCCAGCCGTCGACGTCCGTGCCCATGACGGAGGCGACGTCCTCGATCTTTCCGCGCGCGATGCGAGCGGCCTCCACGAGCACGTTGCGCTTGTCTCCGCTGCCTTCGCCGCTCCGGTGGTCCACCGCGGCGAGCTCGAGGTCGGGCGCGAACACGCGCACGCTGACGCCCGCTTCGTCGAGGGCCAGCAGCGTGAGCACGGCCTCTTGCACCTCGGCGCCGTCGAGGTAGCCGCAGCCGGACAGGAGCACGCCGATGACCTTTTCGCTGCTCATGAGCGTCTCCTGGGGAACGCCGGGGGCGACACGCTCCGTGGCCAGGGTTGCTAGCGCGTTCGCGGCAGAGCGAAAAGGCGCGGCCCGCGCTACAGTCGTGCCGATGACGACGGCGCAGCGTGTCATGCGTGGGTTCGCGGACGCGAGGGCCGCGTCCGTGTCGTCGTGGCTGACGCTCCTGACGGCCCTCGCCTGCGTGGCCGCGGTCAGTCCCGCGCGAGCGCAGATCGACACCGAGGCGCCCGCCATCGCGCATGAAGAGGTCCGCTCCGGGCGCATCGGCGAGTCGATCGTGGTGGCCGCCACCCTCTCGGACGCGTCGGGGATCTTCGATCCCGCCGTGCTCTATCGCGTCGGTGGCGAGGGCGAGTTCCTGCGCGTGCCGCTCCAGCCCGTGCCCGCTGACGAGAGCGCCGGCGACGGACGCTACCGGGCCGTCATCCCCGGTGACGTCGTCAGCGCGGACATCGAATACTTCATCGAGGCGTTCGATCAGCGCGGCAACGGACCGGCGCGCTACGCCGACGCGGATCTGCCCGTCACCGTACGCGTCCTGAAGACCGCCGAGCCGCTGCCCGATCCCGCGCAACCCGCCGCCGGCGCCGTCGTCGAAGAGGGAGAAGGTGGCGGCGGTGCCGTGTGGGTCATCGCCGGCGTCGTCGGCGCCGGAGCGCTGCTCGCCGCCGCTGCCGCCGCCGGGGTCGGCGCCTTCGTGCTCTTGTCGCCGCCCGCGCTCCCCGCGCAGGTCGACGTCGTCATCGCCGCGCCCACCCCGGTCGCCGCGGGGCTCGCGCCATGAGCCGCTCCTTCGCGCTCCGCGTCGTCAGCGCGCTCATCCCCGCGGCAGCGCTCGTCGCGTGCGGCCCCGCGCCCGACGGTCCAGGCCTCGACGCCCCGCTGGCGCTGTCCTTCGCGCTGCCCGTCGCATGCGCGCAGCCACCGGCCGATCTCGAGGCGGTCGCCTGGGTGAGCGGCTCGCGCGATCCCGTCCCGCTCGAGGTCGACCTCGCCGAGGGCACCACCTCCGGCACCCTGCGCGTCACCACCGGCGCCGAGCGCCGCATCGTCCTCGACTGGTTCGTCGAGCGCGCGGGCACGCGGGTGTTGCTCGGGCAGGCCGTCACCTCGCTCGATCTGACCGCCCCCGAGGCCGAGTCCATCGTCGTCGAGATCGCGCCCTCCGACGTAGAGGTGGCCGCCTGCAGGGACGTCACGGGCGACGTCACGCGCGTCGGCAGCGCCACGACGACGTTCGAAGGCGAACAGCGACCGACCTGCGACCTCGACGACAGCTGCGCCGGCGGCCTAGAGGCCGTGTGCTCGAACCTCGGCGAGCTCTGCGCCGGCGAAGATCCGCTGCGCTGAGCGCTCAGACCTGCTGCACGGGCGGTAGGTGATGCTTGCCGATGGGCTTGATGGTGCTCGCCTGCGGGCCCTCGATGCCGTCCTGCACGACGACGCGGACCTCGTCGCCGACCTCGAGCTCGTCCCACTCTCCCTCGATGACCGCGTTCTTGTGGAAGTACACCTCCGTGCCGTCGGGCATGTACACGAAGCCGTGCTCGTCGCCGGGGAACATCTTGGAGACGCGTCCGTGCGGTGGCACGTCGTGAACCTTGATGTCACCGCGCCGCTTGCCGCGATCGACGGCGAGCTGCCGCTTGGCGGCTTCGTAGGCGTCGCGGAGCGCGACGTAGAAGTCTCTGTGCTCGGGCCGGTCCTGCGGATGCTTGCTGGCGGCGAGCGACTTGCCCGGCACCGTGATGTCGAACAGCACGCGGAACGACTTCGGGTTCTGCGCCGGGCTCTGATGCGGTGACTCCACGACGACGTGACAGCGTTGGATGCGCTCGTGATAGCGCAGCAGGTGTTCCACCTTGTCGGCGATCGCCGCCTCCATCCCCGGGGTCGGCTCCATGTCCCGATACGTGACCTGAACGAGCGGCACCTCCACGGCGACCTCCTTTCACGCACCTCGACAAGCGGTGCGTACAACGCGACGTGCGCGGCCTGACGAGACCGCGACAAAAGGGATGTACCCGAGCGCAGGAGTGCAAGCCGTGAACCACAGACGACGGCGGCGTGTGTGCGTTCGGTCCGCGCACGAGCGCACGCCGTGGCATCGCGCCGCACGAGCCGGTGCGCGGCGTGATGACGTCAGCGCGCCTTCAGCACGACCTCGGTCTGGTACACCTGGTAGCCGGAGACGCGCGCGACGAGCAGCGAGACGCGCTCTCCCGGGCGCACATGCTCGAGGATGAGACCGACGTCGTCGAGCGAGTCCACCGGATACGGCCCCACGCGCACGATGAGGTCACCGCGCGCGATGCCGCTGCGCGGCCCGAGCGCTCGCCCTGTGCCCTTCACCACGAGCGCCGTGCCGCCTCGCACACCGAGCCGGGCGGCGGCGGCGCGATCGAGCTCCACGAGGTCGAGCCCGAACAGCTTCTGCGCGAGCTCGCGTCCGTCCGGCTTCGGCAGCGGCTCGATGCGCAGCTTGATCTCTCGCCGCTCCCCCGCGGCGTCGACGATCTCGCAGGGAAAGCGCTCGCCGAGGGGCTGCTCGAGCAGCGCCACGAGCGCGTCGATGAGCGTCGGGGTCTGTACTTTCCCGACGCGGAGCAGGCGCGCCCCCGCGGTGAGGCCCGCACCCGCCGCCGGCGACGCGGGCTCTACCGCGGCCACCACGGCGCCCGGCGAGCGCGGATCTTCGAGGCCGAACAGGATGCCGAGCCGCACGCGACCGCGCGCCTCGACGCCGAGCATGCGCGGCAGGAGCGCCTTCACGCGATCGGTCGGGATGGCGAAGCCGACGTTCTGGGCGTCGCTGCGAATGGCGGTGTTCACGCCGATCTGCTCGCCAAGGATGTTGAGCAGCGGCCCCCCTGAGTTGCCGGGGTTGATGGCGGCGTCGGTCTGGATGATGCCTTTGAAGCGCACCCCGTCCGCCGGGCTCAGCTCGCGATCGAGCGCGCTCACGATGCCCGTCGTCACCGTGTGCCCGAGGCCGACGGGGTTGCCGATGGCGATCACCGTCTCTCCGACGAGGAGATCGTCCGAGCGGGCCAGCGACACGGCCTGAAAGCGCGTGCCCGCCGGGGCGACGATGCGGATGACCGCCAGATCCTCGTCGGGTAGCGAGGCCACCGCTTCGGCCGGCAGCTCGCGACCGTCGGCGAGCTTCACCTTCAGGTCCTGCGCCTGCGCGACCACGTGCGCGTTCGTCAGCACATAGCCGCTCGGGTGGATGACGGTGCCCGAGCCCACCGAGTGGGTCTCCACCTGTCGGGTCTCGGGGATGTCGAAGAAGCGGGACAGCGGCGAGCCACCGAAGGCCCGCACCGTGCTGACGCGGGTGGTGGAGATGTTCACCACGGCGCCGAGGTGCTGCTGCACCACGCCCACGACCGGCGTCAGGCGGCGGAGCTGGCGTTCACTGAGGGCTCCCTCCGCCTGCGCGCTCGACGTGGAAGCGGCCGCGGCGGAGAGGAGGACGAGGAGGTAAAGGCGAGCTCCCGAATGCCTCATGGATCCCTTTTATGTCGCGGAGACGGCTGAGCAACCCGGGTGCCTTGTCCTGCGGCGCCGAGCGCGCGAGAAGACGTACATGACGAAGCTCGCGAAGAAGAGGCTCTCGCTCTCGGCCGTCCTGCTCGCGCTGACCGTCGCCGTCACGTCGGTGGCGAGCGCGCTGCTGCAGAACGCGTGCGCTCCCTCAGCAGACAACGGGGCGCGCGCCTTCCGCGTCACCAGCCGGGCGCAGCTCATCGGCGGCCCGAACGCGCTCGGCGAGGTGGGCGACTTCCTGCTCGAGAACGAGAAGATCCGCATCGTCATCCAGGATGAGGGCTTCTCGCGTGGCTTCGGCGTGTTCGGCGGCTCGCTCATCGACGCCGACCTCGTGCGCCCGGGCACCGGTCCCGGCGACTCGTCGGGCGGGCTCGGCAAGGACAACTTCGGCGAGATGTTCCCCGCGTTCTTCCTCGAGGCCCTCGCGCCGAGCGAGGTGTTCGATCCGAACGACCCGAGCGGGAAGGCGAAGCTGCCGGCCATCGAGATCACCGCCGACGGCAGCGAGGGCGGCGCGGCGGAGGTCACCGTGCGCGGCTACGGCGGCGACTTCCTCGCCATGACCCAGACGCTGAACGAATTCGTCCTCGACGATCCGCGCGACGCGCCGAACCTGCTGTTCACGACGAAGTACCGGCTCGAGCCCGGCAAGCGTTACCTCGAGATCGTGACGACCGCGCAGAACGTCGCCTTCCCCGATCGCGTGATGACCCTGCCGAACGAGTTCGCCGGCATCGCCGTGCCCGCGCCCTTCGGCGACGTGCTGCTGTTCGGCGCCGGCAACGAGGTGTTCCTGCCGCACGACGCCGGCTATGACCTGCGCTACCGGCTCGAGGCCGTCTACCAGGCGGGCAACATCGGCCTGCCTGCCCTGCCCGGCCTCGTCGCCGAGTACATCGCCACCTCGGGCCCCGACGTCAGCTATGGCCTCTTGAGCGCTGAGCCGGAGGATCCCGAGCGCAACTTCGCCTACCAGAACCGAGAGATGTTCCCGGGCGCCACGCCGCACTCGCTGCACGTGCCGTTCATCGCCTCCGCGTTCACCGGCGTGTTCCAGGTGGTGCCGCCCGCCGCGCTGGCCGCGAACGACAGGGCCGCCGGAGGGGACGACGAATACAGCTTCAAGCGCTACTTCATCGTCGGCTCGGGCGACGTCGCCAGCGTCACCGAGGTGGTGCACGACATCCTCGGCGACGACACCGGACGCCTCGAGGGGCGCCTGCGCGACGACGTGAGCGGCGCGCCCGTGGCCGGCGCCTCCATCATCGTGCTCGACGGCAGCGGCGCCAAGGTGACGCAGGCCGAGACCCGCGAGGGCGGCAAGTTCCGCGCCGTGCTCCGCCCCGGCAGCTACGAGGCCGTCGTCGTCAAGTCGGGTCACGCCATCGGCGCCCCCACGCCCTTCACCATCGAGGCCGGCGCGCTCACCTTCCAGAACCTCGAGATCGAGAGCGCCGCCTCGGTCAGCGTGACCGTCGTCGAGCCGGGGGTCGGCCCGCTGCCCGCGAAGGTCTCTCTCGTCGGCACCGCGCTGCCCTCGTTCAACAACCGCGACCCGAAGGAGTGGCTCTTCGATCTCAGCCTCGGCGAGGGCTACCGCTACACGGACTTCGAGCCCGACACCGACGAGCCGAGCACGCGCCGCTACCTCGAGGACTTCGCCTACACCGAGGAGGGCAGCGCCACCATCACCGCGCGGCCGGGCCGCTACACCGTCGTGGTCAGCCGCGGCCCCGAGTACGAGCGCGTCGAGATCCCCGACGTGGTGCTCGAGCCCGGCGCCCAACGCTCGCTGCGGGCGGAGATCCGCCGCGTCGTCGACACCGAGGGCTACGTCGCGGCCGACTTTCACCTGCACAGCGTGTACAGCCTCGACTCCTTCGCGCCGCTCGACGAGCGCATCACGAGCTACGCCGGCGAGGGGCTCGAGCTCGTGGTCTCCACCGACCACAACTTCATCGTCGACTACGCGCCCACCATCGCCGCGCTCGGCGTCGAGAGGTTCATCCGCTCCCTCGTCGGCCTCGAGCTGACCACCATGGACCGCGGTCACATCAACGGCTTCCCGCTTCGCAAGGGCAGCGGCGCGCTCTCCTCCGGCGCGGACGGCGAGTACACGAACACCATCGCCTCGCGCACCTTCGGCTCGTTCCAATGGTCCGAGCGGACGCCGCAGGAGCTGTTCGACGGGCTGCGCGAGCTGGCGCCGAAGGACGAGGCCTGCGTGCGCCAGAACGGCGGAGACGCCGCGGCCTGCCCGAGCACCGTCGAGAAGGTCATCGTGCAGGTGAACCATCCGCGCGACTCGATCCTCGGCTACTTCGATCAGTACGTGCTCGATCAGGACGATCTGAGCGCCAAGGGACAGTCGGGCCTCGTCGGCGCCAACACGGTGGCGCACCCCGAGTACGCTGGCCGCAACTTCTCCTGGGACTTCGACGCGCTCGAGATCTTCAACGGCAAGCGCTTCGAGATGCTGCACAACTTCCGCGTGCCCGCGGGCTTGCCCGTGAACGCCGACATCGGCGCGCCGCTCGATCCCGCGAGCTGCTGTCCGCTCACGACGGGCGAGGTGTATCGCGAGTACCCCGAATTCGACTGCGACGCCGAGCTGCGCGACTGCACCTGCACGGCGGCCGACGCCGAGGCGCAGCTCGCGGCCGGCAATTGCGAGACCGGCGGTGACATCCTGCACCCGGGCGTCGTCGAGGACTGGATGCAGATCCTGCGCACCGGCCGCCGCGTCGTCGGCACCGCCAACTCGGACAGCCACGAGCCGGGCAAAGAGGAGCCCGGCTATCCGCGCACGTACGTGCGTGTGCCGAACGACAACCCGCGCAACGTGACGGGCAACGACATCGTCGACGGCTTCCTCAAGGGCGACGTGCTGATGACCAACGGCCCGTTCGTGCAGTTAACGCTCACGAACGACGCCGGCGAGACCGTGTCCATGGGCGAGACCGCCAGCGCGGAGGGCGGCGAGCTGACGCTCGAGCTCGAGGTGCGCCACGCGCCGTGGGTGTTGCCGAACCGCGCCGCCGTGTACGTCGACGGTCAGCTCGTCCAAGAGATCGCGCTCGAGCCCGACGCGTCGGGCGTCATCACGAAGTCGCTGCCGCTCGAGCCGGACGGAGACGGCTTCGTCGTCGTGGAGGTGACGGGGGATAACAACCTGTTCCCGTCCGTGTTCCCGAACGAGGTGCCCTCGCTGCAGTTCACCGACGTCATCGGCGCGCTGGGCGACTCCTTCGGCTTCCTCGGCGACAGCGGGCTGCGCCCCGATCTCACCTACCAGGTGACCCCCTACGCCCTGACGAACCCCATCTGGATCGACGCCGACGGTGACGGCGAGGTGCGCCCGGAGCTCACCCTGCCGGAGCCTCCCCCCGAGGAGCGCAGGAGGGCGGGCGCCGTGCTCGACGACGTGCCGGGCGTCGAGTCGCCGCTGACGGAGCCGGGCGATCCGCCGCTCCTCGACGTGCGCTCCGCCTACGAGCGCTGGCGCGACGAGCTGCCCGCGCGCAAACGACGCGCGCTCTCGCAGCGTTTGCCGCCTTGGCTGTGGCCGACGGACCACCCGAAGGACATCCGCCGGGTGTGGGCTCAGTTCGTCAACCACGCACATTGACGTCGGCAGCGGCCCGACGGACGGTAGCGGCCAAAGCACGCTATCTCCGGAGGGATCGCCATGATCGCGCTCGACGCCAAGCGGCTGTCTTCCTCTAGGACGCGGCCGCTCGCGCCGCCGTTGCCGGCGCGTCACCCGCTCGGCCACCTGCGCGACATGCGCGCCGATCCCATCGGCCTCCTGCTGCGCGCGTTCCAGGAGCTCGGCGACACCGGGCGCCTGCGTATCGCGAACCTGAGCTTCACCTGGGCCTACCACCCGCGTGACGTCGAGCGGGTGCTGAAGGACAACGTCGCCAACTACACGAAGCACTCGCCCGGCTACGAGAAGCTGAAGCTCCTGCTCGGCAACGGGCTCGTGACCTCGACGGGAGACTTCTGGTTGCGCCAGCGCCGCATCGCGCAGCCCGCGTTCCAGCGACGGCGCATCGAGGGCTTCGCCGACAGCATGGTGCAGGCGGGCCTCGACCTCTCGGAGCGTTGGCAGCGATTCGCGCGCGAAGGGCAGGTCGTCGACATCCACCAGGAGATGATGAAGGTCACGCTGCGCATCGCCGGTGAGACGCTGCTGAGCCACGATCCGAGCGCGGAAGCCGACGAGGTGGGCGAGGCGCTGCGGCTCGGGCTGCACTTCTTCGACGAGGCGCTGCACAGCGTGGTGCCGCTCTTCGATCGCCTGCCCCTGCCGCGCAACCTGCGCGCGAAGCGAGCGCTCGCCCGCCTCGACGACATCGTGCGCGGCATCATTCGCGAGCGGCGCGCCTCGGGCGAGCCCAACAATGATCTCTTGAGCATGCTGATGGACGCGCGCCACGACGAGACCGGCGAAGGGATGACCGACGAGCAGCTACGAGACGAGGTCATGACCATCTTCCTCGCCGGGCACGAGACCACGGCGAACGCCCTCACCTGGACGCTGGCGCTGCTCTCGCTGCACCCGGACATCGCCCGCCGCACCGAGCGCGAGCTCGACGACGTCCTCGACGGCCGCGCGCCCACGCTCGCGGACCTGCCGCGCCTCGTCTACACGGGGCAGGTGCTGAAGGAGTCCATGCGCCTGTTCCCGCCCGCCTGGCTGCTCGGCCGGCGGGTGGAAGAGGACGACGAGCTCGGCGGCTATCTCGTCGAGAAGGGCAGCTACGTGTTCGTCAGCCCGTACGTGACGCAGCGACATCCTGCGCTGTGGCCGAACCCGGAGGGCTTCGACCCGGACCGCTTCGCGCCCGCTCTCGTCGCCGCGGAGCGCGAGCGAGGCCGCCCGAAGTATGCGTACTTCCCGTTCAGCGGCGGTCCGCGGCAGTGCATCGGCAACCATATGGCGGAGATGGAGGCGCAGCTGCTCCTCGCCACCCTGCTGCAGCGCTACCGCGCCGCGCTCGAGCCCGGCTTCCGCTTCGAGCTCGACCCGAGCGTGACGCTGCGCCCCGCGCGAGGCGTGCCGATGACCCTGGAGCTTCGGCGCCCGCAGCGATAATGCGGGCGCATGAGCGACGCCGATCCGCGCGCCTATGCCATCAAGCTGCTCGAGCGTGACCGCGTCCGCATCGCCGCGGCCGTCGCGCGTCAGCTCGCGCTGCTGGTCCCGAAGTACCGCACGGTCCCCACGCGCGACGTCGAGGCGAGCACGCAGCGCACGCTCATCGCGCTCACGCGCTTCATCGCCGGAGACGGCGAGCGCCACCTCCTCGGTGAGGTGGATCGCACCTTCGAGCGGCGCAGCGCGGAGGGCTTCTCCGCCACCGACCTCGTCATGACGACGCACGCCTACCTGCCGGTGCTGCGGCGCTTCTTCTGCGAGCGCAGCGACGATCTCCGGCTCGGCATCGCCGCCTACGAAGAGGTCGAGTCCACGGCCCTCGGGCTCATGCGCCACCTCGTCGCCCTCGCCATCGAGGCACGCAAGGTGACCGATCCGGGCTTCACCAAGAAGCCGAGCAGCTCGCAAGGCCCGAGCTGGCCGCCCGTGCCCGTCCTCGTCGAAGCCGTCGAGGACTAGGGCGCTGAAAGACGCCGCGAGGGGGGTTCAGCCACCCTGCCACGGCTCAGCGGCGCTCGCGGATGCTGTGATCACGGTTGTCGAAGCCGAGCAACAGCACGCGCGTCTTGAGCTTGATCTGAAAGGGGACGTCGACCTTCACGCCCTCGGGCGTGATGTCCCAGCTATTGCCCATCAAGAGCGCCGTCGGCGGCACCATGGTCCACGTCGCGCGGAGGCGCCACGTGCTGCGAAAGGCGCGTCCGTTCGAGAGCCGTGGCGGGGGCTTCTCCTGCATGACGCGCGCGGCGGCGACGAACGCGTCGCGCACACCTTCGTCGAAGCCGGGGTGCCCGCTCGTGAGCGGCAGCTCGATGGTGAGGATCTTCCCGTCGGCCGCCTGCGTGACGACGACCTCGGTGATGGCGTGAAAGCGGAAGTTGCCCTTGCGCGAGCGGAACAGCTCGCGCAGCCGCACGGCGCGCTTCTTCTCGATGGTGGGCTTTTGCCCGCGCGCGTACTGCTTGGCGACGTCGAGATACGTCTCCCATAGCTCGCCGATGGCCTGCGGGTTCTGACCGAGATCGCGCATGAAGCCGAGCTGCGTGACGTGATCGCCTCCGTCGTTGAGCTGCTTCTTCGCCGGCCGCCAGGCGGTCTCGACGCGCGCGCGCAGCGCGCGGAAGTAGTCATCGACGAGGCCGGCCGAGACCGCGTCCTCCGCGAGCTCGTCCTCGATCATGCGGCGCGCGAGCTTCTGCGCGCGCTCGCCGTCGCTCATGGGGCCCTCGGCTCTGTACTCGAGGCCTCCCTCGAGCTCTTTGAGGCCCGTGCCGAAGGGGTCGTCGCCGCTGCCGAGCACGCGATCCAAGAACGACGGTGCCCGCTCCTTGACCCGCACGGGTGAGTCGCTGCCCGGGGGGAGCGACGGCGTCGGCGGGGCCGGCGCGCGCTGCGGTGTCGTCGTGGTGTCGTCGGACGACGGCTCGTCGGGCGTCTCCGTCGGCGTCGGCGTCGGCGTCGGCGTCGGCTCGGGGGGGGGTGGCTCTCGAGGAGGCGCCGGCGGCTCGACGACCTCCGGCTCGGGCTCGGGCTCGGGCTCGGGCTCGGGCTCGGGCTCGGGAGGCGGCCGGCGCTTCACCTCGATGAGCTGCACCGCGACGCGCTGGCCGTCGTCGAACAGGTCGTGCTCCTCGAGGGAGAGCACGAGCAGCGCGAGCGCCACGTGCGCGGCCGCGGCCAGGACCGCCGAGCCGCCAAGGCGCAGATGCTCTCGCTGCATGCTCGGCCTACGTACCTCAGCGCGACGGTGGCGGCGTGGCGTCCACCACCTCGACCTTGACGCCCGGGCGCAGCAGCCGGCCGGCGGCCACGCCGAGCGAGAGCAGCCCTTCGGGCGACGAGCTGCCCTCGGCGAGCTTCAGGCGCTCGGGCCCCGCGGGGAAGGCGCCGAAGGTGGGGTCGGCGGGGACGAGATCGCCGCCCACCTGCACCTCGACCCACTCGTGGTACCCCGCGCGCCCGCCGTCGACGATGACGCCGTCCACGAGGCGCGTCGGGATGCCCGCCGTGCGCAAGAGCGCCGAGAGCAGGACGCTGTGCTCGGTGCAGTCGCCGCGCGCGGACTGCAGCGTCGCCAGCGCCGGGGCGTAGCCGCGGTCGAGCGCCTTGTGCTCGACGTGCCGGAAGACGAACGCGACCAGGCGGTCGACCTTCTCGCGCTCGCTCTCGGCGCCCTTCGTCACCTCGGCGACGGCCTCCTTGAGACGGGCGTCCGCGATCGGCTCGTAGGGCGTCGCGGCGGTCATGGACGTCTTCTCGGACGACGACAGCGCCCGGCGCCGGCTCGGCACGTCTCGGACCTCCACGTCGACGTACGAGGCCGTGCGCGCCACGACCTTCTGGCGCTCGTCCTCGGGGACGGCGAAGGTCTTCGCGTCGGGCGTGTGGATGCGAAAGCGCACGCGCGTGACGGCGCTCGCGAGCCGCGGCGCGCTCCACGTCGAGCGCGCGAGCAGATCGACGGCGCCGGGCTGCACGCTCGGCGGCGGCGGCGAGCCCAGCGGATACGCCACGGCGTCGAGCGCAGCGGTGCGAGAGAGCAACGTGCGTCCGGCCGCGTCCACCTGATCGATGGACTCCATGCCGACCATCTTCGTGCTCACGCGGTACCCGTCACCGTCCCGCTCTACGCGCACCTCCATGGGGGTGACGGCGCCCATATCCTCGACCAGCACGGGAGCCTTGAGCACGTGGCCGCTCTTCGCGAGCGACGCGAGCTCGCTGTGCACGCGGTGCTCGAAGGCGGACGAGAAGGTGAGCCCGGCCTCCAGCGGCACCCTGTTCTCGACGGTGGCGCCGGCCTGCGTGGTGCGCACGAGGATGTGGTCGCCGCGCACCACGCCCTCGGTGACGGCGGTGCCCGAGGCGTCCTTGCGCTCGAAGCGGTAGCGCAGCGGGCGCAGCTGCTGATCGGTGTGCGCGACCGTGCGCGTCTCGATCTTCAGCTCGGCGGCGCCGCGCCTCAGCGAGAGGTCGCTCTGCCGCTCGAAGCGGAAGCCCTCGCTGGTCTTCACGTCCCGCGAGGTGGTCGTCCCCACCTCGTGACCGCCCATGGCGAGCGTGAGCTGCTGAAAGCGCAGCTCCTGCTCGCCGCCCTTGGCGAGCACGAGGGCGGGCAGCGCGAGCAGCGTGACGACGAGGAGCGCGAGCGCACGCTGCAGCCTCACCGTGTCACGGCGAGCGGGAGCGGGCGTGCGCTCACGACGAGCCTTCGATTCAGACATCCTCAAGGTTGCTCTCCGGGGCGTCAGGCGCGCTCGACCGCGCGCTCCCACTTCGAGATCATGCGCGCGCGCGCGTCGTCGCTCATGGCCGGCTGGAAGGTCTTGTCCTCTCGCCAGACCTTCCTAACGTCGTCGCGGTGCCCGAACATCCCGATCGCGAGCCCGGCCAGCGCGGCGGCGCCGAGGGCGGTGGTCTCGAGCACCTCCGGGCGCACGCAAGGCACGTCGAGCACGTCCGACTGGATCTGCATCAAGAGGTCGTTCGCGGCCGCGCCGCCGTCGACCTTCAACACCGAGAGGTAGCCGGCGTCCTTGCGCATGGCGATGAGGATGTCGCGGTTTTGCAGCGCGATCCCCTCGAGCACCGCGCGCGCGATGTGCCGTCGATCGGTGTCACGCGTGAGGCCCGCGAGCAGGCCGCGCGCGTCCGAGCGCCAGTGCGGAGCGCCGAGCCCCGCCAGCGCCGGCACGAACACGACGTCGCCGGAGTCGGACACGCCGCGCGCGAGCCCCTCGATCTCGCCGGCGCTGTCGATGAGCTTCAGTCCGTCGCGCAGCCACTGCACCGCCGCGCCCGCGATGAAGGCGGCGCCCTCGAGCGCGTACTGCGTAGCGCCGCCCTGCTGGATCGCCACCGTCGTCAACAGGCCGTGCTGTGAGCGGACGATCTTCTCGCCCGTGTTCAACAGCAGGAAGCAGCCGGTGCCATAGGTGCACTTGGCCTCGCCCTCGGAGAGGCAGGCCTGCCCGAACAGCGCCGCCTGCTGATCGCCCGCGATGCCGGCGATGGGGATGCCGTCGGGGAGGAAGCTGACGCCCCTGGTCTTGCCATACACCTCGCTCGAGCTCTTGATGGCGGGCAGACACGCGCGCGGCACGCCGAACATCTCGAGCAGCTCGTCGTCCCAGGCGAGGGTCTCGAGGTTCATCAGCAAGGTGCGGGAGGCGTTGGTGACGTCGGTGATGTGCACCGCGCCGCCGCTGAGCTTGTGCACGAGCCAGCTGTCGATGGTGCCGAAGAGCGCCTCCCCCGCCGCGGCCTTGGCGTGCGCGCCGTCGATGTTGTCGAAGTACCAGCGCAGCTTGGTGCCGGAGAAGTACGGGTCGAGGACGAGGCCGGTCTTCTGCCTGACGAGCGGCTCCTTGGCGTCGGCCTTCATCTTGTTGCAGATGTCCGCCGTACGACGGCACTGCCAGACGATGAAATTCAGTCTTTGTTCGGGGTCGGCAAGCGACCCCGAAGCCGCCAAGGGCTCGCTGTGCCTGTCGAACAAGCAGGTGGTCTCGCGCTGGTTCGTGATGCCGATGGCGGCGATGTCCTTGCCGTCGAGCCCGGCGCTCTCGAGGCAGCCTTTGGTGGCCTGCTCGACGGACTGCCAGATGGCGCTCGCCTCGTGCTCGACCCAGCCGGGCCTCGGGAACACCTGACGGAACTCACACGAGTGCTTGGCGATGACCTTCAGCTCGGGGCTGACCGCGAGCACGGTCGTGCCGGTCGTGCCTTGATCGATGGCCAGGATGAAGCTTCCGCCACGATGTTCGCTCGCCATGTCGCCTCCCTCGAGATGTGACTCCGGGGAGATAGTCCAACCGGCGCACGGCTGCCACGAGGGGCGGCGTCAGCTTTGCGCGCCGGGCGCTCGACGCTGCGAGGATGCACAGGCGGGGTGCTCGCGCTACACCCGAGCACCGCGGCGCGCTGCGCCTCTGAGCGGAGGGAACGTGCTTCATACCGCCATGCTCTCTGTCGCTTGCACGCTGCTCGCAGCGGCCAGCCCTCCGACCGATGCCGCGCGCGACGACGACGCTGCCAGCAGCGCGCGCGCCGCGGAGCTCGTGAAGGACCTGGCCGATCCCATGAAGGCAGGAGGCGCCGCGAACAAGCTGTTCGACCTCGGTGTCGACGCGGTACCGGCGCTCGCGACAGCAGTCCGCTCGAGCACGGACCTGTACGCGCGCGCGGAGGCCATCAAGACCCTCAGCTGGATGATCGTGCCGGACGGCCCCGGCCGCGACGCCGCGCTCGCCGTTCTCGAGGACGCGGGAGACGACGCGACGCTTCCGCTCCTCGTGCGCACCTGGGCCAACGCCGCGCTCATCGGGAACGCCTACCCCCTCGATGAGCTGCAGGGGATGGCCGCGCTGCTGGAGACGAACGTGGCCCTGGAGCGTCCGTTCTCGTCGCGCGCGCAGCAGTTGACCTACGACCTGGTGCTCGCGCCGGAGCTCCCCCGAGAGGCGCGCTCCGCGCAACGGCAGCGTGCCTGGGCCGTGCTTCTCCTCGAGGGGGGCACGATCGGGCCGCAGGTCCAGCGGGCGCTCTTCCCCGCGCTCGCGGCGCTCGAGCCGGCCGTGCTCGTCGACATCGTGCGCGAGGGGAGGACCGAGGCGCTGCGCCGCCTGGCCGCGGAGCACATCGTAAGCATGGCGCGACGGCGCTCGGACGCGAGCATGACCGCGGCGCTCGACGCCTTGCGCTCGACGCCGTTCGCGGACGCGCCAGCGCTCGCCAGCGTGGACGATCCGCGCGCGACGCGGGAGCGCCCACGCACCAGCTATCTCCACACAGACAACGGCATCGCCAGCCTCGCCATCCTCCCCGAGGTGCGCCACGGCCACGAGCGCGTTGCCATGCTGCTCGCCTTCCCGGCCTCTCCCGGCGCGTTCCTCGTGCCGCCGACGGCGTTCGACGGGCTCGCCGCCATGGCGAAGCTCGACGGCTCGCTGGAGGAGCGCGCCCCGCTGCTGCCGGTCAGCTATGCGTATTCCGACAGCTGGCTCATCAACGATAGGGACGATCTCCGACGCTGGGCTGAACATGAATCCATTCCCCTCGACGAGCGCGAGCTATCGGCCGCCGAGCGTTACCTCGCGGCCGAGTGGACGTTGCTAGGCGTGGTCGTGGGATCTCCGTCGTCACCGATGGGCTTTCGTTTCTATGCGCGCGAGCCAACGCTGCCCCCCGACCTGCTCGCCGACGAGCACGAATGGCAGCGGCTCTTTCTCGTCACCGCCTCGAAGGCGACGCTCGCCGGCAGCGAGCGACCGATCAGGGCGCGCCTTCCACCCGCGGAGCTCAAGGTCGCGATGTCCGGAGCACGGGCCGAGCTCGTCGCTGCGCGCGACCTGCTGCGAACCAATCACGACGCGGCCAGGGAGCGCACGCTGTCGACCGTCGAGGACTTCCGCGAGGCCGACATCCTCCTTCGCTCTCGCGGCTTCGGCTTGTCGGCGGCCGACACGACCCTGCTGCTTCGGTCGGGCACGCGTACGGACAACCCGCGCGAGGACGTCTCTCTCTGGCTGACGGTGCTCGAAGGCGATCTCAGCGACGGCGTCCTGAGACCCGAGGGCGAGCCTGCGACGCCGCCCGTCGAGGCCGTCCCGCTGGCGGAGCCGGCCACGCCGGCTGACGACGAGAGCGGCTCACCGCTCGTGCGCCGCTTCCAGGGCAACCGCATCTTCGGCTTGCTGCAGAAGATCTGGAACGACGACGACGAGAACGAGCCGGCGAGCGTCCAGCCGCCAAGCAACGAGGAGCAGCCCGATGGCGCAGCCGAGTGAGCTCTACCGCTTCGAGCTCGAGCTCTCCGACATCGAGCGCGGCGTGTACGAGACCCTGGAGCTGCGCGTGGCCCGGCACCCGTCGGAGTCACCGGCGTTTCTGCTGACGCGCGTGCTCGCCTACGCGCTGCACACGACCGAGGGCATCGCGTTCTCGCAGGGCGGCCTGTCGGATCCCGACGAGCCGGCCGTGCTCGTGCGCGATCTCACCGGCGCGCTGACGACGTGGATCGAGGTCGGGCAGCCGAGCGCGGAGCGCTTGCACCGGGCCACGCGGCAGTGCGCGCAGGTGTTCGTCTACACCTACAAGGATCCCGCGCTGCTCTCGAAGAGCCTCGAGGGCGAGCGCATCCACAAGCGCGAAGGGATCGATGTCGTCGCGGTGCCGCCGCTCTTCCTCGACGAGCTCGCGCGGGGGCTCGAGCGCAGGAGCCGCTGGACCCTGGTGCGACAGGAGGACACACTTTTCCTTACCAGCGGCGAGCGCACCTACGAGGCCCGCCTCGAGCGCCACCGGCTCTCGTGAGGCAGTCGACATTCGCGGCGTAAGCGCGCGATTCGCCGGCAGAGTTTGCCGTCGCTGCGGGCGCTGCCGCGTTCCCTCTTTTCCTCGCCCTACCAGGCGGCGTACGAAGAGAGAGCGGTCATAGAGGCCGCCTCGGGATCGGGGGCTCCAAGAGCGCGTTCGTCTCGGGCTAGTGCACGGATGCAAGGCGTTCGTGTTTCAGGAGAGAAGTGTGTCCAAGAAGTTGTTTGTTGGCAGCCTGAGCTGGAACACCGACGACGCCGGCCTGCTCGCGGCGTTCGAGCGCTTTGGGGAGGTCCTCGACGCGAAGGTGATCACCGATCGGGAGACCGGTCGTTCGCGCGGCTTCGGCTTCGTGACGTTCGCGGAGGAAGGCGCCGCGGACGAAGCCATGAACCAGATGAACGGCTCGGAGCTCGACGGCCGCACCATCAACGTCAACGAGGCGCAGGAGCGCAGCCCGCGCGGCGGCGGCGGCGGCGGCTACGGTGGCGGTGGCGGTGGCGGCTACGGCGGCGGCGGCGGCCGTGGCGGCGACCGCGGCGACCGCGGCCCGCGACGCTCGCGCTACTGAGTCGATCTCCTACGGACGGCGCGGAGGATCGCGAGCTTCCCCTTCCGAGGGGGGCGTGTCGCGACGCAGCGCGCGTGAAGAGCCCGCGGCCTCCCGCGGGCTCTTTCGCGTCGAGCGCGTCCGCGCGGACGGAGGGAGCGCTTGCGTCTGGGCCGCGAGGGCACCGAAGCGTCGCTCCCGCAGCTCGCCTTCCCGGCAGGCGCGCTCGAGGCGCGCGGCGGCGTGGGAGCCGACCGGCGCGGTGATGCAGAGGAACACGGCGACGACGAGCGCGCGCACCATCATGTCGAGCTCGCCGCTCGTGACGGTGGCGAGCAAGAGCAGCACGACGCCGAGCGCCGCGGCTTTGCTCGCCGAGTGGATCCTCGCGAAGGTGTCCGGCAGCCGCATGACCCCGTACACCGCGAGCGTGATGACGATGACGCCGCTCAGCACGAACCCGTCGGCGACGAGGGCGCGGAGGCTCACGGCGTCACCCGGCCCGCGAGGCAGTAGCTCGACGCCGCCACGGTCTGGGCGAACGACAACAGCGCGAGCGCCAGCGCCACGTCGAGGTAGCCCGCGAGCTGACGCTCGAGCGTGATGACCGAGAGCGCGGCGACGATGACGTAGGAGAGCGTGTCGAGGGCGACGATGCGATCGGTCGTGCGCGTGGCGCGCACGGCGCGGAACGCGAGCAGCCCGAGCAGCACCACGAGCCAGGACATCACGACGTAGTAGAGCCACTCGTGCATGGCGCCTCGCTCCTCGCGCTCAAGGGAACACCGGCGCCTGGTAGCGCTGGTAGAAGGCTTGGATGTGACGGCGCACGGCGTCGCCGTCCGTGGCGTCGATGACGTGGACCAACATGACCCGGCGCTGCCAGTCGACCTCGATGACGACGCTGCCGGGGCTGAGGCCGGTGACGAGGGCCGTCACGGTGACGCCGAGCGGCGTGCGATCGCCGAGCTCGACCTCGAGAAGGCCCTGCCGCCGCCAGTCGCGCGCGCCGAGCACGACGAGCGTCATCTCCGCCGAGCCGCGCAGCACCTCGATGACGACGCCGAGCAGGAAGCGCGGCAGAGCCGACGCCTTGCGCAGCGACGCCCAGGCGTCTCCCGTGGCCGGCGGCGTGGACCGGTACGCGAGCGCCGCGCCGACGAGCAACGCGACCACCATGTCCGCCGCGGCGACGGTCCCGAGCGTGCCGAGGTACAGCGCCGCGAGGCCCAGGGTCGCGAACGCGCGCGTCATGGCATGCCCCGGAGCGCGTGCGCCGCGGCCTCGACGACGCCGTTCAAGAGCGCGGGCGCGGCGCCCAGCAACAGCACCGCGAGGCCGAGCAGGAACACCATGCTCGCGCACCTCGTGTGTCCGCCCTCGCGCGGCTCCGCTTCCGGCGTGCTCCAGAACTGCCGGAACAGTCCGCCGATGGAGAACGCGGTCGCCAGCACGATGACGATGGCCACACCGATGGCACCCTCGACGACCGCCGCCTGCAGGAGCGCGAGCTTGCCGATGAAGCCGACGCTGAGCGGGATGCCGCTCGAGCTGGTGGCGCCGATGCCCGACAACAGCCTCCCCTTGGCGGCGGGCACGTCGAGCGCGAGGAAGAGCAGCGCCTTGTCGAGGGCGCCCGCGATCATCAGCCAGAGCGCGGCGCTGATGCCCTTCGTGCCGCCGACCCCGATGGCGAGCATGAGCAGCCCCGCGTGCGCGATGGACACGTAGGCGAACGTCTCCGCCGCGACCCGCCTGTGGAACGCCAGCACGCTGCCGTACAGCGCGCTGCCGGCCCCGAGCAGCACGAGCAAGGTGCGCGCGCCCTCGAGCTCGGGCGCGAAGATGCCGAAGCCGAGGCGCAGCAGCCCGTAGCTGCCGATGGTGGCGAGCGCGCCGGTGAAGATGGCGGCGACGGCGGGCCTCGTGTCGCGATAGACGGGCGGCACCCAATAGTGGAACGGGAACAGCCCGAGCTTCAGCGAGAACGCGGCGAACACGAGCGCCGCCGGCAAGAGGAGCGGCATGCCGCCCTCGCGCAGCACGCGCACGGCCATGCCCTCGAGGTTGAGCGTGCCGGACACGTGGTAGAGCGAGGTCACGCCGGCGAGCAACATCACAGAGCCGATCAAGTTGACGACGATGAACACCCAGGTCGCGCGCAGCCGCGCGGCGCCGTGCCCGTAGGACGCGAACGCGAAGGCGCTCACCATCGAGAGCTCGAAGAAGACATAGAAGTTGAACGCGTCCGCCGTGAAGAACACGCCGTGCAGCCCCACGCAGAGGAACAGCACGAGGGCGGGGAAGGCGCGCGAGTGGATGCCCTCGAGCATCTCGTGCGCGAGCACGATGACGAGCACCGCCGCCGACAGCGTCGCGAACAGCGCGGAGGCGGCGTCGATGCGCATCTGGATGCCGATGCCCGCGCTCCAGCGGCCCGTCACGTCCTCGAGCACGAGGCCGCTCTGTGTGCGCAGCAGCAGGCCGGCGTCCAGGACGAACACCAGGGCGAGCGCGAGCAGCGCCAAGCAGGCGACTTGTGTCTTGCGGCCGTCGAGGGCCAGGACGGCGACGGCGGCGACCCACGCGATGGCGAGCGGCGTCAGGAAGCTCATGAGCGCTCCTCACGCTCGACGTTCTCCAAGCGGCGCAGCGCCTCGAGATCGCAGGTGCCGTGCGCGGCGGCGACGGACAGCCCGACGCGCAAGAGCAGCGCCGTGATGCCGAAGCCGATCACGATGGCGGTGATGACGAGCGCCTGCGCCAGCGGATCGGAGACGTCTCCGAGGTCGCGGAGGGGGAAGATCGCCTCCGCGTGCGCACCCAGGTCTTTGCCGACGAGGAAGAGGATGGCGCTGTTGGTGAGCAGCATCGTGCCGGCGGCGACCTTGAACAGATCCGGCGTCAGCATGAGAGAGACGGCGCAGCCGAACAGCACGCTGATGACGACGGCGGTGAGCGCGATCATGACGCGTCCTCGCGCAGCTCGATGAGGTGGTCGAGCACGAGCACGAGCGCGTTCAGCACCACGAGAAACACGCCGACGTCGAAGAGCGCCGCCGTGTGCAGATCGATGCTGCCGACGCTCGTGAGCGAGGCCTCCGGCGCCGGGAAGTGCGTGACGAGCGATTGACCGCGCAGCGTCGGCGCGAACACCACGAAAAGCATGAGCGCGAGGCCGACGAGGAGGCCCTTCATGCCGAGCCACGCGCTCAGCTTCGCGCGCGCGTCCTCTCGGCCGTGTCCGACGTACTGCACGACGACGCCGAGCGCCGCGACCACGCCCGCCGCGAAGCCGTCACCGACCTGCGTGTAGCCCTTCACCAGGATCGCCAGCGCGATCACCATGGACGCGGGCAGAAGGAAGCTCGACACGTGGCGCACGAGCAGCGTCACGCGGGCCTCCGCCACGTCATGGCGAGCACGCCGACGGCGGCGACGGCGAGCACCGTCATCTCGCCCATGGTGTCGAGGCCGCGGAAGTCCGCCAGGATGGAGGTGACGACGTCCATCGCGTGCGCGTCCTCGGCGAGCTCGAGGTAGTCGAGCGTCGGCAGCGCGGGCCGCGGCAGGGAGAGGATGGTCCAGGTCAGAAACAGCGTCGCGCCACCCGCCAGCCCGGCGATGAAGAGCTGTCTGCGCGGGAACGACGAGGTGTGCTCGCGCGAGCGGCGCAGCTGCTCCTCGGGGACACGGGAGAGCGCGGTGAGAAACAGCAGCGTCAGCATGGTCTCGATGAGCACGGCCACCAGCGCGACGTCGGGCGCGCCGGTGGCGCTGAACACGAGCGCGAGCGAGAAGCCGACGAAGGAGAGCATCAGCACGATGGCGACGTGCTTGCGCATGGACGCCGCGGCGATGGCGGCCACGCCGGCCACCACGAGCGCCAGCGCGGTGGGCATGTCGTCGAGACGCAGGCCTCCGAGGTGCAACGCGAAGGACTGCGAGGTGAAGAACGCGGCCAGCGCGATGAGCGCCGCGCTCGGCAGCAGCACGAAGCCGACGCGGTCGCGCATATCCCGCGCCTCGACGCCATGGCCGTAGTCGGACAGGCGCCACAGCGCGCGCAACAGGCGACGGGAGAGCGGCGTCGAGAGCAACCAGGGGACGCGCTCATACAGCCACGTTCGATGCTCTAGCCGCCGCTGCAGGGCGAACAGCGAGAGGCCGAGCAGCCAAGCGAACAGCGCCGACAGCGTCCGCGCCCCCGCGTAGCCGTAGGAGAGGTGCACGGAGACCTCGCCGCCGTTCACGAGCGCGCCGGCCGCGTTCGCCAGCGCGTTCACCGGCCAGGGCCACGCGCCGAGCGCGACGACGACGACGGCGAGCAACGCGATGGGCAGCGTGAGCCAGCGGGACGTCGGGCGCAGCTCGAGCTCGCGAATGCGCGGCCCGAGGAAGATGCGCGTCCAAAAGCGCAGCGCATAGGCGGCGGTGAGCGCGACCACGACGGTCAGGGCGACGCCGAGCCACGGGCTGTGCCGCCAAGCGGCCGCGAAGAGCGCCTCGTCCTTGAAGTAGCCGCCGGTCAGCGGCGCCCCCGCGAGCCCGAGCGCAGCGACCCCGCTGCCCATCGCCAGCAGCGGACGCGCCCGCAACAGCCCGCCGAGCTGCGACAGACGGCTCTGCCCCGTCGTGAGCGTGACGGCGCCCGCGCTGAGAAAGAGCGCCGCTTTGCAGAGCCCGTGCACGACGACATAGAGCGGCGCGCCGGCGTTGCCGTCGTCGCCGCCGAGCGCGAGCAGCACCATCACGTGCCCGTACTGCGCGATGGTGGAGGCCGCGAGCACCGCCTTCAGCTCGTCGCGGACCAGCGCGCCGGCGCTGCCGACGACGATGGAGGCGAGCCCGATGACCAGCATGGCCGCCAACACCTGCGGCGCGCCCTCGAGCAGCGGACGCACGCGCTGCAGCACGATGACGCCCGCCGCGACCATGGCGGCGGAGTGCAAGAACGCCGAGACCGGGGTCGGCGCTACCATCGCGCGCGGCAGCCAGAAGTGCAGCGGCACCTGCGCGCTCTTCGCCAGCACGCCGGCGACCAGCAGCCCGGCCGCCCACGAGGTGGCCGTGGCGCCCTGCGCGGACAGCTCCGCCAGCGACGTGGTGCCGTAGCGCTGCCCGAGGAGCAGCGCCCCGACGACAAAGAACGGCGAAGGGCCCGCGGTGACGAACAGCGCCATGAGCGAAGCCTGACGGGCCTCGCGCTGCTGGTAGTCGAAGCGGATGAGCAGGAACGAGAGCAGCGCCGTGACGTCGAGGGCGACGAACATCAGCAGCAGATCCTGCGCGAGCACGAGCGCCACCATGCTCGCCATGAACGCGAGCAGGAGCGCGACGAAGCGCACCTCCTCGCGCGCCGGACGTCGCTCTGTGGCCCCTCTCGATCGGTGCTCGAGGTGCGGAGGCAGATAGCCTCGGCTGTACACGGTGACGACGGCGCCAAGGCCGGTCACGAGCGTGGCGTAGAGCGCGCCGAGGTCATCGAGGACGAACGTGAGCCGCGCCTCGGCGAAGGGCGGCGGCAGCCAAGGGACGTCGACGAGGGAGCCGCCGCCGGCGGCCCAAGCGAGCGCGAACGCGAACGCCGCCGCGGCGGACACGAGCGCGCCGACGGGGGCCGCGAGCGAGACGCGCGCCACGCCCGCGACGGCGGCGAGCGGGGCCGCGAGCAAAGTGAGCAGACACGCGACGAGGCCGAGCACATCGGCGCTCGCTGCAAGAAGCCGGTCTGCTCGCGGGCTGGTCCTGGCTCAGCCGCCGACGACGACGCAGAACGCGGCCGCTTCGCCGGCGATGCACTGCAGCCCTTCGCAACAGTCGCTGGCCGCCGGATCGCAGATCGTGCTCGGCCCGAGGCACTGCTCCGGATCGGGGCCGGCGTCGGGCTCCGGCTCCGTCGGCACGAACACCTCGGCCCACTGCGCCATGTGGTTCGAGGTCGCGAGGTCCTGGAAGGGCAGCGCGAAGGCGGGGAAGCTGCCGTCCTGTCCGGCGGCGACGCGATCGGGATCGACCGCCACCATCCACAAGAGCTGTCGGCCCTCGGGATCGCGCAGCCCGTAGCGGCGACGGGACGAGAACGTCATCCAGTGCACGCGGCCCTCGCCGCTCGTGAAGCGGACGTCCTCGAAGGGCGCCCAGCGCGGGAAGGTGTTGGCGAGGTCGTCGTCGTCGTCGAGCGGACCGGGCGTGCCGGCGGCGGTGAGCGCGATGGGCGCGCCGCCGTCCTTGGCGATGGCCCAGAGCTTGGCGACGTCATCGGCGTCGGCGTCGCAGCTGCCGTCGTACACCACGCCGGCCGGGCAGGTGGACTCTACGTAGACGAGGTAGCTCCCGTCGGGGCTGTACACGGGCGTGTAGCGGTTCAGCCCGTCCGTGGGGGGCAAAAGCTCGTGCGGCGCCGACCAGCCGCCGGCCTCTTGCTCGACGTAGCTGATGCCGCCGCGCCCCGGGCGCTGCGAGGTCTGGTGATGCGTGACGACGGTGAACGCGATGCGATCGCCCGCCGGGGACCAGTGCGGGTGGCTGATCTCCTGGCCGATGTCGAGCTCGTCGAGGACAGCGCCGGTGTCGCCGTCGCGGATGCGCAGGTGGGTGTCGGGCGGATCGTCGTCGCCGTAGATGGCGGCGAACATCGTCGAGGTCGGGTCCCAGGCTTGAAACTGCTCGCGCGTCTCGTCGCTGGCCGTCAGGAGCGCGCTCTGGCTGCCCACGTCGAGGATGGTGAGCTGGCCGTTGTATTGCCCCTGCTGGCTGAGGCTCATGCGCGTGCCGTCGGGGGAGAGCGAGTGGCAGCCGTAGCAGGTGCCGCCCTGTCCCTCGGGCGGGAAGAAGCGCTCGGGCACCTCGTCACCGAAATCGACGCGCATGATGGCCCGCTGGGTCGTCGACCAATAGTAGAGCGCGCCCGCGACATCCACGGCGCTGACGTGCACGTCCACCTCGCCGGACGCGCCCTGCCCCGTGCCCTCGTCGTCGGTGGCGCGCACGCTCACGACCATGGGCGCGTCGGCGCCGCGGTTGGTGTCGGCGACGTAGCGCCAGACGTCCGTGGACGGCGTGTACACGCAGCCGCCGCCGAGCGGCGTACAGCGGGTGTAGACGACGACGTGCGCGAGCGGGCTGTCGTAGGTGACGGCGAACAGCTCGTTGTCGCTGCCGGGATAGAAGTGCACCTCGAGCAGACCGAGGTTCGGCGGCACGAGCACGCCGTCGGTCGGGTACACGAGCTGCGGCGCGCGGCTGTCGTCGAGCGGGGCGCTGTCGAACACGCCGACGGGATCGGCGGGGAGGTCGTCGCCCTCGTTCACCGCGGCCTCGAGCCGAACGACGATGGGCGCCGTTGCCGACAGATCACCCGCGCGCGCGATGAGCTGGCTGGTGCCGCCGATGGCCGCGCTGCGAAAGGCGGCGCCGACGAGCTCGCCGAGCGCTGGGTTCGAGAGCGAGAGCGCCACGTCGCCCGTGACGTCCTTCGAGCTGCCGTCGTCAAGCAGGGCGTTGACCCGAAAGCCCTGCAGGGGGCGCGTGACGCCGTCGGTCACGAGCGTGATGCTCGCGGGATCGATGCTGAGCGCGATGGCGCCCGCGATGGGCAGCCCGCCGCCGTCGGCGACGCCGCTGAGCCCTCCGTCGCCGTCACCGCCGTCGCCGCCGCCGATGCCGCCCGTCGTGCAGCCCTGACAGCCGGCCCCTACGAGGACGAGCGGCAAGAGCAGCGCGCACAGGAGCGCCAGGGACGGCGCGGACTGGCTCCCAGAGGGCGAGGCGGCGGCGGGTCGTCGGGACATACGCTCACGTTACCAGGCGAACGCGAGGCGTCGAAAAGAGCCGCGTTCGTCAGCGCATCCTTTGCGCGCTGGCGGCGAGCGGCCCCTGCACATCGGCGCGCCAGGCAGACAGGAGCTCGAGCGCGCGCACGCGATCGAGCAGCTCCAACACGTCGGCGGCGAGCGCAGATACCTGCGCGCGACGAGGGCCGGCGGCCGCGTCGAAGCCGTGCAGCGCGCGAAACAGCGCATGCTGCGGCCGGGTCATCGTCACCGCGCGCGGCGCGGGCGGGAGGCTCTGGCGGAGCGACAGCACGGCGTCACCCGCGCGACCGTTCGCGAGATAGCGCTCGATGTGCGCCTCGTCGGCGAAGGGCAGCTCCGGAACGGGCGGCCGCCCGCGACGAGCGGCGATGAGCTTGGCGCGCCAATGGGGCTCAGCGGGGAGCGCGAGCGTGCGGAAGAGCAGCGCGCTCGCCGACGCCGGCAGCCCCGACCGGAAGTGCCGCGAGCGAGGCACGCGCCACCCGTAGCGATCGTGCAGCGAGAGGGCGGCTCCTCGTCGCGCGAGCTCCCGCAAGGCGGCGATGGCGAGCGGCGGCTTTGCCTCCGTCGCCTTGCGCGCGAGCCACGTCATCGGGAGCGCGGAGGCGCGGAGCATGTGCCCGCGCAGCTCCTCGCGGCGCGCGCGGGAGGTGCGCTTGAGCTCCGCGAGGATCCCGTCCGGATCGTGCAGCACGGCCGCGTCGTCGACCTCGAAGCGCAACAGCCCCTCGAGCGAGCGCGCGCGCCGCGGCGTGCAAGAGAGCAGCGAGACGGAGACGCCGTTCACGAGGCGCTCCACGCGCCGGTTGCGCGACCCGATGAGCCAGAGGTCGACGTCGCTGCCGGCACAGAAGTCGCCGCGCGCGAGCGATCCGGTGACCGCCAGCGCGCGCACCGAGCGCTGGCGCACGAGCTCGTCGGCGACCTGCAGGGCGGCGCTCCAGGCCGAGAGCAAAAGCGCTTCGGCGGGCAACGCGCGGCTCAGGAGCCGGAGCCGCCGGGGCCCACCGGCCAGCTTCCCGACGACGAGCTCACCCAGCGCGTGGTGCGTCCGTAGGTGCCGGAGTCGCCGAGCACGTTCGTGTAGCGGCGGCCGCTGTCGAAGGCGTCGCTGCCGATGACCGCGGGCTCGTCCGCCGGGCGCTCGAGCGCGGCGGCGTCGAAGCCACGCGGGAGCGCGAAGGGCCCGATGCAGTCACCGCTGACGCCCGGGATCATCTCGACCCAGAAGCTGTCCTTGCCGAGCATCACCGCGCCGCCCGGGATTCGGCCGGTGTGGTCGTCGATGTAATGGTGCGAGAGCTTCTCGCCGCTCGGCGCGCGGAAGCTGCCGGCCTTGAAGTCGAGCTGCCGGTGCCCGCCCGCGTAGGCCTCGGGCAGGTTCTTCTCGACGACGCGCGCGAGCTTGCCGACGGCGCGCTCGTAGTCGTCGCGCGCGCGCGGGAACGGCCTCCCGTCGTCGAGCAGAGCCGACAGCGTCACGCCGCGCGGCAGCGGGAAGGGCCCGACGTTCCCCTCGGCGCGCAGCCGCACGTAGAAGCGCTTGTGCTCGGCGTCGACCATGACGTGGTCGAACTGCGGCCACGACGACATGGCCTGCTTGTCATCGTGGCCGAGCGCGACCTCGACCGCGCGCACGCCGCCGCGGCCCGTGAAGAGCGTGACGTCCTCGCGCTCGAGCTTCGCCTTCTGCAGCGAGCCGGCCTTCTGCAGCTTGATCACGGCGCTGTTCAGGGCGTTCAGCGCTTTGTGACGAGGAGAGAGCTTCTGGGACGAGCGAGCGGCGGCGGTGCTGGCGGCGCGCCCGGTGCGGACTGGCATGTGGACCTCCCCTGGGCAGCTGGCCCAGCCCGAGGCTAGGGCGCGTCCTCAAAGGGACACAAGCCCCGACGTGCTCCCCGACCCGCCCCCGCCGCTCAGAAGAAGTGACGGCGCACGATGTTCATGAAGTCGCTGGCGAAGCTCTCCATCTCGGTGCCGATGATCTTGATGCGGTTGCCGAAGAAGTTGAACGCGATGACGGCGGGGATGGCGGCCGCGAGGCCCGCGGCCGTGGCGATCAGCGCCTCGGCGATGCCGGGCGCCACGGTGGCCAGGTTGGCCGACCCTTGCACGCCGATGTCGCGGAAGGCCTTCATGATGCCGACGACGGTGCCGAACAAGCCGATGAACGGGCCGGTCGAGCCCACGGTGGCGAGGAAGGGCAAGAGGCGCTCGAGCTCGGTCATCTCCGCGCTGGCCGCTCGGCGCAGGGAGCGCTCGACGTTCTCGGCGCCGCCGAGGAGCTGCGGGCTCGCGTCCTTGGCGTCCTTCTGCTTGACCTTGACGAGCTCCTGGTAGCCGGCGCGGAACACCTGCGCGACCGGGCTCGTCGTCATGGACTCGGAGCGCTGGAAGATGTCGTCGAGCTTCTTCGACTGCCAGAAGGTCTCGAGGAACTCGACCGAGGAGCGCTGCGCCTGCCGGATGGCGAGGAACTTGAGCAGGATGATGCCCCAGCTCGCCACCGAGAAGCCGACCAGCACCAGCAGCACGAGGAACGCCACGGGCCCCGAGTGCGTGATGGTCTCGAAGAAGGACGTGTCCGTCGCGGAGGTGCCGGCGACGGCGACATGGATGACCTCCTGGCCCATGCAGACGCTCCTTACAAGAGCGCCGGAGCGAAGGGGCCCCGGCGCGCTTTGGTTCCTCGTGTCAAACGGGAGTAACCGTCTAAGCCAGCGGGCGGCGCGAGGCCAACAGGCCCCGCGCACCGCTCAGCGACCCGAGTAGAACTCGACGACCAGCTGCGGCTGCATGTCGAGCGGCACGTCCTCGCGCTCGGGCATGACCTTCATGCGGGCCTCGGCCTTGCCGTCGGCGACCTCGAGGTACTGCGGGTGCGCCAGGTTGTTCGGGTCCTTCATGTTCTCGAGCACGCGCTCCTTCCACTTGCTGTTCTCTTTCACGGTGAGCACGTCACCGGGGCGAACCTGGAAGGAGGGGATGTCGACGCGGCGACCGTTGATGTGGATGTGCCCGTGACGCGCCATCTGGCGAGCGGCCGGGATGGTGGGCGCGAAGCCCGCGCGGAAGATGATGTTGTCGAAGCGGCGCTCGAGCAGCGTGAGCAGGTTGCTGCCCTTGTTGCCCTTCTGCTTCGAGGCGAGCTCCATGTAGTGACGCAGCTGCTTCTCGCTGACCCCGTAGTGGTAGCGGAGCTTCTGCTTCTCCATGAGGCGGAAGGCGTAGTCCGAGAGCTTCTTCCGGCGCGTCGGGCCGTGCTGGCCGGGCGGATACGGACGGCGCAGGTCCGGATCGGTGCGCATGAGGCCGGGCAGCGCGGTGCCGAGGCGGCGGATGATCTTCAGGCGGGGACCAGTGTAGCGAGCCATGTGTGTGTTCCTTCGCCTCCATCGCCCCTGACCTTTGGGCAAGAACCGAGCGCTGTTCGGACAACGGCCGGCGATCAGGTGGCTTGTCTATGGATGGAGGGCTCCGTGTGTGAAGCGAGCGGGGTAGCGAACGACGACCGCTCGGTCAACGGCGAGGTGCGAGATCGGAGCGTGAGGCGGATCGAGGCATGTTGTACGTTTGCGCCCTAGCGCGGGACCAGGGCGCTACTCTGACACTCCGCATGGATGAGCAATGACCGGTCGTGCGCTGACGAGCGTCCTCATCGTTGACGACGACGTCCACTTGCGCACCGCGCTGCGACACGCCTTCCGCATCGAGGGCCTCGAGGTGAGCGACAGCGCCTCCGTGGCCGACGCCATCGCCGCCCTGGACGCCGCTGTGCCGGACCTCGTCGTGACGGACGTGCGCTTGACCGACGGCTCCGGCCTCGAGGTGGTGCGCGCGGCCACGGCCCGCACCCCGATGCCCATCGTCGTGGCGATCAGCGGCAAGGCGACCCCGAGCGAGGCCTTCGCCGTCGCCGCGGCCGGCGCGCGCGCCTACCTCGAGAAGCCCATCTCCTTCAAGAAGCTGCTGGCCGAGATCGACCTCGCCCGCTCGTCGCCCCCGCTGCTGGACGCGGTCCTGAAGGCGCAGGTGGGGCACGTGGACCTGAAGGCCCTGAACGAAGACGTGCGCACCGAGCTCATCCGCGAGGCGGTCGCGCGCGCCGACGGAAACCTGACGCAGGCGGCGAAGCTCTTGAAGGTGACGCGGCAGGCCGTACAGCACACGAAGCGGCGGAAGCTGCAGACCCCCGAGAGCGACTGAGCAGCGGAGGGCGATTAGTCCCCGTGCCGCCTGAGGACCGCGCGTAGGTAGCGGAGGCCACCGCTCGCGAACGTCTCCCGAAAGCGCACGTGCGCCGCGCGCGACCGGCCGAGCCGCGCGCGCTCGTCGTCGTCCAGCGCCTCGCCCAGCCGCCGGTCGGTGTAGGCGAGGCTCCAATCCCAAAAGCGCAGGCAGCGCTCGTTCAGCTCCACCACGTCGTCGATGACGAAGCCGTGCTCGGCCGCCGCCGACTGGTACTCGGCGAGCGTGCCCACGCGCGTCAGCCAATAGTCGTCGTACAGGCGAGCGGCCTCGGCGCTCCCTTCGAAGCCGTCGAGCAGGTAGACGCGTCCGCCCGGCTTCAACACGCGGCGCATGCAGGCGAGCCAGGCGCGGCGATCGAAGTAGCACGAGGCCTCGACGCTGATGGCGGTGTCGAAGCGCGCCTCCCCCGCGATGGCGGACGCGTCACAGACCTCGACCACCACCCGCTCGGCCACGCCGGCGTCCTCGGCGAAGGCGCGCACCACGGCCGCGTGCTTGGCCGCGACGGTCACTCCGGTCACGCGCGCGCAGGGGGTCTCCTCGAGGAGCAACAGCGCGGTGCCGCCGAGCCCGCAGCCGACGTCGACGACATGGCCCGCGAACGAAGGCTCGCCCCAGGCCGCGAGCGACTCGCGCAAGAGGCGCTCCTGGCCGAGGACGAGCCCGCGGCGCAGCTCGGCGGCGCTCGCCTCGGCCGGCGGATCCTCGTCGAGGAAGCCGACGTGGAAGTGTACCCGCGGCCCCGGCCCATACTTCTCGAGCAGGCGGGCGGTCTTCTCGTCGTAGTAGCGCGCCACGTGGCCGCGCCCCGCGGGTTTGCCGTGGCTCATGGCGCGAACGCCTCCCCGAGCACGACGGCGGACGCGCGCAGCACGTGATCGGCGGTGACCAGCCGGTCCGCCTTGAGACCGTTCGCGAGCTCGAGCGCCCACGCCTTCACGCTCGCCTTGTCGTCGTCGCTCAGGCTCGTCCAGCGCGGGTCCGCGCTGCGGATGTCGTCCGCGACGTGCGCCACCACGCCGATGCCGAGCCCCACGCGCCCGGCCTTGGCCTCGAGCGCGCTGCCCCCCCACAGCACCTCGAGGTACGCGGCCCATTGGCGCCCGACGATGGCCTCCCCGACGTGGCGAAACAGCGCCGCGGTCCAGCGCTCGGTGCGCACCTCGACGTGGTTCGGCCCCGCCGCGCGCGTCAGGTGATCGGCGCAGCGCAGGAGGGCGCCGGGCGGCGACGACGACGACAGCCAGCAGCGATAGGCGGCGTTCTGCAGCAGGAATTGCGTCGAGGGGCCGACGCGGATGGGATCGTCCAGGTAGTCGCAGTCCCCGTCGATGAGGTCGTCCGCGAGGTTGCCGGCGGCGAAGTTGAGAAAGCAGCCGGCGGCGCGCAGGTGCAGCTCGTCGCGCCCGAGCCGAGCTTCGTGACCAGCCTCATAGAGGAGCTGCAGCAGCGCGAGCTTCTTCGCGGCCTCGAGCGCGGCGAGCACCTCCCGCTCGGCGCCGGTCGCGAGCTGTTGCTGCTCCATGAGCTGCAGCGCGGTCCGGTAGATGATGCCCCCGCTCATGGTGCTCGCACGCTCCTCCCCGGCCGCGGGCGTGACCTCGGCGCAAATCTCGCGAGCTTTCACCGTAGCGCGGCGCAAACGATGCACGACGTGAGCGGGGCCTCATGGTGCCGGAGTGAGACATGCCGGCCGGCAGCCAGGGGGGGTGCAAGCGCGCTTGCGTTGCGCGGGATCGGCTGCGGCGCTGTGATCACTCCCATGAATGTCATCGCACAAAGAGCGCTGTTTCACGGCCCCGGCAAGCTCTCGGGCATTCAGGTGTGGCGCAGCGTCGCCGGCACCCGTCCGGACCACACCCGCGCGCTGGCCGCCCGCATCCTCGACACGCTCCATGACGAGGCCCGCCGCGAAGGCGCCCACTGCCTGGTGGCCCTGTCGCTGCGCGCGCTCGCGGGGCACTTCGCGCATGACGCGCTCGCGGCCGAGCTGCCGACCCCGCTGCTGCCGCGTCGGGGCCCGCGCGGCGCGATGCCGGCGACGCAGGGCGACCTGTTCGTGCAGGTGGCGAGCCCTGACGTCGAGTCCGGCCTCGGCCTCTTGCGCAGAGCGCAGCGCACGCTCGAGACCTTCTGCTGGCTCGACGTGGAGCTGCTCGGCGGCCGCATCGGCGACGGGCGCGAGGCCTTCGGCTTTCGGGACGGCCTGCGCCCGCCGACGCACGAGGAGGTCGAGCGCGACGCCATCATTCACGAGGGCCCCGCGCGCGGCGCGAGCTGGCTGCTCTACCAACGCTGGCGGCAGGACCTCGAGGCGTTCAAGCGGCTGCGCGAGTCGCGCCAGGCCGACGTCATCGGGCGCTGGCCGGACGGCCGGGAGAAGGAGGACGCGCCGAACACCGCGCACGTGCTCGTCCAGCGGGCGGTCGGCGATCCCTGGCCGGACGCGAAGGGGAGCGGCTTCGTGCGCCGCGGCTTCCCGTTCCGGGCCAGCGGAAACGAGGGGCTGTGCTTCGTCGCGGCCTCGCGCTCGCCGCATCATTTCGTGCCTGCCCTCGACGCCCTCGTCGGCGCGAACGGCGAAGAGGCGGACGCGCTCTCGCCCTACGCGTACGCCGTCGAAGGTGGCGTCTATGTCGCGCCACCGGACAGTGACTGGCTCTTCGAGCGAGAGGTGCGCGCGAGCGCCTAGGCTGATGGCCTGGGTGTGCTCCGTTCCATTGCGCCTCGCTCATTGTCTCCGTTCGTGACGATTTCGTCGCGAAAGGCTCCGGGAGGAGCCGCTCACCGCGCGCCGCGCAGAAGGACCTGACGATGCCTGACTACCCTTCGAACATCGGCCCCACGCTGGTCTCCTACCAGCTCACCCAATCCGCCTATGACTATTTGATGCGGGCCATCGGCCTCGGCGTCTACGAGGGACCCATCGGCGACATGAAGATCGCGAAGGACATGGAGCCCGTGCTCGAGGCGCTGCACACGGTCCTCTCGGGCGGCAGCGTGAAGGTCGAGGTCGTGCAGCGAGGCAGCCCCGACATCAAGCGCGAGCTCGACGAGCGCATGGCGCAGATGGGCCGAGACTCCAACGAGATCAACGCCAAGTCGGGCTATTACGTCACGGCGTACGGCTGACAGAGCGGTTTGAAGGAGCGTCGATGCGAGCCCTCATCGAGTGGATCGACCAGCAGGACGTCGCGGGCAGGAAGTCCGGGCGGTCATTCGGAACGTGGGTGTCCCTCGCGGTGCTGAGCGGCGGCATCGTCAGCCTCGGCTCCGTCGTCCCCGGCACGAGGGCGCTGTTTCGGCTCGAGCCCTGGCCGCCGCTGCTCCTGCTCGGGCTGCTCTTGCTCGTCGCCATGCCGCTCGCGCTGTACGAGAGGCGGCGCACGCTGCCGCAGCGGGTGATCGCCTCCATCGAGCTCCTGTTCGCGCTCGGTATGGAGCTGTTCGCCTCGATCCTGGTCGCCTTCTCCGAGCTGCCGGGCGCGGCGGTGTTCGCGGGCATCGCGGTGTTCACGACCACCTGGTACGGCTGGGTCTTTCGCGTCTCGCCGAAGACGCCCTGGCACGCCATGGGCTCGGTGCTCGTCTTCACCGTCGCCGTAGCGCTGCGACCGACGTCGGATCACGTCGCCATCTTCGCCGTCGTCGGGCTCACGGGCGTCGCCGGCAAGCTCCTGCTCGGCGCCTTCGCGCAGAAGGCCGACCGGCACCGCGCGGAGTCGGAGCAGCTGCGCGCCGCCGTGCAAGCGCAGATGCTCGATGACCAATCGCACAAGATCACGGCGCTGGCCGACATGCTGCTCGACATCGTGGCGCGGAACCACGACGTGCGGAACGCCGTCATGGCGGCGCACGTCGGCGCCGAGACGCTGCAGCTGTTGACGCGCAGAGATCACCTGGACGCGGCCCGCGGCACCGTCGCTGAGATCGCGCAGAACCTCGAGGGCTCGCTCGACAGGGTGACCCTGCTGCTCGAGGAGATCTCGAGCGTCGGTCGCGAGCGCCTCGCCGAGGTCGCGCCCGATCACGTCCGCGTGAAGCCGGTGCTCACGCGCCTCGTCGCCGAGGTGCAGCGCCGCTTTCCCTCCGTGCGCCTCGAGCTCGCCGCCCCGAGCGGCGCCACCATGGCCCGCGTGGCCGGCGGCGAGGTGACGCTGGCGCGCATCGTCGAGAACGCGCTCGTGAACGCGTGCGAGGGCAACGGCGACCGGCACGCCGGCGTCGTGTGGGTGAGCGTCGAGGCGGGCCAGGAGAGCCCCTACCTCCGCCTGATCGTCAAGGACGACGGACCCGGCTTCGCGGCGAGCCTGCTCGGTCAGCCCGTACAGGGCTTCTTCACGACGAAGCAGGGCGGCACCGGGCTCGGGCTGTACACGCTCGAGCGCCTGACCCGCGCGAGCGGTGGCCGCGTGGCGCGCGCCAACGACGAGGGGGCGCTTCTGACCATCGAGCTCGTGCGCTCGGAGGGCGAGCGGCTCGAGGACATCGCCAACGCCGGCGCCGACCTCCCGCTGCCGAGCGTCATTGGCGCGTGAACGGCCGCGCGGTCTTGTACTTGAACAGCAGGACGCCTCCCGCCGGCAGGCTCACCTCGAGCGCGGCGCTGCTCGCGCCCGTGGAGGTGAGCGGCAGCGTGACGATGTCACCGCTCGTCAGATCGAGCGCGAGGAGCGCGCTCTCGTCGAGGCTCTCGTCCTCGGCGCTGGAGAAATCGAACGACAATGTGAAGGAGGCCGCGCTCGCGCTGTTGTTCGGCAGGTCCGCGCCGTCGTGCGCCTGGTTCTGCAGCATGACGTAGGGCTCGTCACAGTCGTCGCGGAACAAGCCCAGCAGCGCGTCGCGATCGTCCTCGAGCGTGACGGCGCTCAGATAGGGATCGCCGCCGGCGCCCGCGCTCCAGGCAGCGACGCCGGGAGGCTTCAGGATGGGGTAGCGGGCGACGAAGCGCACGTCCTGGCTCTCGAGCAAGACCAGCGTGCGGCCGAGCTGCGCTAGCTCGACGTTCACGGCCGCCGCGGCGTCGTAGAGGGGCGTCCTGGCGGCGCTGAAGTCACCGCCCGTGTCGAACAGCAGCGGCGCGACGGACTCGTTCTGCTCGTCGATCGAGTACACGAACCAGGTGTAGCCGGTGAAGCCGTACACGGCGCCGACGAAGGCGTCCCAGCGGAGATCCGAGAGCGTGCCCTCGGCGGCCTCGTCCTTGTAGTGGAAGCTCAAGATGTAGCGCCAATAGGGCTTACCGGCCGCGAGCGCCTTGGCGCGCGTGTCGCCGAGACCGCCATAAGCGCCGCGGCCCCACTCGTAGTGGTCGTAGGAGAGCACGTCGATGTCGGCGAGCTGCGCCGCCTGCTGGCGCAGGGCGTTGGCGCCGTCGCTGTCGTTCAGGTTGATGATGCGCAGGCCCTCGGGATCCGCGGCCTTCACCGCTGCGGCGCCGGCGGCGATCTCAGCGAGCGAGGTCTGGTCGGTGGGCTCGTCTCCGATCTGGTAGCCGACGCGGCCGGGCAGCGGCGCCATGCCGCCGAGCACCTGCGCGTTGTCGACGCTGGTGCCGTCGCGGTGCACCCACGAGAGGTAGCGGAACCCTTCGTGGCCGGCGGCGCTCCAAGCGCCCAGCTCGTTCGGCAGGCCGTTCTCCCACAGGTGCACGGCGTTCGCGTGGAAGTCGTCGAAGTACGCGTTCACCGCCGCCACCGAGGGCGCGCCCATGGCGACCGAGAGGCCCGAGATCAGCATCGGGTTCTGGCGCACCCAGGCGTTGCCGCGGCCGAGTGAGGCGGGCGCGCTGCAGGTCTCCGGCGGCGGGACGTCGTCCCCGGCGTCCGTGTCGCCTGCGTCCGTCGCCGCGTCCCCGGCGTCGTCGTGCACGTCTCCGGCGTCGGCGAACGCGCCGGCGTCGAGGCCTCCCTCCTCTCCAGCGTCGAGCGCGCCGGCGTCGAGCGCGCCGGCGTCGAGCGCGCCCGCGTCGAGCGGTGCGTTCGCGGCCCCTGCGTCATCTCTGCCACCGTCGAGCGCGGTTGGCGCCGGGGTACAGGCAGGGGCGAGCAACAGGAGCGCCGCGGCGCAGCGGACGAGGTCCGACGAGAAGACGGTGCGAGGCGCGCTGGTCATCGCACCTGTCTACACCGCCAGCACGGCAGCAAAACCCCTCCGCCCTACCGCACCATGCGCTGGATGGTGTCGAGCAGCTGATCGACGTCGACGGGCTTCCTGATCCAGGCGGCGCCGTGCGCCTCGGCGTCCTGCCGGGCGGACTCGTCCCCGGAGAGCACGACCACGGGCACGTGCGAGAGGCCGTCGTGCTCCTGGCCGAGGGCGTCGAGCACCTCGGTGCCGCTGCGCTTCGGCATCCGCATATCGAGCAGAATGAGATCGAGCGCCGGCATCGCCGCGCGCGCGCGCTCGAGCGCCTCGTCTCCGTCCGCGGCCTCGAGCGTCGAGAGGCCACAGGCCTCGAGCACCATGGCCAGCGCCGTGCGGACGTCGAGGTCGTCGTCGACGATGAGCACGCGCGACATCACTCGCCTCCCTGCCGCCGCGGCAGGCGCAACGTGAAGCGCGAGCCTCGTCCGATCTCGCTCTCGAAGCTGACGCTGCCGCCGAGGCTGTCGATGACGGTGCGCACGATGTACAGGCCGAGGCCGAGGCCGCCGTAGTGGCGCGGCGAGACGGCGCGCGAGAAGGGCTCGAAGAGGTGCTCGCGCTTGTCGTCCGCCACGCCCATGCCCTGGTCGATCACGCTGATCTCGACGTGGTCGTCGTCAGGCTTGACCTCGATGCGGATGGGCTTGCCGAGGCCGTACTTGACGGCGTTCGAGAGCAGGTTGCCGATGGCCTGGTCGAGGCGGTCTTTGTCCCACACGCCCATGACCGGGCCGTCCATGACCACGCCGAGGGAGGAGCCGGAGCGCTCCACCTCGCTCGCCATGCGCTCGACGACGTCGTGGATCACCTGCTGCAGGTCGACCTCCTCGAGCTGCAGCGTCAACATCCCGCCGCGCACGCGCACCGCGTCGAGCAGCTCGTCGACGAAGCGCGACAGCCGGCGGTTCTCGCGCTCGAGCAGCTCGAAGGCCTGGTTGTCCGCTTTGCCGTCGGCGCGCGCGCGCAGCGTGTGGATGGCGAGGCGCATGGACGTGAGCGGCCCGCGGATCTCGTGCGCCGCGACGGCGAGCACCTCGTCACGCGCGCGCAGCGCCTCGCAGGCCTCCTGGTGCACGCGCGCGTTCTCGAGCGCCAGCGCGATGCGCGCGGCCAGCTCGACGGCGACGTCGACGTCGGCCGGCAGGAAGGCGCGCTCCACGTGCGCTACGATGCGCAGCGCGGCGAACAACGTCGAGCGGGAGGTCACCGGCACCGACATCCACGCGCGGCCGGTGCCCGAGTACACCTGGGGACGGGTCGGCAGCGCCGCGCTCGCGACCGCGAGCTCCGGGGGCTCCTCGCCGTGGCACACGCTGACGAGCCGCCGTGGCCCGCCCGGCTCATACAGATCGACGGCGCACGCCTCGGCCAGCGTCTCGACCACCAGGCGGGCCATGGAGCCGAGCGCGCTCTCGACGTCGAGCGTGGCCAGCAGGCGGCTCGCGTCGGACAGGAAGGTCGCGCGCGCGAGCAGGCGCGAGCGCTCGGTCACGTCGCGGAAGCTCCACACGCGGCCGATGATCTCCTCGCCCACGCGCTGTGGCTGCGAGTAGCGCTCGAACACGCGCCCGTCGCGGAAACGCAGCTCGTCGAGGCTCTCCTCTCGTGGCGAGGCGTACAGCGCGCGCACGCGCGCCTGGAACGCCTCCGGATCCTCGAGCTGCTCGAGCACGGCGGCGAGCAGGCGCTTGTCGTCCTTCGTCTCGAGCAGCCGGCGCGGCAGGTGCCAGAGCTCGAGGAAGCGATCGTTCGCCGCCGCCACGTTGCCCTCTCGATCGATGACGAGGACCCCATCGGCGGTGGAGTTCAAGGTCGCGCGCAGCAGCGAGACGCTCTCCTCGAGGGCCGCTTGCGCGTTGACCTGCTCGGTCACGTCCCAGCAGGAGCCCACCAGCGTCGTCGCGTGGCCGTGCTCGGTCAACACGGCGCCGCGGCAGTGCAGCGTGCGCACCTCCCCGTCGGGCCGCACGATGCGATGGCTGAAGTCGAAGTTCGACTGCCGGCGCAGCGCGCCGAGGATGGCGCGCTCCACGAGCCCGCGGTCCTCGCGCTGCACGCGCTCGATGAACGCCTCGTACTCCCCCGAGAACGTGCCCGGCGCGACCCCGTAGATGCGATGCATCTCGTCGGACCACTGGACCCGATCGCCGGCGACGTCCCACTGCCAGGTGCCGACGTGCGCCAGATCCTGCGCCTCGCGCAGCCTCGCCTCGCTCCGCTCGAGCCGCTGCTCGGCCTCCTGGCGCGCGGTGACGTCGACGGCGGCCCCCACGCAGCCGATGACCTCGTGGTCCGACCAGAGCGGCTCGATGGTGACCTCGTAACAGCGCTGCTCACGCTGGTAGCGAAAGCGCGCGCTCTCGCCCGCGAGCGCGCATTTGTGGCCCCGCACGGCGGCGTCGTTGTCGTCGTGGGTGCCGACGTAGTCGTAGACCGACAGCCCGATGACGTCGTCCGGCTTGGTGGGATCCCCGAGGACGCGGCCGAGCACCCAGGAGATCTCGAGGCGTCGGTTGGTCGCCCACACCGCGCCCGGCATCTGTCGAAAAACGAGATCGAGCCAACGCTCTCCGCCCACGCGCGGGGCCCGCCCGCGACGTGGGCTGTCGTCGCCTGTGCGCTCTACCCGCATGCCGCCCCCTCGATGGAGGTAGCCATCGAGCGCGCCCGATCAAGCGGTAGCGTTTGCGCGGGCAGGCTCCGCGGCCGGCCGATCCCGCGCCGGCCGTCGTCGTCACTCCGCCGGCTCGAGCAGGAAGTCGAGCACCACCAGCGCGCCGCCCAGCGCGATGATCCCGGTCGCCAGGCCGACGCCGGCGAGGCCCACCGTGCGCGCGCCCTCGGGGGCCTCGAGGTCGCCGCCGTCCACCGCCGCGAACCAGATGCCGGCCGCGGTGACGCCGACCGTACCAAGCCCGAGCAGCGTGCCGCCGCCGAGCGCGAGCCAACGCAGCTCCGGCTCCCGCCCCGCGGCCGCTCCGCTCGCATCGACGACGATCTCGAGCGGCAGGCGCCCGAGCTCGTTGCCGTAGGCGTCTATGAGCTGCACCTCGAGCCGGCCGCGCACGGCGGCGGGATCGAGCGGGTAGAAGACCTCCGGCTCGCCGCGCGCGAGCGGCAGCGTCGTCAGGGCCGCGCCATCGAGCAACACGCGCGCGCCCGCCACCAGGTCCATGTCGTCGGCGACGAGGCGGGCGAGCATGCCCCGGCGCCCGTCGCGCTCTTCCCGCGTGAGCGCCGCGAGCAGGGCCTCGCCCGGCGGCGGGAGCGCCGACAGCGCGGCGTCGTAGGGGCCTTTGACCTCGGGGTTCGTGAGGTCCTCGAGGCGCCAGCCCGGCTCGATGCGCAGCGCGGAGGCGAACGCGCGCTGCGCCTGCTGCCCCCGTCCGAGCAGCCCATGCGCGCGCCCCATGAGCTCGTAGGCGCGCACGAGCTGCTCCGCCGAGAGCCCTCCGCTCGAGACGGCGCCCTCGAGCGACGCGAGCGCCTCCGTGGGGCGCTTGTCGTCGAGCAGCGCGGCCGTGCTCGCGAGCGGCGCCGCCCCCGTCTGGGCGGCGAACGAGAGCGCGACGACGAGGGAGAGAAAAGTCATCGGCACCGTCTTACGGGCTCGTGGCCCGCCGGCAAACACGCGGTGATCAAGCGGCCGCGCGAACAAGCGCGCGGGCGCGCGGGCGAAACGGCTATACAGCATGCTCGGGCGCGCCCGCCCGCGGAAGCTCTCGATGTCCGAAGAGAACGCCCTCCTCGAGAAGCACCTGGCCGAGGGGAACCTCGATAGAGCCGAGTCCGTCGCCCGCCACGTGCTCGGCATCGATCCGCACGACGTGAACGCCCTGGTGGCCCTGGCGCGCCTCGACGCCGCGCGCGGGCGCATCGATAGCGCCCTCGGCCAGCTCAAGGAGCTCGTCGTCGAGAACCCGCGCCGGCCGGAGCCGCTCGCCTTCCTCGCGGTGCTGACGCTGCACGCCGGCGATCGCGCGCAGGCGCTGCAGCTCGCCAAGCGCTCGGTGTCGCTCGGCGGGGATCTCGCGCCCGCGCTCACCCTGGTGGCCGACGATCTGCTCGACGACGGACAGCAGGAGCAGGCGCTGCGCCTGTACCAGCGCGCGCTGCGGCAGGCGCCGACCCACTCGGGGGCATGGCTCGGCACCGGACGCATCCTCGCTTTCCGCGGCCAGCTCGCCGCCGCCGAGGACGCCTACGTGCAAGCGGTCCAGCACGGCCCCCAGCGCGTCGAGGCCTGGGTCGAGCTCGTGCGGCTCGAGCGAGAGGGCGGCGCGCACGAGGTGGCGGCCGACAACCTCGCGCTCGCGCTGCGCACGCATCCGGGGCACCCCGATCTCATCGAGCTGGCGCGCGCCGGGCAGGGGGGCGACGACGACGACGACCCGGTCCGACAGACGATCCAGCGCATCCGCGAGCGCCTGCTCGGCAAGGACTTCGCCGGCGCCATGCTCGACCTCGATCGCCTCGTCGAGCGCTACCCCGGCGAGCCGCGCCTCTTGCTCGCGAAGGCCGACGTCACCGCCATGACGGGGAAAGGCCAGGTCCCGCCGCTCGTGCACGAGCTCGTCCGCCTGACGCGCGATCAACCAAACGCCTGGGAGCCGAAGGTCGCCCTCGGCCGCCTCCTGCTGCTCTCGTCGCCGGTGCAGAACCCGAAGCTCGCCGCCGCGCACTGCGAGGACGCCTGGCGCACGAGCGGCGAGCACCCGCACGCGGGCCTCGCGCTCGTGGAGGCCTGGGCCGCCCTCGGCAAGCGCGCGCACGCACACGCGCTGCTCTCGCGGCTGGCGGAGGGAGAGGGAGCCGAGGCCCGCGTCGCCCGCGACATCCTCGAGGGAAACTTCTGAAGCCGCGAACAGGCTTCTCGTCGCGCGCCCTAGCGGCGCTTCAGGCCCTGGCGCCGGCGGGGCGCGGCCTCTCCCTCGGGCTCCGTCCGGGATTTCTCACCACCCCCTCGGGGCGACCGCTTCTGCGCCTCGCTCTCCAGGCATAGACTGACGCCATGGCCCGCGGCGAGACGGATGACGACGAAGACGAGCGTTTCGGCCGCACCGAGACGCTGATCGAGAAGAGCGATCGGCTCGCGCGCGAGTACAGCCGCGAGCGGGAGATCCGCCAGCACACCGATCGCGTCCGCCGCATCGAGGGGCCAAAGGGGACCGACGGCGACGGGCGCGCCCCCCGCGGCCGAGCGCCCTTGGACCCGAGCCGGGAGGAGGGCACGCAGCTCGCCCCGGCCCCGAGAGCCCCGCCCGCGCGCGCCTCGCCGCCGCCGGCGAACGAGCCGCGCAAACCGCGCCTGCGCACCGCCGAGCGGGCGCCCGCGGCCTCGCCGGCGCAGGCCCCGAGAGAGCGCCTGAAGACCGCCGAGCGCGCGCCGGCGGCCTCCGCGCAGGCCGCGCGAGAGCGTCCAAAGACCCTCGAGCGGCCGGCGGTCTCGTCCCAGCTCCCGAAGGAGCGGGCCGAGCCGCTGCCGAGCGCGCCGCCGGTGGCCCCGAGACCGGCGCCCCCGCCCGCCCGGAGCGCGCTCGACGATCTCGCCGTGGAGCTCGAGGAGCTGCTGCGCGAGCTGCGCTTTGGCTGGCGCGGGCTCTCCGGCGCCGACCGCGTGACGACGGGGTGCTCGGTCAGCGTGATCGCCGGTGTGCTGATGCCCTGGGTCTCCGATCCGGCCCACTCCCTGCGGGTCGGGCTGCTCGCCGGCGGCGTGCTGCACCTCGCCATCGCGTTGGTGGCGCTGGCGCTGGTGGGCCGCTCTTCCGCCCTGCGCGGCCTGCGCATGACCCGGCGCGACGAGCTCGCGCAGCACCGCCGCATCTCTCTGTGGCTGGTCCTGCTCGGCGCCGCCTCCACGATCGCGGGCGCCTACCTGCTGCTGCTCTACGGCCTGTCGAAGACGCCGGACTGGCCGGTACAGCTCCACTTCGGCCTGTACTGGACCTTGGTCTCGGGGACCGGCCTGTCTTATGGTGGCTTCGCGCGCTTCTCCGACGTACGCAGGTAGCGCGCGCCTGCGGTCAGGACGCCGAAACATGTCGAGGGAAGACGAGCTGAAGGGCTTCAAGATCAGCGATCAGGTCCGTCAACGGGTGGACCGTCCCGGCGAGAAGAAGGGCAAGGGCGGCGCTGGCGCTGCCCCGGCGGAGAGCGTCGGCTTCCCCCGCGTCGAGGCGCTCGTAGGCTCGGAGACCCCTGATCTCTCAGGGCTCTCCACCCGCATGACCGCCCTGCAGGAGCTCGCCGCCTCCGGCTCCAACAAAGAGAAGGCGGGCGCCAAGAAGGCCGCGGTCGCCTACGAGCGCGCCGGGGACCTCATCGAGCACCTGCTCGAGACGAAGGCAGCGCTGCAAGGCGGCAAATAGCCTCGGCGGCAGCGATCCTGCCGCATCGGTCCGGATCCACGGGCGCCAGAGGCGCAACGGGCGGGACCCACCCGCGATAATCCTCTTCGTAAGGCCGGAGGTGACCACCTCCCTGCAACTTCCGAAGGACCAGCCTCTCGTTCGCCCGCGCAAGCGCTACGCGAACCCGCTTCCCCACCCTCTCGCTTTCACGCTTACAGGAGACTTCACATGGCCATCAATCCTACCGGTCGCGGCGGTTCCATTCAGCTCAACACCGGCAGCACCACGGTCCGCCAGTCGCCCCGCACCGACTTCGGCACCCAGATGCGCAACGGCATCGGCGCGGGCGCGGGCGTCGTCGGTGGCGCGGTCGGCGTCGCGGCTCCCTTCGTCCCCGGCGCGGCGGTCGTCTCGGCGGCGGTCACCGGCGCGGGCCAGGCCATGACGGGCGGCGCGGGCGGTGGCGCCATCGGCGGCGGCGGCGGCGCCATGGCGGTCGGCACGAGCGACCTGCCCTTCGGCGGCCCCGGCCTCGGCACGAACACCGGCGGCAAGTCCACCGGCAACGCGCAGCAGGACATGATCAACCAGACCAAGGGCATGCAGGAGATGATGGCGAGCTTCAACCTGCAGTACCTCCAGCTGCAGGAGAAGATGCAGCAGGAGAACCGCTCCTTCACGACGATCTCGAACGTCATGAAGACGAAGCACGACACCGCCAAGTCGTCCATCAACAACGTCCGCTGATCCTGAGCAGGCGCTCAGACCCTTGAGCGGCATGATGCGCGGGCGTCACCTCGAAGGAGGGCGCCCGCGCTGCCCTTTTGGGCGCGGAACGTCCTAGACTCTGTCCGCACCCGGAAGGCAAGCGAGGCTTCATGGCTGACGAGATTCTCCACGGGCTCATCGACGTACCGCAGGGCGAGGTCGCGCTGCTGCTCGAGACCGGCTACCTCTACCTCGAGATGGGTCGGCCGAAGGAGGCCGAGGACGTCTTCGCCGGCGTCAGCGCGCTGCTGCCCGAGAGCGACGTCCCCCTCGTGGCGCTCGGCAACCTGCACTTCGCCCAGGGCCGCTACCAGCGCGCGCTGAAGCTCCACCAGGAGGCGCTCAAGCTGCGGCCCGAGAGCGCCAACGCGCAGGCCCACGTCGGCGAGGCGCTGTTGTTCCTGAACAAGGTCGACGAGGGCAAAGCGGCCTTGCAAAAGGCCATCGAGATGGATCCGGACGGTCAACCCGCTACATTCGCGAAGGCGCTCTTGAGCGCGCTCGAGGCCGGCGAGCTCGGCTGATCAGCTGCCAACGTCCGAAGGAGTGGAGCTCAATGCGGATCAAGAGCGGATCTTCCGGTGGCGCCCGCGGCGTGCGTGGCGCAGGCAAGACGGAAGGCGCGAGCAAGGCGCAGGGCGCGCGCTTCTCTGGGCTCGTCGACGAGAAGGTCGACACCGAGGAGGAGGCGCGCAAGCTCCGCTCCCGCTTGCTCGAGGAGCTGCAGGAGCTCGCCAAGGACCTCGAGGACGGCAAGGCGTCGAAGGAAGAGGCCAGCCGCAAGTTCGTCGGCCTGGTCATCAAAGAGCGCTATGGCGAGCAGAAGGGCAAGGGCTCTAAGAACATGGAGGACGCCATCGCCGACATGGTCGAGGACGATCCCAACTTCGTCTCCAAGCTGCAGAGCCAACTGAAGAAGCTCGCCAAGAGCTGACCGGCGCGGGACACCCGGCAATTGAGGCTCCCGGAGCAGGCGCATCTGGCCTATTGTGCGGCCATGCGCATCGCCCCCCTCGTCGCCCTCACGCTCGCGTTCACATCCTCCACGCCGACGCGCGCGCAGAGCGCGCCGACGTCGCCGTGCACGATCTGCTGTGCGGCGGGCCTCTATTGCTGCCTCGGCGTCTCGCCGCAGGTCGCGGCGGCGTTCCCGTGGATCACACGCTTTGTGCCGGTCGTGGGCGACGTCGACGTGACGGCCGGCAACGAGGCGCCGTTGCCGCGCGCGCCCGGGCTGCGCGCCATGGCGTTCTGACGACGACGCCGTCGCTCAATCCGTCAGCGTAGGCCGAGCTCGACCATGACGTCGTCGAGGAGGTCGGGGCGATTGGTCATGATGCCGTCGACGCCGAGCTCGAGCAGCCGGCGCATCTCGTCCTCTTCGTCGATGGTCCAGGCCCATAGGAACCTGCCCTGCTCGTGCAGCGTGTCGATGAGCAGCGGGTCGATGACCTCGATGTCGCCCGACGTGACGGGCAGCGCGAAGGCGTCCACCGGCGGCGGGAAGAAGCCCGTGACGCGCACGCGCGAGCCGAAGAAGTAATCGCGCGCCATGCCCTCGGGCGCGTAGTGACAGGCGTCAGGCAGGCGTTCTCGCAGGCGCGAGGCCACGGCGTCGTCGAAGGAGCCGAGGCAGACCTTGTCCTGCATACCGAACCCCTCGATGAGCTCTATGAGATCGTCCTCGATGGGCGGCTCGCGCTGCTTGATCTCGATGTTGGTGAGCTGGTCGGGGAATTGCGTGAACACGTCGGCCAGCGTCGGGATGACGTGCCCCTTGCCGCGCTCGGGGAAGGTCTCGCCCCCGTCCATGCTGAACGTGTACGCCGCGTCGAGCGCCTGGAGCTCGCCGAGCGACATCTCCTTGACGAGCCCGCTGCCGTTCGTGGTGCGGTCGACGGTCTCGTCGTGCAGCACCACGAGCACGCCGTCCGCCGTGCGGTGCACGTCGAGCTCGAGCACGTCGGTGTCGTAGAGATCCACCGAGCGCTGAAACGCGTACATCGTGTTCGTCGGGTGAATGTCCTCACCGCCCTGGTGAGAGATGTGCAGCGGCCCCTCGAAGCGCGTCAGGTACGGCTTCGCGGGCGGCGGCTGCCCGCACGCGGACACGCAGAGCGACAGCAGAACGATGACGACGACGCGCATGGCCGGAAGCTACCCTGCCCGCGCGCGTCGTGCCTTCGGCGAACGAATCAGT
>CAYLZW010000010.1:0-49889 GCA_964388085.1 uncultured Myxococcales bacterium | reverse complement strand
CGTCACCGGCCACCACGCCACCCGCGCCGTCGTCGAAGCCAACGTCCACGCGCGTGCCACCGTCGGCGCAAGCGGGGTCGCCCTCGGCCAGCGCCGTGGTCTGAATGAGCGGCGTACGCCCGTCGACGCCGTCCGCGCCGTCCTGGCCGTCCTGGCCGTCCTGGCCGTCCTGGCCGTCCTGGCCGTTCGTGCCGTCGGCGCCGTCTTGGCCGTCCGCTCCGTCGGCGCCATTGCACACCTGGGTGGTCTCGACGACCTCGGCGCCCGTGAGCACGCCGTCATCGGCCACCTCGCCACCCGCGCCGTCGTCATAGCCGACCTCCACGCGCGTACCCCCATCGGCGCAATCGGCGTCGCCCACGGGCAGCGCGCTGGTCTGGACGAGCGGCGTGGGGGCGTCCTGTCCGTCGACACCGTCGGCGCCGTTACAGACCGGCGTGCGCTCGACCTCTTCGCCGGTGGCCGATTGCGTCACGCGGTACAGCACGGCGCCGCCTTCCGGACACGTGAAATCGCCGACGGGCAGCGACAGGATGTCGAGGTACGGATAGGTAGCAAAGCACCCGGGGCTGCTGCCCAGGTAGAGCGAGCCCCCGACGTCGACGCCGCCGGCGAACGAACAGGTGAACGTCCCGCCGTCGTTGAAGAAGGCGCTCGCGACGCCCGAGCCCGACCGCCCCTGGCTGCCCGCGAAGTGAGGAGAGCCGCCCGCGCCGCCGGCCACGTCGTTCTCGATCAGCGCCGCACCGCCCAGCAGCTCGACCTGGCCGCCGTCGTTGAAGATCCCGCCGCCCACGCCGCCGCCGCCGCCGCCGCCCGCGCCGCAGGAGAACGTCGCCGTGCCTCCGTTACCGCCCGCGAAGCCGCCGGGGCCATAGCTCCCGTTGCTGCCACCGCCGGTGTCGCCCCCCGCGCCGCCGCCGCCGCCGCCGAAGCCCCCCGCGGCGCCGGCGCCGGGGATGGCTTGGGACGCGCCTCCGCCACCGCCGCCGCCGAAGCTCCCAGCCGCCGCAACGCTGCCGGCCGGAACGCCTCCGCTCCCCCCTTCACCGCCGCCGTTACCGCCGGTGCCGAGGGCGCCCGCACAGCCCGTCGCGCTGCCTCCTGCCCCACCGCGCGCGACGTTGCCAGCGATGGGAGTGTCCGCAACGCTCAGCGTGCCCGCGTTGAAGACGCCGCCGCCGAGCCCGGCGCCGCCGCCGCCGCCGCCGGCGCGGCCGCTCACCCGGTTCTGCCCGCGCCCACCCTGGGCGACGTTGTCGAGCACCGCGCTGTCGACGAGCGCCAGCGTGCCTGCGTTGTAGACGCCGCCGCCGAACCCGCCGGGCAGCTTCGCGCCGTTGCTACCCCTGGCTTCGTTGCCCATCACGCGCACGTCGCGCAGCTCGAGCGCGCCCTCGTTGTAGATACCGCCGCCGTGACCCGGGTTGATGAGCCCTCCCACCACGTCGAGGTTGCTCAGCACGACGTCGCCGTTGCTGGTGACGAACAGCGCGCGGCTGATGCCGGCAGCGTCGATGATCGCCGGCTCCGCGGCCTCGGCCTGCACGGTGACGGCCGAATCGATCCACAGGTCGGCGACGCTGTTGTCCTGCCCGCTGGTGCCGGTCAGGCTCAGCGCGTAGGTCGCGCCCGAGGACAAAACGACGACGTCAGCGCCGGCGCCCGCGAGGCAGCCGTCGACGGCGGCGTCCGTGTTGGCGGCCTCGATGGCCGCGCGCAGCGAGCAGCTGCCTGGCTCGCCCAAGGTGTCCACCGTGGAGTCGACCGTAATCGTAGCCGCCAGCACCGGCGTGCCGGCGCCGAGCGCCAGTACCGAGCCGACCCCCAGCAGAGCGCGGGCCATCGCCCGATTCGCAACGTGCAACCTCACAACCAGACCTCTCTCCGTTCGAGTGCGCGGATGAATGCTCCGCAAGAGAAGAGGACGCCCATCGAGCGCCCCCGCTTCGTATGCTGCTCCCGCCGTCGTCCGGCGGAGCGGGCGGAGCCTACCGGATGCGTCCGCTCGGCCCGGCGATCGGCGCGCGTGCGACGAAGTGAGACACACCGACGCTCCCGGCGTGTTGCGCCAGGCGACAGCCGTTCCGGGGATGCCAAGCGTGACGGGCCCCGACCGTGAGGGAGCGGGCGCGCTTCGGCCTCCGCTGCTATCTCGCATGCGGCGCCACCGGGCGGCGGCGTCTTCGGCGCGATGATGTCAAAGAACGCCGCCTCACCGGGATGCGCGCGCACGAGCTCACGAAGCAATCGCCCGCAGCTCTCGACAGCATCCGCGTGGACCTCGCCCCGGAAGATGACGATGCACACGCTACCCGTCGTGCCCACGACGTGGGTGTCGGTGGCGGAGTGCACCACCACCGCTGGAGATCCCGCCGAGCCGGCGGCGCCGCCCTCGCCGCGCGCTGCGTCCGCTTTGCTGGAGCCCGCGCTGGTACCGTGCGACATGATCAACGCTCCTGTGGCTGCCGCCGGCCTGACTGGCATGGACGACGACGCTGGTGGACCATACCAGAGCGCCCCGCGGCGCCGGACGGCGACTGGCCTGGGCGCTCCGCGCGGGGGGATACTCAGGCCGGGATGAAGCTTTTCGCCGCAGCGACGTCCATGGCTCGCCGCTCAAGCTCCGGAGGTCGTACTTGCGCCTGAACCGGGCAGCACATCACCTTGCCGCCGCCATTTCACTGCTCGCCCTCGCCGGCTGCCCCGAAGAGCCGAGCGGCGAGCCGGACGCCGGAGACACCGGCTCCCCCTCCGGTGACCACGACGGTGGCGCGCACACGCCGGCGGACGACGCAGGCGATCCGAGCGAGCTTGACGACGCCGGCGACCCGGTCGTGCCGGACGACGGCGGAGGCGAGCCGCCGGGAGACGGGTCGCCGGCGCTGGGCGCGATCTCCCCGCTCACCGTCGAGGAGAACCAGGTGCGCACGCTAACGCTCCCGGCGAGCGATCCGGACGGCGATGAGCTCAGCTTCACGCTCCTCAGCGCACCCGCCTGGGCCACGCTCAGCGGCGACGTGCTCACGCTCGCTCCCGGCTTCGACGACGCCGGCGAGCACGTCGTGGGCGTGCAGGTCAGCGACGGCGCGCATTCGGCCACGGGCAGCGTCGAGGTCACGGTCACGAACACCAACCGCGCGCCCGAGATCGTCGAGATCGCGAGCGTGACGGTGGCCATCGACACGGCCGTCGACGTGCCCATCAGCGTCAGCGATCCGGACGGTGACGCGGTGATCCTCTCCCTGGTCGGCGCCCCCAGCTTCGCCACCCTGGTGGACGAGGTGCTGACCCTCGCGCCGGGCATGAACGCCCTCGGCTCGCACACCCTCACCGTGGAGGCCACGGACGGCAGCGCGTCCGTGAGCAGGAGCGTCGACGTCACGGTGGCGCGGGCACAACGCGCGCCGCTCATCGCCTCCCTGCGGCAGCTCGACGAGGCGGACGCCTTGGTGTCCGCTGGCGCGCATGTGGACGCGGCGCCGCTGCCCTCGGTCTCCTTCCTCGACCCGGACGGTGACACCGTATCGATCGAGATCGAGCTGATCGCCGTCGACGACAGCTTTGCCGGCGTCGCCACGCACGTGAGCGCATTCTCGAGCACGTCTCCGCAGACGATCGCTCCGGGCGCGCTCGGGGTCGGAGATTTCAAATGGCAGGCACGCGCGATCGACGTCGCTGGCGCGGCCTCCCCGTGGTTCCCCTTCAACAACGGCGCGACCGCGTTCACCCTCGGCGACGGCGCGTTCCTGGGCTCGCTCAGCATCGCCGGGGGGAAGGACGCGATCCGCGTCAGCACCGTGGAGCTGACGCTGAACGCGAGCAGCGCCGCGGGCACGCTCAGCGAGATGCGCTTCTCGAACGACGGCGTCATCTGGACCGCGTTCGAGCCCTACGCGACCAGCAAGCAGGGCTATGTGCTCGCGGAGCCGGACGTCGACGGCGTGAAGAAGGTGTGGGTCGAGCTGAAGGACTCCGCCGGCGGCACGGCGCGCATGAGCGACACCGTCGTGGTGGATCGGGTGGCGCCGGACGCGCCCATCCTCGACCATCACAACGGTCTCCACGTCACGAACGGCAATCCGGTGGACTTCACCGTCACGACGACGGAGCCCAGCACGCTGGGCCTCCGCATCACGTACCTGGTTCATGACGACTACGCGAGCAACGTCTACCCGATGTGGGGCTCCGAGGTTCCCTTCACCCCCGCCCTCTCGGTCAGCGGCACCTGGGGGCCGCGCGACTACATCACCGCGTGGCTCAAGGACGCGGCGGGCAATTATTCCGGCGGCACGCGTTATCTCATGGACATTGACGTCGAGGCACCCGCGGTCTCCAGCGCCGGTCCGTCCAACGGCGAAGTGGGCGTGTGGCCGGAAGCGCCGATCCGGGTGGCATTCAGCGAGCACATCGATCCCACGTCCTTCAACGCGACGAACGTGACGGTGAGCGGCGCCACCGGCCGCTGGGAGCTCGACGGCACCTCGCGCGGCGCGACCTTCCTCCTCGACGCTCCCATGGTCCCAGGGTCTGTGGTGTCGCTGACCTTCGACGGGCTGAAGGACCCCGCGGGCAACAGCATGGAAGAGCCCTACAGCTACAGCTTCACCGTCGGCAGCTCACCGACGCGCTTTTCGAGCCCCGCGCTGCCGAAGGGAATGGTGCCCCTGAAGGCGAGCAACGCCAGCGGCACCCTGCTCCTGTTCGTGGACACCGCGGATACGGCCTCGTCGGCCAGGGTGCCCGGCGAGTGGCGTTGGGCGTTCTGGAACGGCGGCGCGTGGAGCGGCGGCAGCCTCGGGCCCGGCGCGCTTGATCATCGTGACGGCCCCGCTCCGGCACGGCTCGTCGCCTGGGGCGACAAGTTCGTCGCCAGCTGGCCGACGATGGTCGGTCGGCGCTGGGCGATCTTCGATCAGGGCCTATGGACCTGGCCGTCAGCGCCCGCTCCTCGTGGCGATATTGCCGCCAATGAGCTCGGGGTGATGCAGGCCTACCAGTCCTCGGTCCGCTATTACGCGGACCCGTTCGGACAGTACATCACCGACCAGATCATCCTGGTCGAGCTCTTCAACGGAACCGCCTGGAGCGCGCCGACGCTGCTTCACCAGCGAGGCTATTACTCGTTCGAGCCTCGCATCGTCGCGAGCGCCGACAACTTCGCGGTAATGACGGGCATCTACTCGAGCGGCACATACTATACGACGCTCAGGGTCTACACGAGCCCGAGCGGCGAATGGCAAGACGGCAAGACGGTTACGAGCGGCAGCGATCCGGGGCAGCTCGTCTCGAACAGCGGCGGTTTCGCGTTCGCTCCCCGCTCGGGCGGATATCCCGTCGTGTTCGACGGCACGCAATGGCACGAAGGGACGTTGCCGAACATCAGCCTGCTCGCGACCGACGGGCAGGGCTTCGCCGCGGTGAGCAGGACGGGTGCGGTCGAGGTCTTCGAGGACGGAGCCTGGACCCCGCCGGTTACCCTGGGCGGCTCGCCGGCGCAGCTCGAGGGCAACGCCGGCCGTTACCTCCTGCTATCCCGCGACGAGGTGAGCGCCGCCCTCGAGGCCCAGCTGTACGACGGCACCTGGTCGGCGCCATACCAGGCCGCCAACGTCGTGGACCCGGCGACAGTGCAGGTCGGCGGCGCCACGCTCACGAGCGATCTCGCGGTCGCGACCTTCGAGGCGGACGGTGACGCCCATTCGCTGGTGCACACGGCCTCGGGGTGGACGACGGTATCGACCCTCCAGAGCGAGCCCGCCACGAGCGGCGCGCTGAACGCCATCGACACGGGGACCTCCATCGCGGTCGTGCTCGGCGACGGTCGCGACCATGTCGCGCGTGCGTGGAATGGCGCCGGCTTCGACGCAGCACAGTTCCTGTCCACATCCACAATCGACACCATGAGCGCACAACCACAGATTGCGTTCCTGCCCTCCGGCGAGGGCCTGGCGGTATGGCAGCAGTACGATCTCGGCGTGGCCAAGATCTTCTGGGCTGCGTACGACGGGGTGGCGTGGCAACCCGCTGAGCGGCTCGCGGACCTGCCAGGCACCGCGCCGCGCATCGCGCAGAATGGGCTGCGCTTCGTCGTGCTGTTCCAGTCCCGCGTGGACGGCGAGGGAAACACCCGGCACTACGGCGCGTATGCGGTGCCGGTCACCCCCGGCGTTGGCGCGGGGGCTCCCGTGGAGCTCATGGCGCCCGAGCTCAACGTTGGCTACGCACGGGTCCCCGCCATTGGCAGCGATGGCAGCGGCTTCCTTGCGACCTATGGCTCGAGGGCAAGCACTTCGGACCCGTTCGACGTCTTGTATCGCACCAGCGCGGACGGACTGAGCTGGAGCGCGCCTGCCGTCCTCGAGGCGGACGTGTCTGACGTCGGTGTCGTCGGCCAGGTCCTGGGCAATAGCATCGGCTACCTGATCGCCACGGAGATTGCCACGAATCAGTGGTCCCGGCGGCTCTACAGCGCCGGAACATTGAGCCCCGCTACTACGGTGACGACCTTCGACGCGCGCATCGGCGCGGGCCTGACGAGCTTCGCCTGGGTCCATGAAGACAATGACCTCGTCGTGTCCCTCTATTCCGGCAGCGCGTGGAGCAGCCCCGAGAGCTTCGACGGCTATACCGCCCACGCCTTGGTCGGCAACGGCGGCAGCTATCTGTTCGTCTTCGACCAGAACTGGAGCGAATGGAACGGGACCGCCTGGAGCGTCTCCGATTCCCTGGGTAGCCCTGCGTTGGTCGACGCGGTCGCCGATGGAGCGGGGTACGCGGCCGCCGCCGTCACGGGGAGCGCGGAGGGCCAGGTTCTGCCGATGACCCTCAGCGGAGGGAGCTGGACCGCGCACCCCAACCTGGGCGGCCCCACCGGACGTTGGCATCCCGTCGTCGGGGTCGGTCTGGGGACCCGCTTTTTGGTGTGGGAGCAGACAGACCCCGCGCAGGGCGTGACGCGAATGCACTTCACCGGCTTCTGAGGAGGGCGCCGACAGCCTTCGGATGCCATTCTTCCACTTCCACCAGTCGCTCGCGAGCCAGGCATGGGCTCACGACGAACGCTGGCGAATTCATCCCGTTGGCTTCGTTCACGCCTCCGCTCGGGGCCGACGAGGGGAGCCACGTCAGCGCCGTTCGCGCTCGCGCTCCTGGCCGTCCTCGGGCGGAGGCGCAGAGAGCAGCGGGCTCTCTGACGTCAGCTCTTCGGGGGCATCGCGTCGTGATCGACCCAGCGCTCGCCCTTGAGCGCGCTGACGAGGTTGATCGCGACGCGCGCGCCGTCCGCTGCGGTAACCGCGACGTGAACGCTCACGCCCGCGATCGTGCCCGCACCCCAGACGCCCGCCAGGTTGGTGCGGCCCTCGCGGTCCACCTCGAGGATACGCTTCACGTGCGGCTCGGTCCCCGGCAGCGTCGCGACGCCGGCCTGCTCGGCGACGTCGAAGGCGAAGCCGGTCGCGAGCAGCACCTGCTTCCCCTCGTGGCGGGTGCCGTCCTCGAGCGTGACGGTGAACGTGTCGCCGCTCTTCTCGAGCGTCGCGGCCTTGCCCTTCACGAGCTTCGCGCCCGCCTTCTCGACCTGCTGGAGCCCGCGCTCGACGAGGTCCGGGCCCGAGATGCCCTCGGGAAAGCCGAGCAGGTTCGCCACCCACGCGCGGCGGGTGACGCCCTGATCCGCGTCCACGACGAGGGTGTCGAGCTTGGCGCGACCGAGGAAGGTGGCGGCGAGAGCGCCGGCGGGCCCGGCTCCGATCACGATGACGTCATGCATGCAGCAACTCCTTCGTCATGAGATGGACGAAACGCCGGCAAGGTTACAGCGACGCGCTGGGATCGTCTGGTTCGCCGATCCCAGCGTCAGGGCGCCCGAGCGCGGCGTTCCCGGGTTGCGCCAGGGGGAGGGGAACTTCAAGATACGCGCGCGTGCGCCCTTAGCTCAGCTGGATAGAGCACCGGCCTTCTAAGCCGGGGGTCGTAGGTTCGAGCCCTACAGGGCGCGCCACATCTCCCACGATCTCGGAAATCGCAGGTAGCACGGGCGTAGCAAGCCCGGGCGCCGGCAGTGCCCCTCCCGGCGTGCCTGCCGCCAGGACGACATTCACCGTCCTGCTCTACGACCTCGAGCGCTATGCGGGCGAGGCGTGGGCGCCTCGCTACCAGCGCGGCGATGTCCGGTTCTTCCTGACTGGGTACGTGCGCCACCCAGGGGACCGGTTCGATTCCCTTGCATGGACGTCGTCGGGCCGAACGTACGAGGAGACGCGGTCACAGGTTCCTTCGGGTGGCCGCTACTTCGACCGAAGCACCAACTTTCCGTCGCCCATGGTGCCGCTCGAGGGGTGGGAGTTCGACGCTGAGGTGCCGGCGCCTCGCGTGATCTCAAGGGCGAACGGTGGCGCGTCATGAGTGCGGCACGCCTCCAGGTACCCGCACGTGTCGCGGCGTTCGTCGAGCGGCTCCACCAGGACGGCGGCGAGCTGCTCTGCGGCCTCGAGGCCTGGAAGCACGACAAGCGCGCGCGCAACGCCGCCATCGTCCGCGGCTGGGTCGAGCTCGAGTACGAGGAGCGCAACGTCGACGGCATCACCGCTCGAGCGCCGCACCGCTACCGGCTCACGGCCGAGGGGCGTGAGGTCGCTCAGCGCATCGTCACCGAGGGCGTCGACGTCGAGGACCTGGAGGTGTGGTCGAAGCAGCTCCGTGAGGCGCGTGCGCGCGCTCGAGGGGATGCAGCATGACGCCAGCCCTTCGCTCTCGCGAACACCGCCTGGTCGTTGCCAACGACTTCATTCGCATCGTCTCAGAGCACGGTCGCCGCTTCTTCCATCACAAGGGGCAAGTCGCTCGACTCGAGCTCGGCCCCCGCGGGCACGTCTGGTTCGTCAGCGAGTGGAGCGGGCGCCGAACCTTCACGCACTACCCCTTCAAGTGGCGTCGCTTCGAGCACGGCGGGACGATGCGCCGGCTCGTCGAGGCGCTGCGCGACTACGTGCTGGGACGCGCTCCCCTGCCGACGAACCACCTTGGGCCGTGGCGGAAGGAGCTCTGCGGCGGCGACCTCTGGGGCTACGGCGACGAGGCCATGGCGGAGGTGCGTCGGCGCGCGGCTGAGCTCAAGGCGAGGGCGTCATGAGCGCGAAGGGCTGGAAGAAGCGCCAGCGAGGCCTCGAGCGCTCGACGGAGTACCGCCTCGAGATCCTGTGGTGGCTCTACGCGCACCGCGGTGATGGGTGGACGCCCCTCGGCGGCCTCCTCCCGGACCACATCCGCGCGCTCGAGCGCCGCGGGTACCTCGAGCTCTTCGAGGCCGGCGTGCTGCGTGCTGGTCGCCTCACCGAGCGCGGCGTGCGCGTCGCTGAGCACCTCCGCACCGACGGCTGCGGCCTCTGGAGGGTCGCGTGACCGTCAGCAAGGCCGAGTTCGAGGAGTACGAGCGCCGCAAGTGCGCCGCCAAGCTTTCGTTCGAGACGAAGAAGGAGGCGCACCAAGCCAAGCGCGCGCTTCGTCGTCGCTACGGCGCCACGCGGCACCCCTATCAGTGTGAGTGGTGCGGCAGCTGGCACCTCGCCACGAAGGTCCCGGAGCCGAGCAATGCGTGAGCGAGGTCCCCGCTGTCGCTCCTGCGAAGCGGCCATCGCCTGGTGCCTGACACCGGCTGGCAAGAACATGCCGGTCGACGCTGAACCCGCCGACGACGGCAACCTCGTCATCGAGGCCGACCGTGTCGGTGACCCCGTCGTCATCGCTTACGACCCCGCAAAGCACGCGGGCCGTGAGCGCTTCAAGAGCCACTTCGCCACGTGCCCGCAGGGGACTCAGTGGCGCAACAAACAGCAGAGCCTGCTGTGAAGGGAGAGCCACGTGCAGTCAACCATTGAGACCATCGCCCTCGACGCCATCGACGAGAGCCCGCTGAACCCGCGCAAGACGTACGGCGACCTGTCCGAGCTGCGCGAGAGCATCAAGACGGCCGGAATCATCCACAAGCCGATCGTGCGGCCGATGATGGACGACCGCTTCGAGCTCGTCGTCGGTCACCGCCGGCGCCGCGCGCTGCTCGAGCTCGGCGAGACGTCGACCGAGTGTGAGGTGCGCGTCCTCGACGACAAGGAGTGCCTCGAGCTGATGCTGATCGAGAACAGCACGCGCGAGGACGTGGCACCGCTCGAGGAGGCCGCGGCGTATGCCCAGCTCCACGCACCGCCGCACAGCCTGCCGGTCGAGGAGCTCGCCGTGCGCACGGGCAAGACGGCGAAGCACGTCTACGGCCGCATGCGCCTTCAGGTGCTCTGTGACGAGGCCAAGGACGCGCTAGCGAAGGGCGACCTGCTGCTCGGTGCTGCGGTCGTGCTGACGCGCCTCGAGAGCGCTGACGACCAAAGGAAGGCGCTCAAGGAGGTCGCCGGCGACGACTACCGTGGTCCGGCCAACGCAGCGGAAGCACGGGACGTCGTCGACGCGTTGATGCGCAAGCTTAAGGATGCGCCGTTCGATCTCGGCGCAGCCGGCCTGGTCCCGGACGCCGGCGCCTGCGCGTCATGCCCCAAGCGCACCGGCGCGAGCCCGGACCTCTTCGACGACGTCAAGGACGACCGCTGCACCGACGGCGCGTGCTGGTCGTCGAAGGTGCGCGCTCACGGAGAGCAGCGCCTGCTCGAGGCGAAGGAGAAGGGCCTGCCCATCCTCGGCAAAAGCGACACGAAGGACGTGTTCAAGCACGGTAACCGGCCCTCCTACGAATGGGTCGACGTCGACGACAAGTGCTGGGAGGCGGACGGCAAGAAGTGGAAGACCCTACTCAAGGGCTCGTCGCTGCAGCCGGCCGTCGCCCTGGATCCCGAGGGCGTCCCTCGCCATGTCGTGCGCCGTGACGACGCCATGAAGCAGCTGCGCGAGCTCGGGATCCTTCACCCGCTGCGCCTTGTCACTGGCGCTGGCGCCACCCTTGCCCTGCACGAGGCCGTGCAGCGCGCCTCAATCCGCCTCATCATCGACGCTGCCGCTGACGAGTGGATGAAGGGGGAGACCGCTCCCATCGTCGCGCTCCTCGCCGAGTTCGTGGTCTGGCACTCGCACCACGAAGACGCGAAGGCCGTCTGCCAGCGCCGGGGCCTCGACGTGAAGGGCCAGGAGGTGCGCAAGGTGCTCGAGGAGCATCTCTTCGATCTCGAGGACGAGCACGACCGTGCCGCGCTCATGCTCGAGGTCCTCATCGGCGCCGGCAGCACAGCAAGCGTTCGCTGCGCGGCTGTCGCCAAGGATCTCGGCGTCGATCTCTCCAGCGTCCGCCAGGAGGTGAAGGCCGAGCTCGCCGAGAAGAAGAAGGCGAAGGCGCCGAAGGCCAAGAAGGCGACGAAGAAGGCCTCGAAGAAGAAGAAGGCGAAGGCGCCGAAGGCCAAGAAGGCGACGAAGAAGGCCTCGAAGAAGAAGAAGGCGAAGAAGAGCGGGAGGGCGGTATGAGCGAGCAGCTCGCCATGGACGTCGCGGCGCTGCCCGACGCATTCACTGCCCGCTGGCACGAGCTCGAGGCGGCCCGCGCGGACCACGGCCTCGAGGTGGTGCCCCGCATCATCGTCACGCCCACGCCCAGCCTGCACGTCGTCAAGGGGCTGATGTGGGGACCGCTCCTCGTCGGCAAGCGGCGCATTGGCATCTTTGGCGAGGAGCCGGCCGCGGCCGCGGAGCGCATCTTCGAGGAGGTGACCCGTGGCTGACCTCCTCACAGCCGCACGGGCAGTCGTCGAGAACTACGACGCCATGGACGCCGCGGAGGTGGAGCGCGGCGGCATCACTAACGAGCTGTTCGCCGCATACCGAGCCGGTATGGAGACGCTGCGCGCCGCGGCGGTCCCTCTCGAGGAGGCGGAGGCGCAGGCCTTCGGCGCTAGCGACGCTCGCCGCTCCTGCGCCTATCGCGCGCGCATCGCCGAGCTGCAGGCCGAGCTCGCGAAGCACACGCCAATGAGCGAGGCACGCGCCCGCGAGATCACGAAGGCCTGCATGCAGGTCCACTTCGTTCACATGGGCATCGTCGACGAGCGCCCGCCCTCGCTGGCCGAGTACTCGCTGGAGGAGCTGCTTGAGGCGAACCGGATCGTCGCCGGGCTTGGTCCCCGTGACGACGGCGTCATTGAGGTGCACTGCGCCGCCCGCCTCGTAGCTGCGCTCTACGTCGCTGAGAACTACCACGCGCGCCCCGCCGATGACGTCGAGCCGGTCGTGTCGCTGCCTCTGTCGGTGCCGCTGGCCGGCCGGCGCGCGGTGAAGGCGGTCTGCGTCATCCGTGTCGACCAGACGGAGGAGGAAGACGATGACTGACCCGATCGAGACTCTGCTGGCGTGGGCTGATGCCAATAGCGAGAGCGCCGGCGACGACGAGATGATTGCGCGTGCTCGAGCGGCGCTGACTGCTGAGCGGAAGGCGCGGGAAGAGGCGCTCGGTCTGCTCAGCAACTACGAAGAGGCGGACGACGACACGCCCGTGTGGAAAGCGCGTCGCATCCTCGCGACGGCGGATGCCCTCGCCGCTCCCTATAAGAAGCGGGCCGCGCCGTCTCCCCGGGACGTGTGGCTTGTTTGGAGCATGAAGCACGGGGCGTGGTGGGGGCCGGACCGGTGCGGCTACTACTCCACCATCCTCGAGGCGGGCATCTACACGTACGAGGAGGCGAAGAGGATCGAGAGCCAGAGCGGGCGGACCTCTGAGGCGCGCATGCTACCGAAGAATCTCGGCATGCCCGGCGCCGGTCGCGTGCTCGGGTACCTGACCGACTCGCGGCGCCGCGAGGTCCTCGAGGAGGTCGAGCACCTTCTTCGCCGTCTCCAGGCCATCACTGCGGAGAGGCGCAAGGAGGAGAAGAACGCAGAGAACGCAGCCGGCGCTGAATGGACGGCTGCCGTGGAAGAGGGGTTCGGCGCGGCAGCCATCGCAGTGCGCGCGATGGCGCTGGGCGCGCAACCAGCGACGTACTTTGAGGCTGACACGTGAGCGCCCCCCTTCGCCTGCCGCGCACGGTGCGCCTCCCTCGTCGTCGACGCCTGCCGACGCACGGGCCGCGCATGCAGACGCTCGAGACGCCGTGGTGGTTCGTCGAGCGCCTGGAGGGCGAGCTCGGCCAGCGCTTCGACCTCGACGTCGCGTGCGAGAGCGGCACGGCGAAGGCCGGGCTCTTTTACACGAAGGAGCACGACGGCCTCGACCGGAAGAACCCCTGGTTCGGCTACGTCTGGCTGAACCCGCCCTACAACAACATCGGCCCGTGGATGGCGCGCGCGCTCGAGGAGGCTCGCAAGGGCACCGCGACGACGTTCCTGCTGCTCCCCTCGAGGACGGGCACGCCTTGGTACCGCGAGTACCTCCTGGCGCACCGTCGTGAGGGCATCTGCGACGCCGCGGTCCTCGAGTACCGCATCCACTTCGTCGGCGGCGGTAGCTCGCCGTTCGAGGACTCACAGCTCATCGCCTGCGGCGCCGGCGCGCGCCGCAATCGCCGCCTCCGCGCCGTGCTCGACAACATGGAGATCGCTCGCGCATGACATTCGATCGCGCCCTGCTCGACGAGATCAAGCGCCGCCTGCCGCTCGACCAGGTGGTCGGCCGCCGCGTGGAGCTCAAGCCGGAGGCTGGGCAGCTCGTCGGGAAATGTCCGTTCCACGAGGACGACACGCCGTCATTCTTCGTGAGCCCGGAGAAGGACGGCGGCGTCTACCTGTGCCGCGGCTGCGGAGCGAAGGGCGACCTCTTCGAGTGGCTGCAGAAGAACGAGGGCCTCAGCTTCCCCAAGGCGGTCGCGCTAGCGGCGTCCGAGGCTGGCGTCGAGCTCGAGGAGAAGCCAGCGGAGCGCCGCGTCGTGGCGACGTACACGTATCGGGATGAAGCCGGCGAGGTCCTCTACACGATCGAGCGCTGGGAGCCGGGCAAGGCCGGGCGCAGCAAGGACTTCACGCAGGGCTACCTCGACGAGCAGGGCAACCGCGTCAGCAAGCGGCACCCGCGCCAGGTCCTCTACCGGCTGCCCGAGGTCCTGAAGGCGGCCGACGCCGACGAGCCGATCTTCATCGTCGAGGGCGAGAAGTGCGCCGAGGCGCTAGCTGGGATCGGGCTCTGCTCGACGACGCACGCAGGCGGCGCCAGCGCGATCAAGACGTGGACGAAGGACTTCGCCGAGCCGCTGCGTGGCGCGCGCGTCGTGCTGCTCCCTGACAACGACGGGCCCGGCCGCAAGCTCGCCGACCACGTCATCGAGACGCTGCTCTCCCTCGTCGGCGAGCTGCGTGTGCTCGAGCTCCCCGTGAGAGAGAAGGGGCACGACGTCGTCGAATGGCTCGAGCAGGGCGGTAGCAAAGAGAAGCTCCTGCACCTCGCTGCGGTAGCCGCTCCGCGTTCCTCCGAGGACAACGAATGGCGCCGGCGGCTGCTGATGGGCAACGGCGGCGTGCCGAAGGGCAGCCTCGGCAACGTCATGCTGGTGCTCGAGCACGCCAAGGGGATGCGCGGCGTGATGGGCCTCGACGAGCACGCACAGCAGGCCCAGGTGATGCGCTCGCCGCCCTGGCACAGCAAGGGGCCCTACCCTCGTCAGCTCACCGACGACGACGCCACGCGCGCCACGCAGTGGCTCGAGGACGACTACCGGATGAGCGCCGGGCACGACGTCGTAGGGCGCTGCCTGATGACCGTCGCCGGCGACCACCGCTTCGACCCGCTCGTCGGCTTCCTGCGAGGCCTCAAGTGGGACGGCGAGAAGCGCGTCGACAAGTGGCTCACCGAGTACTTCGGCGCCGATGACACGCCGCTCGTGCAGGCGCTCGGCCGCTGCTGGCTCATCAGCGCCGTCGCGAGAGCGATGCGGCCGGGCTGCCAGGTCGACCATGTGCTCGTGCTCGAGGGCGCGCAGGGCATGAAGAAGAGCTCCGCGCTGCGAGCGCTCAGCGAGCCGTGGTTCACGGACGAGCTCCCCGAGATGGGCTCGAAGGACGCCAGCATGCTTATCGGCGGTAGCTGGATCATCGAGCTGGCCGAGCTCGACGCGCTCAAGAAGAGCGAGGTGACGCGGGTGAAGGCCTTCGTGACCCGACGCGTCGACAAGTACCGCCCGCCCTATGGCCGCCACCTCGTTGAGGTCCCCCGTCGCTGCGTGTTCGCAGCGAGCACGAACGACGACACGTACCTCCGGGATCCGACGGGCAACCGACGCTTCTGGCCCATCCGGTGCCGGACGGCGCGCGTAGACCAACTCAGGAAGGTGCGAGAACAATTGTGGGCCGAAGCGGTAGCTGCGTTCGACGCGGGTGAGCGCTGGTGGCTCGAGGAACGCTCGCTCCTGGACCAGGTGGCCGAGGAGCAGGCCCAGCGGCTCGAGGTGGACCCGTGGGAAGCGCTGTCGATCCGGCTACGCGGGCGCCCGTACGTCACCACGCAGGACGTGTTCGATGCCGTCGGGCTCGAGAAGGCCAAGCGCAGCAAGTCGGACGAGATGCGTGCGGCGCAGGTCATCCGCCGCATTGGCTACACCCGGCGCCGGCTCGAGCGCGTAGGCACAGCGCGGGAATACCGCTTCTACGACCCGTCACCACCTCCTGACGACGGGCCAGGTGGTGACAAGGTGGTGACAGCAGAGACGCAGGCCCCGCCTGCGTTGTCACCACCGTCACCACCGTCATCACTATTTCCCCTAGCAGGCCCTGACGTATCCGCACTCGCGCAGCGCTCTACTCCGGATGTCATTTACCAGAGAGGTAGTGACAGTGATGACGGTGGTGACAAGGCAGGGCAGGAGCTGGTTTCCGGTGTCATCACCTTGTCACCACCTCGGGAAGGTGGTGACAGCCCAGAAGGCCTGTTGGACGACCTGGACGACTGGGGAGACCCAGTATGAGCGCCGTCGTCCCGCGCTCGAGCCCAGCAGCACCGGTCCGAAGGGTCACGAGGCGCACCCCAGGGCACGCGTACGTCGTGGATGATCTCGAGTGCGGGCACACGGTCTGGGACTACGACCGAGAGCACGTAGCAGAGCGTCCCTGCGGCGAATGTGAGGCCGTGGAGAGGAAGCGCCTGCAGCGTGTCCAGAACGCGCTCAATCGGTTCGACGTGAAGATGCGGAGGAAGCGGGCATGAGGCTCGTCATCCCAGCGCGCCTTCATGATGGCCGGAAGGGTGTCACCGAGCTCGTGAAGCGGTCTCGGCGCGTCGGCCGTCAGGGCGTGCGTCCTTCCATGACGACGAGAAACCGGGGGCGATGGGGCTGCTTCGAGTGGAGCACCAGGAGAGATCACCCGTGAGCGACGCCGCCGCGAACTGTCCGGTTCGGTTACAGTTGCTGCTTGAGGCAAGGGTTCCCGCTCAGGCACTCGCAGTCGCGCTGTTCCTCTTGTGGCGCGAGGAAATGGAGAGGCCAGCACCGAATGCGGCTGATATCGCTGTGCATTTCGGCGTGAAGCGGCAGACGGCAATGGCCTGGGCTAACGACCTGGAGACGCTCGGCCTGGCGAAGAGAGAGCGCGACGGGAGGAGGATCGGGTACCGGCTGAACTGTCCGGTTCGGTTACAGGTCCCGCGCCGAGATGACGGGAAGGTCGCGCGCTGTGCTGTGCGTACGTGCAGGCGACCCACCTCGAGCGGCACCTGGTGTCCGAGGCATAAGCAGACGGTCGGCCGTAAGGATCGCCAGTGGTGGCGTCGTGCCGAGCATCTGCTGAGGCAGGGCATCAGCCCCGTCAAGGCCGTCACCATGCTCCACCGTGAAGGCTTCCGGGACGCGCATATGTGGGACCTCGTGCCGGAGGAGGGCGCGCTGAAGCAGCCTGGCATCGTGTCCCGTGGCCTGATGCTTGGCCTCCTCGACGACGACTGGGCTGAGCGGCAGAAGGAGTACTTCTCGGGGGGCGGCCCGGACGAGTAGTCTCGCCAGCGACGGGGAGGGTCAGCATGGCAGAGAAGGCAAGAGGGCCGGGTTACGCCTTGATGGTCGAGCAGCACCATCGGTTCGCGCTCGGCATCGTAGCGGCCTGCGTAGACGACGGCTGCCCGTGGTGTGGCGGCTACCACGCACAGCCCGACGAGGAGCCTGTGGACCCCGACTGTGAGCTCGTAGCGGAAGCGAAGAGCGTCCTCGCCGCAGGGTAGGGGGGCATGTTCAATCGGTTGAGGGCCCGGATCCCGGCCGGCGCGCGGGTGGCACCTCGATCCATGGGCGCGACCCCCCGAAGGCCACGCTCCAGGCGGCGGGGGTAGAGACCGCAAGTCCGCGTCTAGCCTGTATTTGTGGCGGACGAGACCCCCCAGCGTGGTGCAGGGCCCGGGACGAAGTGCCCGGCGCCGACGAAGAGCGGCGGCCTCTGCCCGAACGGTGTGAAGTACCCGGACCCTGACGGGCTCTGGCGCTGCAGCGGGCACTCCACGAGCAAGGAGGCCATCGCGTACCGGAAGGCGCAGGCGGCCGAGGGTCGAGCGGCGAAGGCGGTAGCGAAGCGGCGGGCGCAGGCGGAGCGCGACGTGCTCGAGCGGCGCGCCGGCGTGAAGCTCGTCAGCGACCCGCCCTCGCCGGCCAAGGGCGCGAACCGTCGTCGTAGCAGCAGCGGCAGCGCAGCAACCGCACTCGACGAGGAGGAGCCAGGGGCGGTCATCGAGCTCGCCGCCCCGACGAAGTTGCGCTCGCTCGAGGACTGCCTGACTGCGCTCGAGGCGGTGTTCGCGGCCTCGTACAGGACCCGCGCGTCGGCCGATCTTCTCCGCGCGCGCATCGCCGCTGTCGAGGGCGCGAAGAAGATCCTCGTCGACGAGAAGTACGAGGACCCGAACGCCGAGAAGACGGACAAGCGGGCGATCGCCTTCGCCGAGGTGAAGTCGATGGAGGAGTACAAGCTCCTCGTCGAGGAGAACCGGCGGGCACGCGCGGCCGCGGGTGCCGCGGCCCGCGAGGGCGACGATGGGGCTGATTGAGCACCTACCGGTGCTGCCCCACCAGGGCGAGCTGCTGCGTAGCCGCGCGCCGAACAAGGCCTCGCCGGGCGGCTACGGCAGCGGCAAGACCATGACGCTCGTCCTCGGCGGCCTGAAGCTCGGCCAGGACAACTGGCCGATCCCGCCGATGATCGTGGAGCCGTCGTTCCCGATGATTCGGGACGTCGTCGTGCCGCAGTTCGAGGAGCTCGCCGAGGAGTGGGGGTTCTACGCGATCTGGAACGAGCAGCGGCAGCGCATCAAGATCGACCTCGGCGACGGCGTGCGATTCGACGTGTACCTGCGCTCAGGGGATCGGCCGCAGTCCGTCGTAGGGGTGAACGCGAGCGCGGTCCTCATCGACGAGGCCGGCCACCAGAAGGACGCGCTCATTGACAAGGCGAGCAAGCGTGCACGCCATCCGAAGGCGAAGCGGAAGGAGGTCTGGCAGCTCGGCACTCCGGACAAGCTCACGGGACTCTTCTACGAAGCCTGCGAGGGGAAAGGCCTGCCCGGCCTCCACAAGGTGCCGGCGAAGACGACAGACAACTTCTTCCTCGACCCAAGCCCCGAGGAATACATCCGGCTGCACTTCTCGAACCTCAGCCCTGCTGAGCGGGAGGCGTACATCGACGGCCGTTTCGTCGCGCGCTACGGCCGGATCTACACGTTCTTCGACCCGAAAAATCCCAAGCACAACGGGCACTGCAGGGACCCCCTCGACGGCGAGCTCGTCCTGCTCTGCGACTTTGGCCACAACACGATGCCGTGGGCCATCGGCCGCATCATCGAGACCGAGGATGACGAGGAGCACCTGCACATTTGGGGAGAGGTCGTCGGGCGCGCGAGCGACACGTTCGCTCAGATCGAGCGCACCAAGGAGTACCTGCAACAGTTCTTCTGGGACCAGGGCCTCGACTACTCCTGGCCCGACATCGCCTCCCGCTTCGTGGTCTATGGCGACGCGGCCGGATCGCACAGCAAGAGCGGGCACAAGGCGACACAGAGCGACATCGAGCTCTTGATGGAGGCCGGTTTCGAGGTGCGGATTCGGCCGAAGAACCCGCCCGTTCGCGACCGGACTCACTCTGTGCAGGACCGCATCCGTCGTGATCTCCTGACGGTGGACGGCACGCGGGCGAAGTACATCCTGAAATGTCTCTCGAAACACAGCTACGGCGAGGATGGAACGCCGGAGAAGACCAAGGACGACGGGAGCGGGGAACCGGCGCTCGATCACGGCTCCGACGCTGTGGGCTACGGCGTCTTTGCACGGTGGCCGCTGCGCGCGCCGCGCGGGAACGAGGGGCACCACCGCTGTTGAAGTAGACCCCGCGACCGCGCTCCTACGCTGTGCCTTCTCGTGGAGGTCCTGCGTGAGTGTCCGTCCCCTGGGCAGCAAAGTCTTCGTTCGGCGCGTGCGCCTCGACGCAGCGAGCGCTGGCGGCATCGTCATCCCTGAGACGGCGCGAAAGAAGCGCCCGAACGAGGGCGAAGTCGTGGCGATCGGCGACCAGGTCGAGGGCATCGAGATCGGGCAGCGTGTCTTCTTCGAGCGCTATGCAGGGGACGAGATCGGCATCGATGGCGTGCCGCACTTGAAGCTCGAGTTCGGCGAGATCATTGCCGTTGTGGACCAGCAGGCCCCGTGAGCGGCGTCTATGACCCGATTCCGGCAGAGACCCGTCGAGCCATTGCTGGCGACGGGCTTCTGAACGCGCGCGCGGTGAAGCACCTGCTCAAGATGGGCCGGCAGTGGAAGCCGACCGTTTACGGCACCCACTACGACGACCACGTCAGGAAGCGCCGCCTGCTCTACGAGAAGAAGACGGAGGCGGTGCTCGACGACTGGCTGCGCAAGACCTACCCGCACACGCACCAGCGCATGACGAAGCTGGGCGTCTCCACGCTGCGGCTCTCGGCCGACCTCGATGCGACGACGTACGACCGCGTCTCGCGCCGTTGGATCGAGCGCTCCGGGAAGATGCTCCTCTCCGACGCGATCGTTGACGAGAAGGGGAACGTCCTCGAGGAGGCGAACCCAGCCGCCCTGCAGTTCGACCGCATGGTGCGCCGCGCGAAGATGGACTCGGTGATGCTCGAGGGCGAGCGTCGGGTGAACGTCACGCACAGCCAGCCGCTGCGCATCGACGTTGACCACGTCAACGAGCGCCTGGTGCTGCGCCCATTCTGGCCGTGCGACGTATGGATCGTCCCGTTCGCGCCGTGGGCTGATTCGCTCGACTACGCCCTCGCCGTCATCACGCGCGTGTCCGGCGGCGCCGGCGCCGTCGATACGAAGGAGTCTCGCCGGTACCTCCTCGAGGTGCGCAGCATCGAGACCGCCGGCGGTGACGTCGCGTTCGGCAACTGGCGACGGATGTTCTTCGACGAGGAGGGCAACGTGTGGGCGCCGCCCGAGGGCGTCGAGTGGGACCTCCCGTTGCCGATGACGATGTGGCACCTCGGTATCCCCGACGGACCCTTCATCGACATGAATCGCGACGACGTGCGGTTCGAGCTCGCCAACGCCGAGAGCTGGACGAACCTGTTCTTCATCCTGCAGATGCAGGCGCACGACGAGACGTGGCTCGAGACGGAGTCGACGAAGAAACGCTCGCTGGTCGTCGGCCCGGGCGCCTTCAACCAGGGCCGGCCGGGCGAGAAGTACTCGACCATCACGCGCAACCCGAAGATCCGCGAATACCTCGACGTCATCGACGCGTTCGCTCGCGTGAAGGCCAAGGCACAGCGCCAGAGCGAAGACTCGCTCTCGAAGGAGCCCTCGGCGCCGATGACCGGTGTCTCGCGCCTCATCAAGGACCGCCACGCGGAGAAGGCGGCCCGCGAGCGCGAGCTGTACGCGATCCAGCACGAGCAGGAGCAGCTGCTCGAGCGCATGGCGCGGATTCACGATCGCTTCTTCGGCACCACGATCCACAACGACGCGAACGTGTACCGGATGGCTCCGGACGCGCCGCCGGCGTACGAAGATCCCACCGCCCGCGACACGCGCATCGACAAGGCGGTCGCCAATGGCGAGATCAGCCGCGCCCGCGGCGCCGTCATGAAGGGCCTGTACCCCGACGAGAGCGCCGCCTTCGCGGCCGGCCTCTCTCGCGCGCTCGTGAAGCAAGCAGCAGCGTCAGGCGGCGGCGATCGGGATGGCGAGGTGGGCGAGTGAGCTCGCTCATCGGCGGTGGCGGTGCTGGTGCGACGTGGCGACGGACTGTGGGCGTCGACCTCGAGCGCGTCGCCGATGTCGCTTCGGACGCTGTCCCGAAACACATCCGCGAGCGCCTGAGCCGCAACCTCGACGTCAACGGTGCGTCGCTAGCGCCCCTCGACGCGGACACGCTGAAGCATCGCGCCGCCTCTGGGCGAACGTCCGCGCAGGTCCTCGAGGGGGCGCCGTTCGAGGTACGCGAGGTCCGGCGGGAGGTGAGCCAGGACCGCGTCGAGGTGACATTCGGCGCGGCGAACGCCGACCTGCGCCGGATCGGCGGCTACCACCAGCGCGGGGACGGGCATCTACCCGAGCGCCGCTGGGCAGGCGTGAGCGGCGAAGGCCTGCGTGACGTCGTGCGGCGGATGCTTCGCGAGGGCGTCATGCGCGAGGAAACGTAGACCCTCCAGATCGCTTGCTACCAATAATCTCTCAGGAGGTCCCATGCGCTTCGCGAAGTTTCTTCTCCCCCTTGCAGTCCTCATGAGCGAGTCCGGCGGTGACGCCGGCGACGGTGGTGGTGGTGGCGGCGGGGGCGGCGGTACGGGAGGCAACGACTCCGCGGCGGCGGAGCTCGCCCAGCTCCGCGAGCAGAACGCGGCGCTTGCCAAGGACCTCGCCGACCGCAAGGCGGCCGAAGAGAAGGCGGCGGCCGACAAAGCCGCGGCCGACGCCGAGGACCTCAAGGCGAAGGGCGACCACAAGGCCGTCGCCGATCGTCTCGAGAAGGAGCTCGAGCGCGAGCGCGCCGAGAAGGAAGGCCTGAAGGCAAAGCTCGGCGAGCTCGATCCCGACGTGAAGTGGGCGCAGAACGAGCGGAAGCGCCAGGAGGACGAGGTCCGCGCGTCCTTCGAGAAGGTGCCGAAGGAGAAGCGCGCCGCCCTCGGGGACAAGCCGTCCGTCGAGGCCATGAAGGCGTTCCTCGCCGGCGCAGGCCTCGACGAGAAGGCCTCCGGCACCAAGCGCATGACCGGGGCCGGCCCGGCCTCCACGCAGTCGGCGCCGGGCAACTACGCCGACATGAACGACGAGCAGCGCAAGGAGTGGCGCAAGAAGCTGCGCGAGACCGGCGCTCCGAAGCCGCAGGTTCCCTGGGTCTGAGAAAGGCTTCTGTTTCTGGTCCTGTAACCGATTCAGGGCTGACGCCCGTCGAGGAAAGCGATGACGTTCAATACCACCACCGACTATCTCGCCTTCGACCACGGCGCCGCCCTCAGCGACTCCGTGATGGAGGAAGAGCGCGCGAACATCGTCGCGGCGCGGCTCATCAACTACTACTCGGTCCAGCCGGGGCACACGTCGAAGCAGCTCTCGCGCTGGCAGAACCCCGGTCGGGCGCAGGCCGCGACGCAGGGCGTTCGCTTCACCGAGACGACCCCGCTCGCCCTCGACTCGCTCAGCCTCTCGCCGAGCGAGTTCGCCGTCATGATCGTGGCCCTGACGAACGACGCCGTCGAGCTCCGCACGAAGTTCGACCAGGTGGCGGAGCTCTTCAACCGCGGCACCTTCGAGGAGCAGGTCGCCGCGGTGCTGCCCGAGGCCCGCATCGTCGGCGCGAGCCTCTACGAGACCCTCGAGTACGAGACGACGGGGCTGTTCTCGGGCGCGTCGCGTTCGGTCGGCAGCGATGCCGCCGCTCTCGACATCGACGACTTCGACGACGCGCTCCTGATGCTCGAGGGCGACCACGATCTGCCGCACGACGACATCGTTGCCTGCCTCGACAAGGAGCAGCACGGCAACCTGCGCAAGCAGATCGCCATCACCAGCGGTGGCCTGCAGGGCACCATCTGGGACCGCGACCTCGCGGGCATCGTCGAGCACCGCGCCAACATGCCGCGCAACGGCCTGAAGGGGGCGCTCCTCGGCGTTCCCGTGTTCGTCCATGGCAAGGGTGTGCGGCAGACCGTCAACGCGGGTGCGGGCGTCGTCGGCGGCATGATGCTTCGCGGCTGGGGCGCCCCCGAGGACGGCGAGGGGCAGGTCGGCGCGCTGGCGTTCGTCCAGGGCCGCCGGATCGTCTGGACCCTCGAGGGCGACCACCGCGAGCGCGGCGCGGAGCTCCAGGGCAACTGGAAGGGCATCACCGGCGAGCGCAACGACGACTTCCTCGTCGAGCTCGTCAGCCTCGCGCCGGCCTGAGCGGTCTAGCCAGCTGGGGGGCTGGCTCTCTCTCTTCACCGTTTCCCCGATAGGAGAATCCCCGTGCAGGCGATCACCATCCGCTCCGCTCTCGATGGCTTCAGTTTCATCCGGTACGACGACGGTCACGCCAAAGGCAACCCGAAGGCCGGCGGTGCCGGGCGCCAGACCATCGAAGCGCTGCTCAACAAGAAGGCGCCCGACGGGGAGCCGCTCTACTACGTCACCGAGCCGCTCAGGCCATGGCGCGACGGGAAGGCGATGTTCGAGCCGATTCCGCGAGCCCAGGTGTGGGACGCGCGTGCCGACGAACGCCTCGCCAAGAACCTCGAGGCGCGCGCGGAGCGGAAGCGAGACGCCGCGGATCGCGTCCGCAATCGCATCTTCGCGCGCGAGCGCTTCACCCTCCTCGCCGCCGAGGCGGCCGCGCGTGCGGCTGACGGCAAGGCCGACGTCGCGATGGACGCGGCCGACCAGGCGCGGGCGCAGGCCGACGCCTCGAAGATCGACGCGGCGGCGAAGGCGCAGGCGGAGGCCGACAAGAAGGCCGACGCCGACGAGAAGAAGAAGGCCGGCCGTGGCGCGTGAGGTGACCACCAAGGGCCGCGACAAGCTCGCCGAGCGCTACGTGCGCTACGGCGACCCGCGCAGCGGCAAGGTGCCCTCGAGCGACAAGGCTGCGGAGCACGCGGCCAATCGAGCGCGGAAGATCGAGCGGAAGCGGTCGGACGAGCGCTGAGCCCCAGGACCCACGACGGTTTTGACGACGACGCAGCCCGAGGGCTGAGCAGAGGAGCGAGATGACGGCACGACGCACGGGCTTCACGACCGAGAACCGCGGGGACGACATCGTCCCTATCTCCGAGATCATCAGCGCCGCTGGCGCCATCAACCTGCTCTCGGGCGGCTACGTCGCGTTCGACAGCACAGCCGGCGCGATGGCGGTCACCCTCGCCGCGCCGGCGGATGAGGGCGCGCTCCTGGTGCTCGAGCACACGGTTGACGGCGGCGACGTCACGCTTGCCCTCACCAACGTCGAAGGCGGCACGGCGGCGACGACGGCGACGTTCGCCGACGTCGGCGACAAGCTCGTCCTCGTCGCTGGCGCGACGAAGTGGTGCGTTCTCAAGGAGCAGGGCGTCGCCCTCGCCTGATCCCTTCGTCGTTCGCTGATGGCCTCCGGGGGGTGGCCTCCGGAGGTCCTGCGTCGTGAGCACCGCCGAGCTGCAGCCCATTCTCGACAAGCTGACTCAGCTGCACGACGACGTCAGCGACATCAAGCTGGCGCTCGCTCGTGCGGCCGGAGAGAACCTCAGCGCGAAGGTCGAGGACCTCGAGAAGCGCGTGCGCGCGCTCGAGAAGTGGTGCTGGGGGCTGGCTGGCCTCAGCGTCCTCGTCGGCGTCGTGGCGAAGCTGCTGCCATGATCCGCGTCCTCGCTATCCACGGCATCGCGACGCCGCGCACCGACTGCTACGGCGCGCGGTGGGCGGCGTACCTCGGCAGCGACGTCGAGGTGGTCGAGGGCCGCTGGCCGAGCACCGGCTTCATCACCGCCGACCTCGCGCGCCTGGTCGGCGAGCCGGGCCTGCGCGAGCGCTGCGTCGGCGACGTCCTCGAGGCGGTCGACGGCCGGCGCTTCGACGTCGTCGTCGGGCACTCAGCGGGCCAGGCGGTGGCGCTCGAGGTCGCGCGTCAGCGCCCCGATCTCGCCCGCCGTGTCGTCACCTTCGGCGGGCCGGCGACGCACCCGCTCTGGGGCCGCGCGTTGCGCAAGCGCGGCTGGCTCGCACCCCTCAACGACCACACTCCGATCCACCTGTTCAACGACGGCGACGGCGTCTCCGCTTCGCCGCTCCTCGGCTACCGGGACGCCCCCGGCCTCACCAACGTTCGGATCGCTGTCGCTGGCCGTGACGGCTACGTCGGCGAGCACCGTGACGTCGTCTACCTGGCGCACCCGCACGTCGCGCTCGCGATCCGAGGTGAGGCGTGACCGGGCCGACTGCTGAGCAGGTGCTCGAGCGCGTCGAGGCGTTCAGGTCGTACCGCTACAGCCGCACGCGCGCCGTGTACCCGTGGCCGCTTCCCGGCGTGGGTGTCGAGCTCGAAGCGAAGGGCACCGCTCGCGTCACGAACTGCTGCACGTTCCTCGAGGCCGTCCTCGTCGACGCATTCGCTCAGACGCGGCCGGGCTTCACCTGGTCGCTCGAGCTGCACCGCGCGTTCATGTGCATCGGTGACCGGTTCGGCCCGGTCCACGCGGCGATCGAGTCGGGCATGGCGGACCCCGTCGGTGAAGGCTGGCAGGGCCGCTCGTGGCTGCTCGTGCAGGGCTGGCAAGGGCAACGCGCGGGTCACACGTTCTGCGTGCCGCAGACCTCGGCCGAGGGCCATGTGCTGATCCTCGAAGCGAACAACGGCTTCGGGCTCCGTGGCGTCGGATACCGCGACGTCGGGCGCCTTCGCGACCTTGCGGCCGGGCAGCTTCCGGTCGCGTCGCCTGAGTGGACCTGGGACCGCCTGAGGGCGCGCTACCCGCAGATGCGCGCGTGTGCGCTGCGCGTCACGCAGTAGACCCGCCAGGCCCGCCACCATGATGCAGCCTTCTTCAACGGAGGCTCCAATGAATCCCGAAGAGATCAAGACGCAGCTGAAGAGCGGAGTGTCGATGGCAATGGGTGCCGAGGCGCCAGCGCTTCGTCGCCCGCGCCCAGGTGACGTCGTCGACTACACGCTGGCCTCGGAGCACGATGGCACCCAGGTCGTGCGAGGCGCGATGGTGACGCAGGTCTGGGGCGAGGGCTGCGTGAACCTGCAGGTGTTCGTCGACGGCTTCAACGACCTGCAGTACGGCCAGCTCGTCACGCGCGAGGAGGCGGAGCGCGGCATCGCCTGGCGTACCTCCTGCGCGCGCGGTTACGGTGTCGGCGAGTGGCGCTTCCGCTGATCGGCGGCAGCGAGCTCCGGGCGAACGCAGGCCCGGGGCTCGCTGCGTAGACCCTGCGACCTGGCCGCTACCTTGAGCGGCATGACAACCACCACGATTGTGCTGCTCGTCCTCGCCGCCCTCTTCATCGCGGCGCTCCTCGCTGTGTACGCCCTCAAGATCCGGCCGCGGCTGACCGCTGACCAGATCGTCGCCGTCCGCCAGGCGGCCGCGCTGGGCTTCGACGTCATGGAGTCCCTCGCGCAGCTCACGCCCACGAGTGCCGACGAGATCCTCCTTGGGCTCGTCCGGAACGCGCTCGGGCTACATCCGACCGACAGGCTCGACGAGCTCGACGGCGCTCAGAAGCGGCGCGGCGCGATCGCCCTCGCGCGGCACTTCCTCGGCCGCCACTTCCACCCGGAGGAGCAGCCCATCGCCCGGGCTGAGTTCGCCGCTCGAGCGGCTGCAGGCAAGGCCAGCCTGAGCCTGGCGAAGCGTGCGCATCGCCCGGACTTCGCGCTCCCCGTCGCCGGTCCTGGGAGCAAGCAGTAAGCATGGCCCTCCCTGCGCAGATCCTCGAAGACTCTACCGACACGCTGACGGACTACCTCGACCACGAGGGCACGTTCGGCAATGTGGCGAGTGTCGAGGTGCGCGTGATGACCGCCTCCTCGTCGCCGGGGGCGTTCGAGGAGGCGACGCTCGAGACGACGTCGTACACGCTGGCGGCGGCGGCGCGCGGTGCGCAGCAGGTCGCCTGGACGGCCGCCGCCGGCACCGCCCCCGTCGGTGGCAACCGCTACGCCATCGGCAAGGCCGCCGGCGCGACGCCGTTTCCGATCGTGGTCGAGGTCGAGCGCGTCGACACCGACGGCCAGGTTCTCTACCTGCGCTCGCCGCTGCCGGCTGCCATCGTCGCTGGCGACGTGCTCAAGGGCCTGCAGGTGAGCCACGCGCTCACCGCGGCCGAGACAAGCGCCAGCGGTCGAGCGAGCGCCATCTGGCAGGCCACGCTCACGACGCCTTACAAGGGCCGCTCGGTGCTCGTATGGGAGCAATACTTCCGCGTCGTGCCGCAGTTCTTCGTGCACGGCCTGACGCAGGAAGAGGCGGTGCGGACCTGCCCTGAGATCCGTCGCTACATCGCCGGCGGCCCGATCTCCCTTGCCGAGGCCATCGACGCGGCATGGGAGGCGCGCCTGCTTCCCGACCTCGAGGGACAGGGAATCGACATCTGGTCGATCAAGAGCTCGTCGAGCCTCCGGCCGGCGCTCGCGTTCGCGACGCTCTACCACCTGGTCGCGTTCGACGAGGCGCTCAACGAGCTCACCCTGGAGCGATTCCGCGCGCAGTACTCCGACCGGCTCAACGTCACGCTCGCGAGCAAGGAGGTCTGGATCGACACCGGCGACACCGGCGCGCTCCCGGGTGACGAGGAGTCCCCGGCGACCGAGTTCCACGGGGAGCTCCTCCGATGACGTACCCCGACGCCAAGACGAAGATCATCGAGCTCGTCGAGGCCATCGAGCCGACGCGCGTGGGCGACGGCTTCGGCGAGCGCTTCGCTCACGTGCCCGAGCTCATGCGCGACATGCAGCGCCGCGCTCGAGCGCGCGCGTTCGGCCTCCGCCACTTCGACAGCTCGCGGCTCGGTCCGTTCACGACGGGCCGTATCCGCATGGCTCGCGGCATGGAGCTGTTCGTCGTCTACCCGCGCACGGCGAGCGACGACCTCCGCGACACCGTGATCGCCGAGGACCACACCGCCATCTCGACGGCGCTCCTCGGCGACGACGCCTGGGACACGGCCAGCTCGAGCATCGTCGAGATCGCTGACGGCTCGCGCGACAACCTCGTCCTGCTCCCAGCCGTGCAGCAGCCGTATGGCGACGACGGCATCGTCAACCGCATCCGTTTCCCGCTCGAGCACCTCGACACGTAGGAGCCCACCATGGGCAAGAGCTCTCGCCTCGAATACCTGCAGCTGGGCCTCCACGACGCCAACGACTGGACGACGACGCCAGCCGACATGCATTACGTCGAGCGCGCCGGGGGCAACGTCGTCACCGACTTCGAGGACATCCCGCGGGACTACGACCGCGGCGACGGGCAGCCGTTGTCCGAGCTCAACGGCTTCAGCATCGGCGACCTCGAGGGGCTCGCGCTCGACCTGCACGGTCTCTCGGGCAGCGGCGCAGGTACCAGCGTGAGCTCGGCGACGCTCGGGTCGCAGATCACCGACATGCTCTTCACGTCAATGATGGGCGCTGCGCCCGCCGACTACACGGGTGACGAGACGGCCGCCGCGCCGGGCGCCGGCGCGACGGTGAGCCTGTTCGACGGGGCCGGTCTCTCCGCCGGCGCCGCCGTACTCATGAAGGGCGGTACATCCGATCTCCTGCAGGCGCGTTGGATCGAGTCCAAGGATGCGTCAGATGTGACGCTGTGCCGCGCGCTGACGACGGACCTCGGCGTCGCGGAAGACGCGAAGGCCAGCGAGGCCGTGTACGCCGGCCGCGTCTGGGACATGGACTTCGACAACGACGACCACCGGCACCTCGCCGTGCAGGGCACGATCAAGAGCTTCCGTCGTCGGCTCATCAAGGGCGCGCTCGGCAACCCGCGTATCACCTACCCGCGAGGCGTCGCGGCCAGGTACGAGGTGACGCTGAACGGCTCCGAGTGGAGCGATCCTGGCGACGCGACGGTGCCGGCCTTCGGCGCCGGGCCCACGCAGGGCAACCCGATCCGCTGCATCCACTGCCCGTTGTGGCTCGGCGACACGCTCTACATGGCGGTCCTCGACGCGCTCGATCCAGGGCTCGTCCTCGAGGCGCGTGAGTCGGACAACGCAGCGCAGAGCGGGAAATACGGATTCGTCGTCGTCAGCAAGGCCCCGACGCTCACCTTCCGCATCTCGTTCGGCTCGCTCACGGCGCCGAGCGAGATGAACGACGCCCTGCTGCAGGCCGCCCAGGGCAGCCAGACGGCGCTCAAGACGACGTACGACCTGCTCTGGCAGACCGGGCGCTCCGCCGGCCAGGCGAAGGCCTCCCGCTTCCGCGCGGCCAGCCTGCGCGTCCGTGAGGTGACTCAGGGCAGCCAACGCGCCGTGCAGGTCACCGCTCGAGCGACCCGGCCGACGTCGGGTAGCCCGTTCTCGATCGCTCTCTTCTGATCAGCACCAGGAGGTCTCTGTGTACGTCCTTCGCCCAGGTCGCGTGTCGGGGTGGCTCAACCTCGACGACATGCTGCGCTCCCGCTACGAGGCGGAGCTCGAGGCACGCCGCGCGCGCCGCGAGCTGCACGAGCAGGAGGGCATCCCCCTCGACGATGCGCGGCCATGGCATGAGCGCGCCGGCGACGTGCTCCCCGAGCTCAACATCGCCATCGACGGCGACGCCAACCTCGAGGCCGCGGCCGCCGCCGTCCTGAAGCTCGAGCTCATCATCTCCCCGGTCCAGGCCGACGACCTCTCGCCGTACGTGAGCGATCCCGAGGCCGCCTCGCTCGAGCTGCAGATCCGTTCGCTCAGCAAGGAGGAGCACGACGACCGGATGAACGTCATCCGCGCGGTGGCCGCGAAGGGTGAGGGCTTGAGTGAAGAGCTGCTCGAGCACGTCACAGCCTACGTGGGCGTCACGGTCGTCCGCGCGCGAGGCCTCGAGGACGAGGAAGGACCGTTCGAGATCGGTCTCCACGGCGTCATCGACGATCGCCTCTCCAAGGAGGATCTCGAGGCGCTGCGCCTCACGAAACGGTTCCTGCCGATCTTCTACGTCGCCCGCGACTTCCAATCGCTCACGGGCGCCGAAAAAAAAGCCTTTGGGCGGCGAGCGCCGACGGACAGCTGCACGAGCGAGACTGCACCCGCTGCCCACTCCATCAGCGACGCGATTGGGGCTGCCGCGGAGAGGCACCCGAGCCTCACTTCGCCGGCACCTTCGGCGAAACCGACAAGTGCCCTCGACGACACGTCCTCGAGAACCCCTGGATCGAAAACGTCCAGCAGCTCTTCGCAGGCACCGCCGGCGGCGAGCTCGGCGTCGCAGGCCTAGGCCTCGCCGCCGTCGTCTGGGACGCGGTCGACATCGTGCGCGCCGGACGCGCCGACCTGATGCGTCGCCTAAGGGAGAAGCCCCCCAGTGAATGAAGAGGTGGTGGTCACCTTCATCGCGGACCGATCTCGGTACAACGCCGAGGTCCGCGAGTCGCGTGCCGAGACCGTGAAGCTAGCCGACGAGGCTCAGCGCGCGTCGAAGGCGCTCTCCGCGACGGAGGGCCGCCTGCGCGCGTTCGGTGGGCAGGCGACGGACGTCCGTGACGTCGTCACGCAGGTCGAGAACCTCACGCGGAGCTCGAAGCAGCTGAACGCGGTGCTGAACAGCAAGGCGCGCGGTCAGTTCTCGCCGGAGGTCCTGCACGCGCTCGAGCAGCGCGCGGCCGCCGTGAACACGCAGCTCGGGCAGCTGACGGGCACGGCCAAGAAGTCAGCGCAGGCCTTCGATCGCCTCGACGCTGGCGCCGGCGCGCTGGTTGCCAAGGGCCCGCGCCTGCGCGACTCCCTCGGCGGCGCGGCGACGGCGTCGAGCGGGCTCGCGGGCGCCATCGGCGGCACCTCGCAGCGCGCGTCCGACCTCCTCGGCGCGGCGGACAACCTCGCGATGGCGTTCATGGCCGGCGGCCCGTTGGCGCTCGGTCTGACGACCATTGGCACGGGCGCCGCGCTCATCGCCGGGAAGTTCTTCGAGGCGAAGAAGAAGGCCGTCGAGTTCGAAAACCAATTGCGCGACCTGGCGCGGTTCGGCCTCGCCGACTACGCCGCGCAGGTCTCCGCCCTCGAGAAGGAACTCGAGAACGTCGGCAAGGCCGGCATCGACGCGCGCATCGGTGACCAGGAGGAGAATTACGCGGCCGCCACCGTCGCCGTCGACCACTACAAGGAGGAGCTCGCCGACGCGCAGGAGGAGTTGAAGTCGTGGGTGGCGTACCAGAACGGCGACGTCGCCGATATGTACGGGAAGAACGTCGACCTCGAGGTGAAGCGCCTCACGGCCATCACCAAGACGGCCGCCAAGAATCTGGCACGCGAGCAGGAGAACGAGAGGCTGGCGCTCCGTGCGATCGAGTTGCTGCACCAGATCAAGCTCGGCGAAGAGGCGGTGGAGAAGGCGGCTGACGCGCGTGCGGACGCGCAGCGTGAGGCGAAGAAGGGGGCGGGTCGGGGCATCGGCATCGACATGTCTTTCGAGGACCAGCTCTTCGGCATGGACGTGCAGGCCGCGACTCGTGCGCACAATGAGACGCTGGAGATGGCCCGCGTCGAGGACCTCGAGCGAAAGAAGATCCTCTGGCAGGCGGAGTTCGAGGCCTTCGACGAGACGCGAGAGATCGTCGAGAGCGCCGACAGCGAGTCGCTAAAGCGCCGCCAGGCCGCGCACGAGAAGTTCGTCGCCGAGCGGCTGGCGCGTGAGCGCGCCGCAGCGCAGGAGGCATCGAGCTTCATCGTCGGGATCGCGACTCTCACCGGAGAGAGCTTCGCGGCCGTGTTGTCCGGGCGCGAGGGCGCCGAGCGGGAGATCCTGAAGGGCATCCTGGACCTGGTGGGCACAGAGATGGCGGCCAAGGGCGCGTTGTTCGCGCTCGAAGGTACTGCTCGTCTCGTCGGCGGAGACCCTACCGGCGCCCTCGTCGCCGGAGTCGGTGGCGCGATGATCATCGGCGGCGCCGCGCTCAAGGCCGGCAGTGTCCCGCTCGTGGATTCGCTTCTAGGTGGGGGCGGTGCCATCACGAAACCCGTGAGCTCGCCCTCGTCGCCCGGCGGCGGTGGCCTGCCCGCACCAGGAGGCGGCTCGAGCGGGCATAACATCATCAACATCAACATCACCAACGGCGTCGGCATCGCCAAAGAGGACACGTCGCGCGCCGTCGCTGACGGGCTCCGCCACGCCATCCGCTCCGGCGTCATCCGTGTCGAGGAGATCTCCCCGCGATGAGCGCGCGCTACATTCCCCTGTTCGCGTCCGTCGTCATCGAGGTCGGGGTGAACGACACGATCGCCTACAGCACGTCGGGCGGCTCGGCCACCATCACCATCCCGGCCGGCACCTACTACCTGCGCGGCGATGGTGGCGCCAACGATCTTGCGCAAGCGATCGTCGATGCGTTCCTCGCCGCGCTCGCGGCGGACCCGGTCTGTACCGTGACGCTCGACATCGATGCGTCGAACCCGTCCGCCGTCGTCACCGTCGGATTCGCTGGGATGACGGCGATCGAGAGCACGGGGTCGTTCGACCTGGCGCTGCTCGGCCTCGACTCCCTCGCTGCGATCGCTGGCGTCGTCACCTCGACCCTCTCCCCGACGTGCATCTGGGTGCCAACGCAGCCGTACCAGCGGTTCCGCGCGCGCTACCCGTCGCGCTCGGTGCAGACCGTCTCGCGCAGCGGCGTCGTCCGCACGATGCGCGCCGCGGCGCAGCGGGAGGAGCGGGCGTACGGGCTGCGCCACGTCGACGGGCGCCGCGTGCATGCCGACGAGACGCCGGCCGACGAAGCCGCGGCGTTCAGCGCGTTCCTCGACCTCATCCGCGACGGGCGCAAGCTCGAGCTGCGCAGCTACGAGCTCGCCGCCGGTGCCACGACGCTCGACGCTGCGACGGTCGAATCGCTCGGCATCTACCACCTGGCGGGCCCGCTACTCGAGAACTTCGACCCGTCGCGCGGCACCGGGCCTTCGCGGTGGGGCTGGGACATCGAGCTGCGTAAGACGGTGGCGGCGTGAGCTTCAGCGACGACACGCGCGACAAGGACGCGCTCGACTTGGTGTTCGTCGTCGAGGTGGACGGCCTACCGTACGCGTTCGTCGAACAGGCGGTATCGGATACGCCGCCGGTCCTGCCGGGTATCGCGTACGCCGACGGCGACGCTACCCTCGGTACCGCGTTCTCGTTGTCGCCGACAACGACCGGGACGAGCTTCGCCCGGGCCAGCGGCGTGACGCTACCCCCAGGCCTCTTGCTCGACGCTGAGACCGGGAAGATCTCGGGCACGCCGACCACCCTGGGCGTGTACGCGGGGATCGTTGTCGAGGCCACCAACTCGGTCGGCACCGTGGCGTCCGCGCCGTTCAGCATCACGATCACGCTGGCGAGCATGGTCTCGTACTGGTCGATGGACACAGCCGACGTCGAAGGCGCCGTCGTGTCGGACCCGGTCGGTGGCCGCGACGGCACCATCGTCGACGGCGCGATCGTCGCTGGCAAGGTGAACCAGGCGCTGCAGGGGACCGATTTCCATCTCGCCCTCGGAAACGTGCTGAACGAGTACATCACGCCCGCTGACGCAGCGTTCAGCGTCGCCATGTGGGTGCGCTGCGCCTCGACGACGACGCGGAGGTTCCTGTTCGGGAAGGCGTCCTTTGCCGACGCGCAGCGGCAGGTGTGGCTCGACGTGTTTGAGGGCAAGGTCCGCGGCGCGTTCTTCTTCAAGTTGACGTCGGGCCCGAGCCAATTTCGTTCGGTCCGGACAGGCGCAGCAGCCATCCAGGACAACACGTGGCATCACGTCGTCGTCGCGTACAACGGGGCCATCGACAGCGGCGACGGCACAGACCGGGTGAAGGTCTACGTCGACGGAGCGCTGGTGGCGGTCGAACTGTGGGAGTCGATTGGGGTGCTCGCCGACAGCATCCCCATCGGCACGGCCCACGCCGCCATCGGGCGGCTCTTAAACTCGGATGGTGACGTCGAGGGTGGCAACGGGGCGGCCGAGACGGCGTTCGACGAGGTGGCCTTCTTCGATGCCGCGGTCACTGACACCGATGCCGCCGCGCTCGCCGCTGCAGGGACCGCAGGCAGGCGGCTCGCATGACGCTGCTCGAGGGCAAGACCCAGGTGCTCTGCCTGCACGGAGCGCCGTCCTTCGGCGAAGAGCGCCTCGACCTCGACCAGCGATGCGTCACCGGCGGCGGCGTGACCATCACGCTGCGCGACACGGACGACGAGGTCCTGCTCGCCACGTTTGCGCCGCGCGCGCGACCCTCGTCGCACCTCACGGCGAACGTCTTGCGCGGCACCGCGATGACCGGCGCCGGCGTCGTGAGCGTCTCGTCGACGAGCGGATTTCAGTCGGCGGGCGTGTTTCACGTCGGTGCCGAGGCGTTCACATACACGGGCAAGACGTCGACGACGTTCACCGGCGTCACGCGGAGTGCGTACGGCACGAGCGCGCAAGACCACTTCGGCGGCCTCGCGGCCGACGCCGGCGCCGCGGTGACCCCGCAGCCGCAGTCATGGACGGGCAGGCGCGTCACGGTCAAGGCAGGCTACAAGCGCGCCGACGGCACGGTGGCTGAGCTCGAGACCATCGGCACCTACCGGCTCGGCGACGTACCGAAGCCAGGGCCTGGCGACGAGTGGGTGATGGACTGCGGGCCGTTGTCCGACCGCTTCCGCGATGCACGGTGCTATGTCGGGTTGCGCGACGTGGCGGACATCGGCGCCAACGGCGGGAGCGGCATCTATGGGGACAGCTTCACGGCAGCCGAGTTTGGTGCGGCGCAGCAGTTCGTCGTGCGCGGCGCCCCCGTCTCTCACGTCCTCGCCACGACGCAGCACAGCGGCATCTTCTCGCTACGGCTCATGTCGGCGGAGCTCGGGTCAACGCTGACGGTGGAGTGGCCGGAGCTGCTCTCACCGACACCGGGCGAGGTCCTGGGCGATGGTGTGCGCGCCGTCGCGACAAACCTGCGGCATGTGGCGCTGCTCCAGGGGCATCCCGTAGACATCCTCCTGGCGCTGCTGACGTCGATCGAGGGCGACGGGACCAACGGCACCAGCGACGTACTGCCGGGCATCACGCGCGGCGCGTACGGCGGGCCACAGTGGCAGTTCGGGGCGGGTATCCCCGCGGCCGAGATCAACATCGACGGCGGCGACGCGGCGCCCGGCGAGGGCAGCATCTACTGGCTGCGCGGCCTCGACGTCGAGTGGACGCACCTCCTCGTCGAGACGCTCGAGGTCGGCGAGCTGCTCCGTGAGTTCTGCGTCGCGACCGGCGCCTACTGGTACCTCGACGGCGACGGCCGCCTGAGCTTTGGCCGCATGCGCGATTCAGCGCCGCCATCACTGACGGTGCAGGGGCCGACGATCGACGACGACACCGCGCTCTGGGACAGCGACGGAGACGCGCGGCCGAGCGAGCAGCGGGCTGTTCACACGGTGCGGATGAGGACCAACTACCAGCCCATCGCCGGCGAGCACACGGTGCGCGTCTCGGTGACCGACTGGGAGCTGCGAAACAGGTTCCCTCAGGCGGCGCAAGAGCTCGTCGTCGAGTCCAAGTTCCTCCACGTCGACGCGCGCGCTTACGCGCTCGCCGGCGCCGGTCAGCGCATCGTGCCGGGCACCATCATGACGCCCGAGAACGTCGCAGCGGCTCTGCGGCGCGCGCTGCTCGAGCGCAGCCGGGCAGAGGTCATCGTCACGGAAGCGGCCGCCTGGAACGCCCTGGGGCTGCGTGTGGGGAGGTTCGTCGAGCTCGGCAACCCACGCCTGCCGGACCTCGAGGGCTCTCGGCTGTCGTCGGCGCGCGCGCTGATCATCGCGCGGCGCCCGGACCCGGAGACCGCGAGCATCTCGCTGACCATGCGCGTCGTCGACAGCGCGAACCTAATCGCGCCCTATGGGGCCATCACCAACGTCACGAGCACATACGAGCTCAACGACACGGTCACGCTCGACCCGAATGACCCGAGCTGCGACCCGGCGCTGGACTCTCCCGTTGAGGCATTCGCCGTGGGCAATACGCTCGAGGTCTACCACGCGTCGACGGGGGACATCGAGGAGGCGGAGATCCTCGAGTTGGACGCCGTGGCCCACACGATCGTCGTGCAGACCGCCGGCATCCCCAGCACAGCGACCGGCTGCTGGCCGAAGATCGGTAACAGCGGCACGACGAACGCGGCCGACTACGGCGAGGATGATTTTGCGGTGATGCAGGCTGCTGGCGGCAGCGATCCGCGGACGAGGTGGAGCTGATGGCGCGCAAGGTGTCGGCGACATTCCAGGGCGCGACGGAGCAACAGTGCGATCCCGGGTCGCTGCAGTACACGACGGTCATCGGCAACGCTCAGGGTGACACGGCGCTCGTGCACGACAACCTGACCGGCGAGAACACGCCGCCCGCGCTCGTCGACCACACCGGCGGCGGGAAGGGGGCGCCTCTCGGCGTGCCGCTCGGCGCCGCGGCTGTCGCGCTACTCGGCGCGGACCGACCGGCAGCTGGCTACGAGGACGGTACGCAGGAGATCTACCTCTTCGCGATTCCCATCCGGCTGCCGCGTGGTGAGACGAGCTTCGATATCGAGATCGACTTCTCCGAGGGCGCCGATGGCGTCGACATCGAGGTGCGTGACACGGCATGGGCGCACGCCGGCGAGGTGGCGTCGAGCGTGGTGAATGACTTTCGGTGGCACGGTTCGGGTCGGACGCTCACAGGCGGCGAGCGCTACTTCGTCCTCGTCAAAACGCTGATCGGCCCCTTCGAGCCTATGCGTAAATGGCACGGCGCGCCGCGAATCTTTTTTGCCCGGCAGAACACCGGCCCGATGCTGGTGCCCGCATCCAGCAACCTCAGTTCGATCGCATTTCCCGTCGACCACGAGACTACCGCGGGCGGAGAAGCGCTGCTCGCTACCGACTGGGACGAGGCGATGTTCGCCGACGGGCGCGCGCTCCACGCCGGTGTCACCGTCGCACTGAACCGCACGCAGCAGGCGATCGCCGAGTACATGACGGCTGCGCCCGCCGGGGGCAGTAACGATCTGACGCTCGACGTGTTCCACGACCATTCGCACCGTGTGCACACGTCTGAGGGCACCGTCGACCTGCCGCTCATCGCCTGCCCGCTCGGCGCCGTCACAGCGTCGGAGAGCATCCCGGACTACGCGACGAACAACTGGGGGGCGCCGGCGGCGTTGTTCGACTCAAAGACGACCGTCGTCGAGGACGTCATGAAGATGCCCTCATTCCCGGAGGGTGTGGACACGTCTCGGCTGCGCCTCCTGGTGCTCGTCGCGTACCCCGAGGGCACGAGTTCCGCTGTGCTCTACGCGCGGACCCGCACCACCTCCGGGGGCGAGCTCACCGAGCGCTCGGCCGCGACGACGGCGTGCGGGACGTCGTCGTTCGCCTACGTCGACCTCGGCGCGATCGCCGGCACCGGGAACCGCATCGCTTTCGTCGCCGGTGTCGTGAACGCGCTGCGCTTGTCGATCTTCGACGGCGGCATCGCCAAGGCAGAGCGCGCCGCGCGCATCTGCGGTTACCACTGGTATTTCGACGGGGAGTGACGACGTGTCGACAAGGATTAGCCGAAACGGCCTTACCGGCCTGCACGACGCGATTGTGCGCACGCACGCGCCCGCTGACGCGGAGATCGTGCAGATGCTCGCCGGTCGGCCTCGCTGGCTGCACGAGATGGCGCAGGGCGCGAGCGCCGTCGACGGCGACACCCCGCTTGTGCCGCGCAACCCGCAAGGCACGACCGGCCACGACCACAGCGGGCCCCCTTACGGCGCCGCGATGCTCCATCCCATCTTCACCTGGGGCGGCGCCATCGGTGGCGCGCTCTTCACGAGGAAGAACAGCGTCGGCGACCCGTGGGTGCAGCACGTGAACATCGGCGGCACGAACGATCCGGCCGAGGTCACGTGGGTGGCGCGCCCCTGGGTGCGCCCGCACGCCCCCGTCGCCAACGGGCCGTATACGCGCGGCTATCTATTCGTGCTCGCGCGCAACACGTCCGCCGGCACGGTGAACATCACGGCCGACGTGTGGGGTGACGACGCGACCGAGCTGGCCAGCGACTCGCAGGCACTCTCGAGCTCAGCGACGACGCCCACGCTGTTGACGTTCAGTCTGTACTGGCGGCTCATGCCTGGCCGCAACAATCTGCACGTGCGTCTCGGTAACGACTCGGTGACGATCGGCTCGCAGGTCGCTGCGCTCTCGTGCTGCATCACGGAGCCGGTCAGTTACTGATCGCAGACGCCCCGCGACGTGCATACGAGTTCGTCGCAGCAGTTCCCGTCGCGGGAGCACGAGCCGCCACTGAAGCGGCAGTCGTCGTCTATCGCCATGCACTGATACGAGGTCGCGGAGCACTTCGTACCCTCGCAGCACTGCTCGTCCGGCGCCCCGCAGTCGGCGCCGGCGGCCACGCACTGCTCTCCCGCGTCAGCGGGGCCGCCTTCGTATGTGCCCTCGGTATCGGGGCCGCAGGCGACGACGAGCAGAAGCGGGAACAACGCCAGTCGATTCATCCTCAGATCCTCCCTATTCGCCCGGTGCCCAGCCGAGCCTCGACAGGCATGCATGTAGCCGAGCCAGGCGCGCTCGCTCATCGTCCTCGACGAAGCCGTCCTCGCCGCACTGAGTCGCCACCCACGTGAACACGCGCGTGTGCACGGCGCGCAGCTCCGCGTCTCCGATGCTCTGAGCCCGGCGCAGCTCCTCGAGGCGCATCAGCTCGTCGTCGGTGAGCACCAGGTCCGCGAGCGCGTCCAGGAGGGCCGTCTGGTAGTCGACGCGGCCCGCCCCGCTACCCGCGCCGACAAGCGCCGGCAGCGGTGCACCGATCGGGATGCCCATCGCCGACGCTCTCGAGACACGCCGGCCGGACGCCGCATGACGGACCGAGCGGTCACCAAGCGGCGCCGACTCGAGGCTGCCGGCGAACGTGCAGCCCTTCAGCGACGCGAGTTCGCGGAAGGTCGTGATGCCGCGCCGGCGTGCCTCGGCCAGGTAGAGCGCCAGGAGGCACCCTGCCGTCGCAGCGTCGAACGCGGCCGCGTGGTGCGGCACCGCGGGCATGCGGTGCTCCTGGCGCAGCTCGTCGAGCGACGAACGACCTCCAAGGCCAAGCATCGGGCGCAGCGCGAGCGTGTCGAGGTAGGGCAGCTCGATGACGGCGCCGGCGAGCTCGAGCTCGAAGCGAAGGGCCCGCAGGTCAAACGCCGTGTTGTGCCCCACCACGACGCAGCCGGCGAGCGCGCCGAGCACGTCGCCGGCGACCTCGGCGAAGGTCGGCGCGCTCTTCAGCATCTCGTCGTTGATGCCGTGCACTCGCGTCATGGCGACCGGGCGCCCAGGCGCGACGAGCGTGTCGAGCACCAGCCGTGGCGGTAGGCCTGAGCGCAGGTGGACGACCGAGACCTCGACGACGCGGTCGCGGCCGACGTTTACGCCCGTCGATTCGACGTCAGCGATGGCGTAGGTCGCTTCGTCTAGCTGCCAGTCCAAGATCGACACCGGGCTCAGTCGTCCGTCTGGGGCTCGTCGGGCTCAGCGGCCTTCTTCGCCTTGGCCTTCTGCTCCTCCCAGCGCATCGACTTCACGATGGCGATGGGGATGGGCTTCTTGCCGGTCTCATAGGCCCGGATCATGGCCTCAGTCCGGCCGATCCGCCACGTGAGCTCCTTCTGGGTGACGTCCAGGACGTCCTTCCTGATGCGGAGGAACTCCGCCGCAGACATCGTCTCGTCGTCCTCAGGCCGTGTCGCCAACGCTTGCATGCCCCGCAGTATAGGTGCCCTAAACCATTACCGGGAGTGAGTTCCGCACGGGCGAGATCTGCGCGCAAGAGAAGCAGTTTTCGCTATTGCCTTGCGCTAATAGTTTGCGGTACTCAGTTTGCCGACAGGCGTCGGCGTCCGTCCGCTCCGTGCTGTCCGCTGAGTCCAAAGGTTCCATAGGTTCCATAAAGTCTAATGATTCCAGGTACTTAAGGCTTGCGCCAGGATACACAAAGGAGGCAGGATGCGGAGCATGGTCACCACACAAGCACCCGATCGGAGTCCGGCGGCGGCGCTCGAGCGACGCAAAATGGTGTCGGTCGATGCTGAGACACTCACCAAGACGGTCGCCCTCTCCCGAGCCGTCCTGCGGGTCACCTGCTGCAGCTGCACCGTGACGGTGGTGGGCTACGAGTGCTCGCGCTGCGCCGGGCTCGCCGCGCTCGCCGCGCTCAGCAAGCTCGGAGGTGGGCAATGAAGTCGCGCACCACCAAGCTCCGCGCCGCCGCTGAGCGCGCACACGCGGTCCTCAAGGGTGAGGACGAGCGGACCGAGGCGTACATCCGAGACGAGCATCCGCCCCTCGCCGCCACCATCGACGTCGAGCACTACCGGAAGGGCTTCGCCCGAGAGCTCCTCAGGGCTGCGCTCGCCGAGGACGATGCTGACCGCGAAGGCGGTGCCCGATGACCCAGCCCCTCGCCGAGAGCTGCCGCGACGTCGAGCAGCACGCCCGAGACCGCGGCTACAGCCTGCTGGCCGACCTGCTCGCCGGCATGCGGGAGGAGCTCGTGGCCCTGGGCGAAGCCCCCCAGGCCGGATCCGCGCAAACCGGGCGGGGCAAATTCGGATCGGATCATGTGAGCGCAAACCCAGACGTTCGTCTGGATAGCGGGGGCGAGCGATGCTGAGCGCAGAGACAGACCGGGCAGCGTGGCTGGCGGCGCGTCGCACGTGCATCACGGGGAGGGATATGGCGGCCTTGGTGGGCGTCGACCCGTACACGACGCCGCTGCACGTCTGGCGCGACAAGGTTCACGGCGCGCCGGACCTCGAGGACAACGCCGCCATGTGGCGCGGCCGCATCCTCGAGCCCGCCATCCTCGCCGAGTACGAGCGTGAGCTGGGGCGGGCGCTCGAGCGGCCCGGCTTCGTCCGAGACGCGCGCCGCCCGCACCTCGGCGGCACGCCGGACGGGTGGGACCCGCTCACGCGCACCGTCGTCGAGGTCAAGACCTTCGGGATGCGGCAGCGCGAGAAGTGGGGCCCCGACGGCTCTGACGACTGCGACCCGCTCGCGTGGGTACAGGGCCACCACTACGCCGGGCTGTTGGGCGCCGCGCACCTCCTGGTGCTTGCGTTCGACGTCGAGGCCGACGAGCTGCGCCGCTACCCCATCGACGTCGACACGCGCGCCATCGCGGGCATGCAGGACCTCGCCGGCCGCTGGTGGGCGGATCACGTCCTCCTGGAGGAGGCGCCCGGCGACGAGATGACCGAGGCGCAGTGGGCGGCCGCCGATGAGGTGTTCGACGCGCTCCACCGGCGCGACAACGGGCTCGCGATCGACGGCGACGCCAGCGTCATCGACGCGGCGCTCGCGTACGACGAAGCGCGTGCGGCCGAGAAGGCGGCGTCGGAGGCGAAGCTCGCCGCTCGGGCGCGCCTGAAGCAGCTCCTCGGCGACGCCAAGAAGGCCACATTCGACGGCGGCCGCGTCCATTGGGACACGCGCAAGGACGTCACCGCTGTGAGCTGGGAGGCCGTCGCGCGCGCGGCCGGCGCCAGCGACGAGCTCATCGCCGCGCACACCGTCGTCAAACCGGGCCCGCGCGTCATGCGCGTCGTCCTCAAGGGAGCCGTATGACCACCGCCCTCGCCCCTCGTCCGAAGCAGCCGCTGGAGCTCATCCGTCCCATCGCCGCACCCTCGACGCTGATCGAGGCGCACAAGGACGTCACCGAGCTCATCAAGGGCGCCCTCGAGCGCAAGCGCGACTACGGCCTGGTCCCGGGCACCGACCGCGAGGTCCTGTTCAAGGCAGGCGCTGAGCGACTGTGTGTCGCGTTCGGCTGCTACCCCGTCTACGAGATCATCGAGAAGGAGATCGACCACGACCGCATCGTCGAGTGGACGTCGACGAAATGGGCGAAGGCGCAGTCGAAGCCCGCCGAGTCGGTCATCCAGGAGATGATCGCTGCCGGCACCGGGCGCTTCCGGAAGGATGACGGCGGCTTTCGCTGGTACGAGCGGCAGGACCAGCACGGCACGAGCCGCGGCCTCTACCGCTACATCGTCCGCTGCAAGATCATGCGACGGGACGGTATCACCGTCGGTGAGGCGATCGGCTCTGCGTCGACGCTTGAGACGAAGTACGTCCGCTCGCCGCGTGACGCCGAGAACACCGTCCTGAAGATGGCCGAGAAGCGCGCGCACGTCGGTGCCACGCTCAATGCATTCGGCCTCAGCGACCGGTTCACGCAGGACGTCGACGACGCCCCGCCCGCGGACAGTGGCGACGTCGTCGACAGCGAGGTCGTCGACGAGAAGAAGGAACAGCCGCCGAAGAAGGCGCCGCGCTCCGGTGCCGACCGCGCGAAGGAGGCGGTGAAGCAAGCCGCGCCGCCGCCGACGGAGCCGCGCAAGACGACGTCCGAAGTGCTCCTCGCCCACCTCGACGCCGTCGACGCCGCCACCACGAAGGAAGCGCTCGACCAGGTGGTGCAGGACCGACCGGCCGGGCTGCCGGAGAAGTGGTCACACGCGCTCGGCGTCTACGAGAGCGCTCACAACTTCAAGCTGACGACGCCGGACGAGCCCCTCCACCTCGACGAGGCCGAGGAAGAGGCCTTGAACAAGCTCAAGGAGCTGCGCGCCGCGCGCGCGTAGGGGTCGGGGATGGTTGCTATGCCGACGACGGGGAACCTCCTGACGCCCGCGGAAGTCGCGGGGCTCCTCGGCGTGAGTCCGAAGACGATCTACGACCACGCCGAGAAGGAGCGGATCCCCTGTCGCCGCATCTACACGGGGCAGCCTCGGTTCGAGCCTCTCGTCGTCCAGGCACTGCGCGAAGGTGCGTCCGAAGGCCTCGCCTGGAAGGTGCAGGAGGCCATCGACAACCGGCTGAGCGACGACGAGGTCATGGCGATCTGGCGCGACCCGAAGCCGGGCACCGTCGTCCCGATCGCCCCTCGTCGGCGGAAGGCGAAGAAGAAGACGGAGGCGCGCGATGGGTAGCGGGGGGAGACCGTCGAAGCACAGCCCGGATGAGCGTGCCGCCGCGGTGCGTGAATGGATCGACGACGGGCGGCACGGCGCGAAGCTCAAGGAGATCGGCGCGCGCCTCGGCGTGTCGCCGGAGACGGTGCGCAGCTGGGCGTACCCGAGGACAGCGAATGTCCAGCCAAAGGCGCGACCGGACCTCCCGGCGGAGCCTGTCGGGGGCAAGGGAGGCAGCTTGACGCCCGCGGCGCGGCCGCGGCTGACTCTCGGGCTAGCAAACCTCCTCGAGCACGCCCTGACGTGCGACGTGCCGTGTGAAAGATGCCGACGCGCGCACGACCTCCTGAAGGAAGACGGACAGTCATGGAGGCAGCTGTTCGAGCACGTCCGCCACTACGACGCCGCGAGAGAGCGCATCGTCGCCGCCGCGCGGGCGTTCGTCTCAACCGTGCCGCGCGTGAAGGCACAGCAGCCGGGCGCGCGGGACGAGCAGGTGAATGCGCTCAGCGAACTGCAGGCAGCCCTCGACGGTCAGGCAGAAGCTTCAATCGGTGTCGTCGTCGACGACCTGCGAGACCTCGTCGTCGAGGTGTTGGGAGCGGTAAACATGGCACGCAGGAAGCCAACGCAAGAGAACACGCTCGATGTCGAAGCGTGGATGAAGCGCCTGGCGGAGAGGGTCGGGCTCGCGCTCGAGGAGGCGCGAGCCGAGGTCCTCGAAGAGAACGCGTCCACCATTGAGGCGCTGCGCGCGCAGGTCGCGCACCACCAGAGAAATTCGGAGGACGTCGCCATGCTCCTCTACGAGGAGAAGTACGGCGACGCGCGAGTGCAGGCGGCCCAAGAACTCGAGTGGCTCCGCAAGAAGGTCAAGGATCTCGAAGAACGGTTGAAGCAGGGTGGAGAAGTGGAATCTCGCCGGGCTCATAACCCGGAGGACGCGGGTTCGAATCCCGCCCCTGCAACCAGGGGAGTGGCTCTATGGCGGGACAGGACGACCCCTTCAACGGGAGAGGACCCGCTGGCGCAGGGAGGCACGGCCGCGTCCGGAGAGTTGCCGGAGCATACAGGTGCCTCAACTATCGATGACGACGAGAGCGAAGCGCTGCGCCGCGAGGTGGCGGAGCTCCAGGAGGATCTCGTCGACGCCTATCGCGAGCACCGGCGGTTGCGTCGGCTGCTCGGGAGGGCGGCGTGAACGACTGCCAATGCAGCTTCTACGACGGGTGTGCAGGCCTCGGCTTCACGGCTTGTCGAGGTTGCGGCGGCGATCACTGCATCTGCGAGTGCGGCGGCGTGCTGCCCTGCGAGGGCTGCCCCGACTGTGACGACCACGACGACGATGAAGAGGGGGAGGCGTAGATGGGCATCGAGCGACGCAAAGACGGCTGGTACGCGCGCGTGAAGAAGCACGGGCGCTGGGGCTACGTGAAGCTGAAGGGCTGCCGCACGAAGAAGGCAGCCGAGGAGGAGTACGTCGAGCTCGCGCGCCAGGCGCACCGGCAGGAGAAGGGGCTCGAGCCGCACACGCTCAACCCGCAGAAGTGGACCCTGAAGGACCTCATGCTGTGGTGGCTCAAGCGCTACAGCGCACGGACCTCGAGCCACGCCCGAAACGAGAGCGCCGTGCGTGCCCACATCCTCTCGCATGCGCTCGCCGGCGAGCTGCTCGAGCAGGTGACGGCCGGGCAGGTCACGCGGCTCCTGCGCGACCTGAAGCCCGCTCAGCGGCTCCTGCGCAACGGCAAACCGTCGAAGCGGCGCGAGACGGAGCTCAGCGAGCAGACGCGCGCGCACGTCCGAGCGTTCATTTCGCGCGCGTTCGGCGCCGCCATCGAAGAGGAGCGCTGGCTAGGGCCGAACCCGGTCGCCCGCGTGAAGAAGCCGAAGACGGGCGAGCCGCGGGTGATGTTCCTCGAGCGCGAGGAGGTCGCGACCCTGCTCTCGCACCTCGACGCGGTCGCCGGCGACGAGAAGAAGCCGGCGCGAGTCCGCAAGCGCGCCCGCGACTGGCGGCTCATCTACACGATCGCGCTCTACACGGGCATGCGCCGCGGCGAGATCTGGGCGCTGCGCTGGGACGACATCGACGACGTCCGCGGCGTCGTGACCATCCGTCGCAGCAACAGCCGAAAGACCACGAAGGGCAAGCGGGCCCGCGTCGTCGACCTGGCGCCCGAGCTCGCCGCGCTCCTCGCTGAGACGCCGCGACGCGGCCCGTTGGTCTGCCCAGGCAAAAACGGGCAGCTGCGCAGCGTCGACGCCAAGAGCTCGGACCGCCTGCGCGGCCACCTCCTCGAGGCCGGCGTCGATCGCGCTGTGCGCTTCCACGACCTGCGGCACACGTTCGCGTCGTGGTGGCTGATGAGCGGCGGCACCCTCGAGGCGCTGCAGGAGATCCTGGGCCACGTCTCGATCGAGATGACGCGCTGTCTCTACGGGCACCTCAGCCGCGGCTTCATCAAGGCGCAGTGGAGCCGGTTCACTCTGACCCCCGACGACCAGGCGGCGGATGTCGTCGACCTGGCCACCAAGCAACGACGAGGAGGATGAGATGGTGCACGTGATCCACCACAACGACCGCATCTACAGCGCCGGAGATAAGCCGGGACGCATTCCGCCGGAAGCGCTCGCCGAGCTCCGCGACACGCTCGGCCGGGCGACGCCAGGTCCGATCAGCGCCGGTGCCATCGGCGACGACGACGGCCCGCGCACCGACGCGGCGTTCATTGCCGACGTGCTCGACAAGCACACGCGCGCCGGGTCGGGTGAGTTTTGGTCCGTGCACGCCGAGGACGAGGAGGGCGGAACGATCGCCTTCACGGGCAACGGGCCGACGAGTCACGCCAACGCCGTAGCCATCGCGTGCCTACTGAACGCCGGGCCGGACCTGGTCGCCACGATCGACGAGCTCGAGGCCGAGGTGAAACGGTTGAAGGCCGACCACCTCGGCGCGTGCCGGACGGTGGCGCTCATGCACGGCGCCATCGTGGGCGAGGGCAACGGCGCCATCCGCGGCGTCGTTGAGGACGTGGAGGACGTGGTGGCTGAGCGCGCCGCACTCCGCGCTCGCGTCGACGAGCTCATGGCCGAGGTCGGCAAGGCGGGTGATGCCCTTCAGACCCAGGCCCACCTCGTCGATGCCAACTTGCCGAAGGCGGACCCGTCGACGTGGGTGGTCGGAGGCGAAGTCGCCGCACCCGAGGTGGTCTGCGTGCTCGACTCGCGCGACGCCGACGGTTGGTGGTGCCACGTCAAGGGCAGCGGCGAGTACCGCAGCGGCTTCATCAGCGACGAGCAGGTGGAGGAATTCGGCTGGCGGCCCTTCGAGAAGTAGGCGCGGCTCTTGGGGGGACGCCAGTAGCAGGGGGGTAGCAAGGATGTTCAGAATGATCGGAATCGTCGGCACTCAGCAGAAGCAAAGGCCCCCTCGGCAGCGTCGTGCGAGAGGTCTGGACGGACGTGACGGAAAGCCCGGAAAGGAGTCGGAGCGGACTTCTAAGCCGGGGGTCGAAGGTTCGAGCCCTTCAGGGCGCGCCATTACTTTTCCAGGGGTTACGGGGATCGTCTCGTTGGGGTTTTCGTCGAATTCTGGACGAACCCCAACAGGAACCCCAACGAGCCCGCCCAGGGCGCGTTGCTGGGCGAGATGCTTCTCGTCGACGGTGACGTCGCTGTAGTGCTCGGTCATCGCCTGCGTCGCGTGCCCGGTGATGGCGCGCGCCGCAATTTCACCGGCGGTCTGGCGGATGAGGTTGTTCACCGTCCGACGGAGCGCCTGGTTGCTCACCGTCTTCTCGATGCCCGCCCTTTCGGCGCACCTCTGCATCGGCTTCGTCATGATCGACGGAGACCGGTAGGTGCCCTGCGTCGACGGGAAGACGAGGCCGCGGGGGTTCCGCCGCCTTTCGAGCCACACGCGGTGCTCCTTCAGGATCGACGCGACCGTCGGGTGCAGCGGCACACTGCGGTTGGTCGACGTCTTCGTCGGGAACACCTTCCCCTCGACCTGGCTGCGCCTCACGTGCACGAGCCCGCGCTCGAAGTCGATGTCCTCCCACTCGAGGGCGGACACCTCGCCGAAGCGCATCCCCGTCGTCGCGATCACCCACATCATCGCGCGGATGTCGGGGGTTTCGTGGTCGGCGGCGATGAGCAGGGCAGTGAGCTCGTTACGCGTGAGCGTGTGCTTGGTACCCGTCTTCTCCGCCTTCGAGTGGAAGCGCATCCCCTGGGTGGGGTCTTGCTCCAGGTCGGCGAGCACCTGCGCGTCCCGCAGCATCGTGACGACGAGGCGCCACGCCGACCTGAGCGACTCCTTCGAGTAGCTCTTGCCGTCGCGCCTCTTCTGACTCGAGAGCGCCTCCATCCACGTCGCCAGCTCGCGCTTGCCGATCTGGTCGAGCGGGAGATGACCGAGGAAGGGGAGGATGTGCACGTCCAGCTTGTTCACGTCGCGCGCGACGACGTGCGGCCTCTTCCTACCGGTCCTCTCGACGTGAGCGAGCCACCGCTTCGCGTAGGCCGAAAGGGTCTCGTACGTTCCTTGTCGCGGCGTGGCCGAGATGCGGCGCCCGTCGCCCTTGTCGATGAGCTCTTGCAGCTCTTCGCGGAGCTGCTCGCGCACCGTCAGGGCCTGGGTCATCGTCACGCCCTGAAGCCTCCTTTCCTTCTCGCGGTGCTTCCCCGTCACGGGGTCCCGCATCGCTACCCGCACGACGTACTCGTCCTGGCCGACCCGGCGGATTCCGGGCGCCGGCCTCTTGCTCTTCTTCGTGTTCCTCATGGTGTCTCTCCTCGCTGGGGGAGCCGCACGACGAGGTCACGGGTCGTCCCGGCATCATAGCGACCTGAGCGTCGAGGTCGCTCTTCAGGAAGAGCAGGCGCCTTCCGAGGCGGCCGGAGGCCTTGAGCCGGCCGCGGTGCAGCGCCATGCGGAACGCGCCGATGGTGAGGCCGAGGTACGTGGCGGCTTCCCGGCTCGACATGTAGGTCTGCTCGTCCATGGTGCGCTCCCCGGCGGCCTCGTCGAAGGCCCCCTTTCAAGTGCTCGCGAGGCTTCGACTGGGCCCGCCCGTCACCGTGCTCTGTGTGGGCAGCTCACAGGCCGTGCGCGGCGCGAGCGCTGCTACCCATAGACGTCCGCTGCCTTCACCGAAGGGCGGCCTTCACCGTCCAGCGTCACCGAGCTCCAGTGCTCGATCTGGATAACACCGCGCTTCGCCAGCTCGAGGAGCGGATAACGACCGGCAATCGGTGGGTCGATCGGGACGTCGACCAGGGTCGCGAGCATCGGCCACAAGAGCGCTACGTACGAGACGTGCGCCTCGCCGTCCGCAAATGGCGGCATGTTCGAACAGATGAGGCCGCAGAGGTGACCCGTCTCGTTGTCGACGACAGGCCCGCCGCTCATTCCTGCGTCGTAGCGGCCGTCCGTGTGGACACAGGGAAATGAGAGTCGCTGGTCGCGACGCTGATGGTGGACCTCGATGACGGTGCTCATCGTTGTCGACGGCGTGAGCTGCACTGTTCGCTGGTCGCCTGCCACGTATTCGCTCGAGGGGTATCCGAACGCGGCAAGCGTGCTGCCGACACGGGGCGCCCGCGTCGTGGCTTTGAGGGAGACGGCGTACCCGGACTCCTTCGTGACAGGTGCGGTCATCAGGATCGCGATGTCGCTATGCGGCGATGTCCACACCTTCGTGAAGACCCGTGCACAACCCGCCGTGCTGCTCGCGAACTGAAACCCCGTGACCGTAAAGGTCCCAGCGAGTTCTTGATGTCCGTCGTGTGCGGGCGAGACCCCCTCGAACTGCAGGAGAGCCTCCTCAAAAACGTGCTTTGCCGTTAGCGCGATTCCGTTGCCGATGAAGACCGCGGTCCCAAGCACGACGCCTTGGTTGCCCTTCTCGAACAGCAACGGGACCGCAACCTTACAGATCGGTTGCGCGAGGTCGGTTTCCTTGAACGAGGGCAGTACGAGGCGAGTCATCAGTCGCGTCCAATCTTCATGGATTGCGTGCTTTCGCTCGCACGCACCTGAGAGTAGCGTGAGAGCCGGGTTCGAGGAGTCGCTCGGGCGGAGGAGGTTCTCGGTCACCTTGCTGGAGCACGACGCACATGCCGACGCTCCCCCAGGGCCAGCGCTCCAGGGGGTTCCTGCCTTTCGAAGACGTCAGACGTTCACGCTCCCCAAAATGGCGAAGGCAGCATCCGAGCCTGGATCTCCCAGGCCAGCACGCCGGGCGGCCCATCGCCGTGTCTCTGGGCGCGTACCCCCGGCGGGGAGGCGGCGAGCGCCCCACGAGCTCGCCGCCCCTCGTCTTCTCCGTACCGCCTACGTCGTCGACTGCGTCTCCTCGTCGTCGAGCAGCCGTACCTGCTCTGGGTCGACGAGCGGCAGCCTCGCCATCGTCATCGTGCGCTGCTGCTGCGGCTGCTGCGGCAACGGCGGCGACCTCGGCAGCTGCGGTTGCTGCTGCACCTGCGGCGGACGAGCGAGGGCCATCCCCACCTGCCGCACCATCAGCTGCATCGCCTGAGCGAGCGCCTCGAGCTGCTGGGACAGCGTCGCGACGTTCGCCCGCACCTGCCGGAGCTCGTCGACGAACGGTGCCTCGAGAGGCTCCTGCGACGCCTGAGCAGCGCCGAGCTGCTGCACCGCCTGGAAAAGCGCCCCGACGTTCATCGACTGCGCGGGAGCGGGGTAGGGCGCGGCCTGCGCCGGCACCATGGCGGTGCTCGGCGCATGCCACGCGGGCTGCTGTTGCGGTGAGCCCGCGAACGCCGCGTTGAGCGCGGCGAGCTGGCTCACGACGTCGTTCAGGTCGGTCACGCCGGGTCTCCGGTCGG